>NZ_JABXGB010000056.1:0-13658 GCF_022627935.1 Ochrobactrum sp. C6C9 | reverse complement strand
GCACGAAGCCCAATCGAATATCGAAACTGTCTTGGCATTGTGACGTAAAAACAGTCCAAGTTTTTATCCGCACCCCCTGACGCACATTTGCTGCCGTGCAGGTCTACGACGCACCGATCAACCGCGCCTGCAGGAGATCGAGTTTTGCTCTTCCGTACATCTGGCGCTTAATGAGCTTTAAGCGTGTGATCTGTCCTTCCGTTTGCCCATTTGACCACGGTGATATGATTGCATTCCTGACGGCGTCGAGGTCTTTTTCGACGCCGCCGGCAAACGATCCGACCAAGCTGTCCTTAGCGGCTTCCAACCACTCGTCGAGCTTCCGCGCTGTCTTCGAGCGGATCATGGACTGGAAATCACCAATGGCAGTACGGGCGACCACAAGGTCCGGGACGTTCACTTCGATCGCCGCCACCAGGATCGCTTCGGATTTTGCAAGGTCGTCGCGCGCGGTGGTCATGAGCCGTGCGATAACCCGTGCGGACGGCGTTCTGGCGAGCCCGCTCTGATTGGCCTTTTCCGCAAGACGTCGGCGTTGAGCCCATTGCGATACGACACTACTCTTTCCCACAAAGCCCTTCGTCTTCATCTCACGCCAGAGTGCCGAAGCGTTCCGTGCCCCCTTCTTCCCAGCGGCTGTTGAGCCAAGGCAACCAGCTATCCAGAGAACTGGGCCGCGTTCGGAACACGTCGAGACGCTGCTCCCTTAAAACGTCACGAACGAGCTTCCGGCTATGGCCGGTTTGCCGCACAATCTGCCGTTCGGAGAGTGGAACCGGGTCTTTCCAGATCCTGCCATGACACTCGCAGCAGTAGACCGGCTTGTGCACCATGCCACGATCTTCGAGATGAATGTCGAAAGTTATCGCCGCAGAACCGCGCTTGAAGAAAAACGCCAGCGGGGCCGACCGGCCTCGTTTGCGACAATCAGGACCTCAACGCTGTCTGTCGCGCAGCGGCAATCAGAAAACGAAGAAGAACTTGTCAACGGCAATCAGCATGATAATTTGATCCAGACCGCGACCTAAGAATCTCATCCAGATTGTCGCAAGCGTCTCATCCTGATTGTCGCGCTATAGACTTGAGCCGCAGATTGCTCGAGCGATCATTGAGGATGCTCACCAGACCTGCCCTTATTCGAAAGCAACGCGTGGAAACATAGCAGTCGAACTGGATCTCACCTGAGTTCCGGTTCGCAATAACGGAGGTTGAGATGAAGATTTTCATTATCGCCGTAATGGCTTTCGCAACGCTTGCCACTGCGTGCCCCTACGATCTCACGTCTCAAGAGCCGTCTCCTCTTACCGGTCTGCTCGCATTGACAGCCGGTCCGGGTAAGCTCTGACAATTACAGGACTCATCGGCGCCGGAAGCCGGCGCCGATGATATTCATATGGCAGGACAAACGAACGTCAGGGTATGAGCAGGAGTTTGCCGGTTGTAGCCCGGCTTTCCGTATCCGCATGAGCCTGGCGGGCATCGGCAAGTGCATAAGTGTTGCCGATCATGGCCTTCAGCGAACCGTCCTCAATCCAGTCAAAAAGTTGCTTGCTTCGGGACCGTAAGAGTTCGGTAGTGGGGATGTGATCGAAGAAGGTGGCGTAGCCGATCTCGATGCTTCTCGGCAGGCTCATAAGATCGAGCGGACCGGGCCCGCCCAGTACCGGTCCGTACCAGCAAAAAGTACCGGAACGACAGAGTGAGGCGAGGGAGTCTTGGAAAGTCTTCGGTCCCGATCCGTCGTAGACGACGTTGACACCCACCCCATCCGTACGATGCAAGACTTCATTTGCGAACTGTCCGTCCCTGTCGATAATGACATGATTTGCTCCGGCCGCTTTGACAATCGCCGCTTTTTCCGGGGATGAGACGCGCCCGATGACATGACCGCCGCGCCGCTTGATGATTTGCGTCAGGAAAAGCCCCACGCCACCCGCAGCTGCGTGCACCAAAGCGATGTCGCCAGGCTGAACCGGATAAAAGTCTGTCGCGAAATGGCTTGCCGTGAGCCCCTGCATCATGATGGATGCTGCTATGCGATCGTCCACTATATCCGGAATTCTCACAAGGGAAGTTGCTGATATTGAGATGTATTCGGAATAGCTTCCAGGGCCGTAGATCCAGGCGACACGATCATCTGGCGCAAATTCGTCCACGCCGCTGCCCACTGCGACCACATAGCCCGCGCCTTCAACGCCGAGCACCTTCGGGTTTGGCACATCAGTCCAGGTCGACCCCTGCCTTACCCCTATATCCATGAAGTTTACGCCCGCCGCCGCAACTTTGACGACGACATGTCCATGTTCCGCTGAGGGAAAGGGCGCTCGACCGTTTCCATTACCTCGGTCCCGCCGAATTCCCTCATAACAACTGCTTTCATGACTATATCCTTTCTGGACTGATCGTTCCATAATTGGCCAAATTGTTTTGGATGTTCAGCTGATTGCGCGCAAAGCCATTGTTCCTAAAGATTGAAGATGTTTCTGATCGGCACCCCCGCGTGCCGCGATCCGGATGCCGGAAAAATTGGCGATCATAAAGTCCGCGATTTCCGGTGAAGACACCTGATCTGTCAGGTCGCCGTCCGCCTCTGCTTCCGCAATACGCCGCTTCATTGCTTCCTTCAGACGCCGGTCCGCAGCCTGATGCACGGCAATTAGGTCCGGTCGAGTTTGACCGAACTCACAGATAGAACTAACTCCCAGACATGGCCTGTTCGCTTCATCCACTACGCGCCAGACTATAGCGCGAATTCCATCAATCGCGCGCATTTCGGATACGAGGGTGTCGATATGGGCCGCAGCTTCGCTATTTAAATACTGTTCCACCGCTGATCGATAGAGCTGCCATTTATCGCCGAAGGTGTCATAAAGGCTCTGCCGGCCCACCTTCATCGATTTTATAAGCATTTCCGTCGAAGTGCCTTCGAATCCATGTTCTCTAAAGACATTGATGGCGGCTTTGAGCGCTTCATCTCTATCGAATTCTTTTGATCGTGCCATGTCGGCAAGATAGGAATTCTGGAATGAACTGTCAAGAATAAGGAATGCGAATGATTACGTTGTGTTTCTACGCGACTAGAAGCCGATAAAGCCGATGGGGCGAATGCAGTTTTTACCTCATTTTAAATGAAACTTCGGCCCTCGTCGTCAGTTTGGACGCTCATTCAGGCCACAGCCATGCGCCTGTTTACGGCGTGGCTCGCTTCGGCAGGCGCATACCCCGTCAGCTAAACGGCTGGCGGGGTTCAATATTCTGCAGCGCCCGCGTAACGTAACACT
Source organism: Ochrobactrum sp. C6C9 (assembly GCF_022627935.1). Lineage (NCBI taxonomy): Bacteria > Pseudomonadati > Pseudomonadota > Alphaproteobacteria > Hyphomicrobiales > Brucellaceae > Ochrobactrum > Ochrobactrum sp. C6C9. The sequence goes on along the minus strand of NZ_JABXGB010000056.1, from coordinate 10,377 downwards.
AATTGATAAAATTTGCTTTTTAGCGGTCGCTAATAAGGTAGAGTTACGCCTTTAGTATTAGGAGGCTGACATGCCGTTTTTCAACGAAGCGAGCCGAATATATACACCTGTCGAAGTCGATTTCCTGCGTAGCTGCTTCACGTATGCAGCAGTGATCCTCGAGGAAAGCGACCGGAATTATTCGGCCAGTGAACTCGCATCCTGCGTCATGATGCTCTACGAGCATGGTTTGCGTGATCGAAATTATCTTTGCGAACTCGCTGCCAGGCTTGCCCATCAGAAGTATGTTGTTCGACATGACATAACCGCAATGCATGCCAACTCCAACGATACCGAGGGAACCTTTTCCTAAGAACGTGGTTCGTATTCGTTGGTGTCGGCTGCCGGTTTAACCAAGCTTGGAAGACTGACGCCTACCCCGCCTCCGTTGCACCGCTGAGGCGGGGTATTTTTTTTGGTGGCGATAATAAATTGAGGAAGATGCGTTTCGATTAAATATATGTAATTGATTGTTATTTCGCTGTTGAAGACGACCGCAGCGGCAGTCATTCTGATGAACAAGGTCATGGATACTGGCGCGCTGTCGAAATTGGATATCCAGATTGTTGCTCTATTTTCTTCCGATATAGTCGGCCTGCCGTCGTCCTTTATCTGTCTGATCGTCCGAGAGACGGCTTCTCGGGCGCTAGCGCGAAGCAATGTCGGAATGTACGAATGCTGCGCGCGACCCCAGCGGGGTTGGGAGACGCCGCTGGGGTTTACACTTTTTAAGCATTCAGTATAAAAACCGCCTTATTGGCTCCGAGGGAATTGTGGCCTGTCGCGCCGGCATGATCAAGCCATGGATCGTTCAATTGTGTATGGGGAACGCAAATGAGTTGGATCATATTGGCTGAAGCCGTACTGACATCTATTTTAGCACTAATTGCTCTTGCGATGATCTGGCAGGGGAAACGCTAGAATTTGACGGCTGGACGTCGTCTTGGGCGAAATTTGTGCGGAATCAGGCTAGTCCGCTACCGCTGCGCGGATTTACTTTTTTAAGCGTTTAAGTAAAATTTTATCCGTCAATTGGAGAGAACCGAACTTGCCCGCCCCCATGAGTGGCGGGCTTTTTTTGGGATAACTCCGAGCAAAGGGGTTGTTCATCGACGAGGCAAGAGTCATTACCGCTCGATCTTCCCTAAGACAAAGGTAGTTTAGACAATGCTAATACGATGGTCCGGTTTCGGCATGGTCTCAGTTTTCGTGCTGATCGTAGGTATGCTGGGCGCGACTTTTCTGCTGCGACCGTATTTTATGCAGAGCATGGCACTTCACCCCGCCGCCTACGTCGCCAACGGTATCGGCCTAATCTTTGGCGCGGCCGTGAATTTGTTGGTCGCGGTGGCTTTTAAGAAAGTCTCTGATAAAACCTATCACAGCTTCATGGGCATTAGCATGCTTGGCTGGTCGGTGATCGGCGTGGTCGGAGGCATTGCTCTGGCGGGATACGGCTATAGCCAATAACGTACTGCGATGCAGGCGTTAATCGCCTGACTTGGTGTACGTTAGCGTACGGAAATTCACGCAACCCCTTGTCCAATGAGTTGGGCACGTTATTTGCGAAATTGCGTATGGCTTTCCAAGCTGATGGCAATTCCATGCGCAAGCCCTGATCAGTACCTTACACCCTACTGATCAGGGCTCATTATTCAATTTATACGAGCCCAATGAACATTTTCCCGTCTTGCGAGTTCTGTCGCCGGGAGGACCACGTATGATCTGGTTTGTTTGGTTTATTGGCGCGATGATGGTGTCGCTGTTCGCGCTCATAGGTTTCATGGTCTGGACTGAAAAGAATAGAGATTGAGATGTTCGATATTACAATCTCAGATCGTATAGTCGTGTTGGGTATCGTTGTTGCCGCGTTATTCGCTGCGTGCTTTTTGTTATCACGGCTTACGCGCTAATTACTGTTTATAGCGACGAGGGAGCGGGCTTTCGCCCGCTCAAGATTTAAAGATAACGGCTACGTTCCCGTTCGATTTCCTCTTCGGTATAAGGATCAGCGTTCGCGTCGAACCGTTGCCAGCCTTCCTGGACATAGAGTTTGCCTCGGGCATTGATATCCACCGGATTGGCACCGGCCAAAATAGCGTCGGCTTCCGACACACGTTCATCCGCAATACGAGCGGTCACAAGTGAGCCACCGCGACGAACGCCTTCAGCGTATAAGTGAGCGTCTTCTTCCGATACACCGCTCTCCGTAAGAGCCCCGATGAGACCACCGGCGACACCCCCGACAACTGCGCCTCCGACTGCTCCGGTCAATGTTGCTGCGAGCCAACCTGCGGCGACGACTGGTCCAACGCCTGGGATCGCCATGAAGCCCAGCCCTGTCAAAAGACCACCGGCACCGCCGACAGCCGCACCTAGACCTGCACCGACCCCTGCGCCGGAGCCGGCATTACTCTCGCTGTCATCGTCGCGGTGGTGGGAAACAATGGAAATGTCGTCTGACGGGAACCCGGCGTTTTCGAGCCGTGCCACAGCATCCTTGGCTGCTTCGTAATTGTCAAATAATCCGGTAACGGTTTTCATAGAAATCTCCCATGTTCAAATGGTGGATGGAAGCCAAACCTTCACATTGGCTTCTTTGTGACATTGCCCTGGTAGTCAAGCTGGACGTCCAGCTTCTCGTTACCTTTCATGGCAGAGGCTTCCCAGATGCCGTTTTCTTCGTCCAATTTGAGGCCGCTTACGCCTGTGTATCCTGCCTCCTCAATCCTTGATTTGGCTTGAGCTTCTGTAAAGCTGTTGGCGCCCTTAACCGGCGCGTCTGGATTGTTGCTATCAGGCGTTGCCACCGCTGGAGTTTCCGGAGAGGTTTTGCCGGTGTCCTGAGCGAACACAGCCGAAGGCGCGATGATACAAGCGCTCAAGAACGCTAACGTTCTGATTTTCATTGTATTTCTCCAGTGAAATAAGTAACAGACATGAAACTCCCGCTTGCGGCATAAGTTCCAAAAAAGTTTTCAAAGAGGCATTACCTAAGCTTCGCGTGACGATAAGTCATGAAGGCTATGGGTCAGCGAAAGCGTCTGTCGCTTGTTTCAGACCTTCGTATTTGAAACGATCCAGATGCCTTTGCATCAACGAACTCTTATTCCAAAATGAACGCTTTTCGACCGCGCAGGCAACCCAACGAAACATTGGGCCGCTTATTGGGTTCAGTTAGCCAACTGGCGCTGGAGCATCGCAGATGGACAAAAACACTCGACTGGATACCGAAGACCATGATCGAGCCACAATATCATTTCCTTTTGATCGAATGACAGTTCAGCGCTTTCGCAAGGAATTTCCCCGTGCACGATGGAGCGACTGGAACAAGGCATGGATCGTTCCTGGGAAAACGGCGTCTCGGCGCATTAATCGTTGGCTGGCTCGCGAGGCCTCACGCGCAAACCCCTCTGCAGAGGAAAAGGGGAGGGACGCCTATGAATTCGAGCCGATCCTCAGTACGTATTTGTCGGTCGACGGTGAAGGGTTACGAATTAAATCGCCATATTGGCGACGGCTGGTTGAAGAAATCCGTCAGATATCCTTCGCCCGATGGGACCATAATGCGAAAGTTTGGCGGGTGCCCTTTGCATCCTATGATGAGCTTGTCCAACATTGGGAGGCCATCGAAAACGAGGCTAGACGCAGCGAACCGGAGGAACGGCGGAAGCGCGCCGAAGCGCGTAAGGGAAGCGATGAAGAAAAAAGGGCACGTCGACGTGCGAACGAGCGCAGGCGACGACGAATTCCGCTCTCTGCCGACGCGTTGCCACCGCTCAATCGTCCCATTGCAACTGAGACCTATGGTATTATCGTTGTTAGGGAGATAACAGGCGAATTGGTGCACTGTGATACGATCGACGACATTTATCCCGGTCTCGACGGCGATTATGTTTGGGGGATCTGGTGCTTGCCCTCACTCGACGAACTCATTCGAAACTGGCCAAGGAAGAATGAACTAACAAACAAAGATCGAGAACGGGGGTGGTGGCATCCCGATATCGAACAATTACGCGAAGCGCGGCGATCGGCGCGGTCTTGTGAGCGCCGGGCGGCTACGCTTGTCTCAGATTAGCCGGCACCAAGCGGTAACTCAATCTCGATCATCACAGGCGCATGATCGCTCGTGTGAGGCCAGCTGCGCGGGTTGCGTCGCACGCTTGCCGATTTCAGGGCCGGTGCCAGAGCGGGACTAAGAAGGAGATGATCGATGCGCAACCCAGCATCGCGTTCGAAGGAATTGCGCCAATATTTCCAGAACGTGTAAATACGCTCTTTTGGATGAAGAGACCGGACCGCGTCCGTCCAACCTTGTGCAACCAGTTGTGCATATGCTTTTCTAACTTCGGGCCGAAACAAAGCGTCGTCGCGCCAGCGCTCCGGCGCGTAGACATCGAGATCGGTCGGCATAACATTGAAATCGCCAGCGAGCACTATGGGTATATCGAGTGTCAGCAACTCAGCCGCATAATCGTGCAGCCGTTGAAACCAGCTCAGCTTGTACTCGAATTTTGGCCCAGGAACGGGATTGCCGTTCGGAAGATAGAGAGAGCCGACTAGTACGCCTCCAACCGCTGCCTCGAGATAGCGGCTCTGCGTGTCATTGAGTTCGCTTGGAAGTCCACGTCGCGTGACAACCGGGGTCCTTCCTCTCGCCAGAATTGCCACCCCATTCCAGCTTTTCTGGCCTTGCCAAACCGCGTCATATCCAATTTTTTCCAGCGCTTTGATCGGGAATTTTTCGTCCGGCGTTTTCAGCTCCTGTAAACAGACAATGTCTGGCGTATCTTCTTCAAGCCAGCGCAATAGGACGGCCAACCTTCCGTTTACGCCGTTAACATTATAGGTAGCAATCTTCATCCAACACACCTCATCAGCGGAACTGGCAAAGCAGGCTCTCTCGAAGTCAGCTGATCATTGCGGCCCAAATGCTCTCACGCAGCTGACGATGGGAACAGCGCGCCCGCTATCCTGGAAAGATCGCTCTTACGCGCGCTCATTACAAATTTGGCAATGGGTTCGCCGACATGGCTGGAAATTTCCAATAGGGCAAATATGAATGGTATCATTTTATCTTCCAGATAAGTAATCAGTGGCGTGACGGCAGCAGGCTTCAGAGCGACATCGAAAATGACTGCATCGACCGACAGGTGTTCGATAACGTCAATTGCTTGATCAGACGTACCAACAGGCCCGAGCGGAACCGCGCCAGATTTCTTCAATTTCGCTTCTATTTCTTCCGTCAGCAATAACCCGTTCTCGAAGAATAAAATGCGCTTTCCCACGACTGAACTGAGTGCCTGCTCGTTTGAAATGTTAATCACGCTCTCTGCCGTTTCGTGGCTTCTAAAGTTTCCGATGGGTCGCAAACGCCGATAGGCGACAGTGCCTGTTAATTGGCGGATTCTTCCTCACCATCGGGCGTTCACACCGATAAGCTGTTAAGTAGAATCGCTGATTAACCCATCAAATCGCAGCGTCTTCACTTTGATCTGTCAAGTAACTAATTGTTCAAACTTTCCAACTCGCGGATTGTTTCGCTTTAAATGCGGACGAGAGCCTATGACGCCGTTCACACGGCAATTTACCGGCGTTTGAGTGGATCGCAGACGGACTTTTCCAAGTAAATACTGTCGCCCAAAAAGGATGCCTCTGCCTCGACGGGGTGGTAAAAGGCAGGGCAGGTGCCGGCTTCCGAGCTTTCATAAGCTCTGTCTGATACCAGCGAATTTGAACCGCTCGGCACACCCAAGATCGACGTCACCGGTGGTATCGGAAGCTCATTGCGCCGGTATTTCCTGTATTCTAGAACACTACCCTCAATCGATATCAAACTCGGTGTCAACAACCGCGCTGTGAACCTCATAGACGACGTTGTAGATCGCGTGCTGCGCATCGGGCCTGTAAATGAACGTGGCCTGATAGCGCGGACCTATCGGCAAGCTGGCGCCGATCAATGTTGCAAGCCTCTCATCTGAAGCGCCATGGCGCTCCTGAAAGTCCCACGGATATTAGCTCTCACTGAGCCGTAAACTATGCCTCCCCCTCCAATAGGGGGCGGACTCGTGGGTAGAGGACGACAATCTGCGTACTGTGGCGGCTCGAATGCGTTACCGTAGACAGTGTTGTCATATTTGCTGTCATTTATGATTTACCTATTGTCACGAAAGGTACTCGGCCCCACGCAGGTGCGCGCCCAGCTCCGGCCGCCTTCAGCAGCGCGGCTGCGCCGGAAACCGCAGCATCGAGCCGAAGGGTAATCTTCAAAAAGGGAGGCATTGGAAGGGTCATGAACTTTTCCGTTGATTGGAACCCAGATTGGCCGCTCCAAAACCGCGTCAACCGCGTCGAAAAAAGATGACCACGAACGCAGCCGTTGGCGATTGCGCCCGGCGTAATAGGAAATTGGGGCTTCGGCATATAGGTTCTGATGATAAAAACCGCCAGTTGGAGAAGCGACGATGAACATCATGCAGACGGGCGCAGGCACATTGATAAGGGAATGGCGGCAGCGCCGCCGCATGAGCCAGCTTAGCCTCGCGCTGGAGGCCGAGATTTCACAGCGCCATCTGAGTTTCGTGGAGAGCGGGCGCTGTGCACCCTCACGTGAGATGGTGCTACGGCTGGCCGATCAGCTATCGGTGCCGTTGCGCCAACGTAACCGGTTGCTGGTGGCGGCCGGATTCGCGCCGATTTATGGCGAACGCGCACTGGAGGACGGCGCTCAAGCCTGCGTTGACGGCGGTTGAGATGGTGCTGAAAGCCCATGAGCCCTATCCGGCCATCGCCGTTGATAAGGGCTGGAACATGGTGCTCGCGAATGCCGCGATTGCGCCGCTCCTCAAAGGCGTGGAGGAGCCCGCACTGCTCAGCCCTCCGGTCAACGTACTGCGGTTGAGCTTGCATCCCAAAGGGCTGGCGCCATTCATCGCAAACTTCGACGAATGGCGTACACATTTGATCGAGCGTCTGAGAATACAGATCGACGCGACGGCCGATCCCGCACTGGAAACACTTGAGAAGGAGCTCTCCGCCTATCCCGGTCGGCCACGCGCCAACCCTCAACCTTATGATGTGGCCGCTAACATCGCCGTACCGCTGCGGCTCAGGATCGACGGCGAGTTACTATCTTTCATCAGCACCATCACTGTGTTCGGCACGCCGCTCGACGCCACGCTTTCAGAACTGGCGGTCGAATCCTTCTTTCCGGCGGATGGGGAGACCGGGGAGATATTGCGCCGGTTGACCGCAAGGTCGTAAAGCCGATTGAAGGCCTTGCCTGTGGGGGCGATGTACACCGATCATAGGGTGCATGCTTCGGCGATCGACAGGCTGTTTTCGTAGAGGCGGTGCCGCGTGATACGACCCTCCACGACCGTGAGATGAAGCGCGAAAGGGCCATCGAAGGATTTTCCCGTCATGCGTACGGTTCCTGAGATATGCCCCATCAAAACAGCGTCACTGCCATCGACCAGAAAAGTGTCGATAGAGGCACGCGCATGCTCGGCCACGGTATATTCCATCAATTCTGTGAATTGGGCTGCACATTCGGCAGCGCTTGACCGCCTTCGAATCCACGGAACGACGGGATTTTTGGCGAGCTGCCAGTCGACCTCATCGGCGAAGAGCGCGGCCAGCCGTTCCGTATCCCCGACCAGCCTGGCGGCAAGGAATTCCTGCACCACGGCGCGAGGTAAGGTCAGCGACCGAATTCACTCCGGTGAAGGCATGATCCATAGGGTTAGATTTGATGGACATTTTGGTCTCCTTTGCTTCGGTGCAATCCCGACGAGAGCACCTCGTGGATGTGATACTGCCAAAGCAAGGGAAGGTGATCGATTACCCCAGAGATAATACGCGGCAGAAATCGCACGTAACGAAAGGGCAGTTCAGGTGCAAGGTCTCTTTGAGAGCCGTCACTTCCGCTCGTGAACGGCTAACACGAAGTTCGGAAACGGTCCGATCGCGAAATATCTTCCCATTGATCGTCGGAATGAATTTCGGGCATGCTCAAACCCGACGGACTACCACACTTCAAGACAGTCACGACGGGTTAGGAAACGTATAGGCAATTATGTGGCCGAGAAGTGCAAGAATGGACCTTCATGTGCCTTGACACAGTTCGAACTCCGTTATTTATACGATGTATAATTATGGGGGTTTGTAATGGTCACTGGACACGTCTTTATCGCCACGAGCCTCGATGGGTTTATTGCCCGTGAAAACGGGGATATCGACTGGTTGCTTGAGCACGATCAGGCTGGGGAGGATCATGGGTACGACGACTTCATTAGAGATATCGATGTCATTGTGATGGGGCGGGGCACATACGAAGCGGTCCGAAGCATGGGCGAGTGGTTCTATACCCGGCCAGTAGTGGTCCTATCCGAACAGCTTGCATCACAAGAGGTGCCCTACGAGCTCACCGGAAAGGTCCGCTTTTCAGACAAATCGCCCAGTAGCATGATGGAAATGCTGACGTCCGAAGGCGCTCAACGCGCCTATGTGGATGGCGGGCGCATCATTCAATCGTTCCTGGAACTGGATATGATAAATGACATGGTGATCACGAGAGTGCCGATCTTGCTTGGTACTGGGCGCCCTCTTTTTGGTGGGAGGCAGCGCGATGTGGCCCTTGCGCACAAGGACACAAGGGCCTTCCCTTCTGGATTGGTCCAGTCTCGTTACGAGGTTATGAAATGATGGCAAGGGGGCGAGGGAGGCCAACAGCGAACGAAAAGTGCGTTTCGCCGGAGAGCATTCTGTCCGGGGCTTTGGACATACTCAATGCCGACGGTCTCGACGGTCTGACCATGCGCGCACTGGCAAGGCGTGTGGGCATCAATCCCATGACAATCTATCACCATTTCAAGGATCAGGATGGACTTATCAAAGCGCTTGCGGAGCATGTGTATGCTGACGTTGCGGCTCCTGAAACAGGTGAAGCTCTTGCGCGCGCCCACGGACTTCTCACAGCCTACTACTTAAAGGTTGTTCTCTACCCAGCCCTGACCTTGGCCATATTTGCGCGGCCAGCGGTTTTTCCCGATCATGCTATGAGGATCACCAATGAGCTCACCCGCTTGTTGAGCGAGCGCAACAACGCAGCTCGTTGGACGCACATACTGGTCGACTACACGCATGGTGCCGCTCTCGCCGTGGCGAGCCACGGTCGACGCGGCGAATACCAGCTCGCAAACGAAGTCGTGCTCAAGGATTTTGAAGTTGGACTTGCAGAATTACTAGCGGCGTTTGGGGAGTTTCGCGATCATCATCGTGATTAGATCGAGCACATCAGCCGTCGAGGTGCCTGGTTCAAAGCGCTTTGCGAGCGCGGAAGCGAAAGCAGACAGCTACGCTTAAACTTGTTGTCCAAGTGGCGGTTGCTTCAACCGCGTCTAACGCTCTTCTTATCGCAGCAACGGGGCCGGAAGCGATCATAGAATTCTGTCTGCTTCTATCGCGGATTTTTCGGTTGCAATCAACATACTGAGAGCTGGTGCCTGTAGGCAGCATGCCCTGACGGATGTGATGGAGAGGTTGTAAAGCCAAAAGCGTACGGTTTGCGCAAAACCACGCCTCAGTCGCTTGCATCGCCACTTTTGCGCGAAGACCGGGAATCCTGCTCGGTGCTCCGATCCAGCATCGGAAGGATGAAGATAATAAGAATTACGAGCCCGAATGCGCCGTAAAAAATTAAATCGGACAGCGGGGTCGACTTATCGCCCTGTTTGGCTGCTCTTGCGGCTGGACTATCAAAAGGACTGAGTGCCAGATACCATGGCCTTGGCTGCAAAGTTGTGGGTTGGCAGCTGAGTTCGGAATTGTATGATCGGTGACAGCGCCTGACTTCGCCGGTCCAGTGATTTGTCAGCAACACGGTTTCACGATCAATCCGCTCGTGGTCATGTTCGAGTTGCATGTAGCTAATCAGCAAGCCCATGCAAAGTAGCGAAATGATCGGCACCGCAATTCTATTCATCAATAGCACTGGCCTTTGCTGCATGTTCATAGTCCAAGGCATTGTGAAAGAATCTTGATGGGATGTCCAAAATAGCGAACCAAGGTTGCCATTTCCCGCATTCGAGGCAAAACGGGTGACCCGCATGACTGGTCACCCGTTTGAAAGCTGTAATGGTCCAGGGGAGGGCGATGAGCCATACTATTGCCCTTAAGCTTTGCCGAGACGTTTGCGCAGTTCAGCGTTTTCGGCACGCAACATAATGGCCAGTTCTTTACGCAACTTGAGGTTTTCCGCTGACGTTGCCCCCAAGTTTTATCCAGTTTTGAGTTCGCTCCAGCGGTTTTGGGTTGCTGTATTCGGGGCGGTAGGGG
>NZ_JABXGB010000055.1:0-14374 GCF_022627935.1 Ochrobactrum sp. C6C9 | reverse complement strand
ATGTAGAAATTCACGGTCCAGGTGCAGGCGATGCCTTCAAGAAAGGCTGCCCGAAACTGATTGAAAAGTTCAACGCGGCCATCAAGGCGATCCGCGCCAACGGAAAGTACAAGGAAATCAACGATAAGTACTTTGAGTTTGACGCCTACGGCGCCGAAAACTAAGTTGCTTTGAAGAAGTTTGCGCCGGTTTGTGTCACACAAACCGGCGCACATCATTTATGGCAGACCATTCGGTAGAAGCGCTCGAAACAGAGACCGCCGGATTTGGTATCCGCCCAGAAAAAAGAAAAAAGGCGATGGAACATTACGCCACTTTATTGAGTTTCGGCCCCGAAGGTTGGTCGAGGAGCATCGCCTGGGGGCTATTGGTCACTGTCACTCTGGCAATCGCCACTCTGCCCGTTGGCCTCGTTCTCGGATTTCTGGTTGCTTTGGGGAAGCAATCGAGCGAACCATCGATCCGACTGGCCTCGAATATCTACACGACCATTTTCCGCGGCCTTCCAGAACTGCTGACCCTGTTTCTGGTGTATTTCGGCGCTTCGCTCGGCCTACAGAAACTGCTGGCGCTCTTCGGCATCAATGCGAATGTCGAGATCAACGCCTTTGCCGCCGGTATGGTGGCGCTCGGTTTCGTCTTCTCGTCCTATTCGAGTGAAGTCTTCCTGTCCGCTTTCCGTGCCATTCCGCGTGGCCAATATGAAGGCGGTTACGCTGTCGGCCTGTCGCACTGGCAAACCATGCGCAAGGTCATCCTGCCGCAATTGATCCGCATCGCCCTGCCCGGCCTTGCCAATCTGTGGCTGGTGCTGCTGAAGGACACGTCGCTGGTGTCCGTGATCACATTGTCCGACATCATGCGTCAGACATCCATCGCAGCGCGCGTGACCAAGGAGCCGTTTCTGTTCTTCGGCGTCGCCTGCCTGCTCTATCTCGCTCTCGCGATCATCTCGTCCTATTTCATCAACCGCATTGCCCAATGGGCTGATGCGGGCAGCAATCGTTCGCGGGGTGCATGATCATGAGCGAAGCCGTCACTCAAACCAGTGCTGCCGTCATGGCGCCGCCGCCCGTCGTCCGCGAATGGACCCGCGCTCGCATTGCAGGCCACATCTTCGTCGGCATATGGGCTTTGCTCTTCGCTGGGCTCGCCATCTATCTCTACAATGTCTGGCGCATCGATCTCTTCGAAACTTATGGACCGCGCTACTGGTCCGGCCTGCTGATCACCCTGAAACTGGTCGTGGTGTCGATCCTTGTCGGCGCTGCATTGTCGATCCCGATCGCAGCCGCACGCATGTCGAACAATCGCTGGCTGAAAGCCATCGCCTTCGGCTATGTGTATTTCTTCCGCGGCACGCCGCTTCTGGCGCAAACCTTCCTGATCTATTACGGCTTCGGCACTTTCCGGCCTTTCCTAGAAAGCATCGGTCTGTGGGTGTTTTTCCGTGATGCATGGAATTGCGCCATTCTGGCCTTCTCGCTCAATACGGCTGCCTATCAGGCTGAAATCCTGCGCGGCGCGATCCAGAGCGTTGCCATGGGCCAGTGGGAAGGTGCCGCGGCGCTGGGCATTTCCAAGCGCGTGACGTTCTGGAAGGTCATTCTTCCACAGGCGCTGATCGTTGCGCTGCGTCCATACGGCAATGAAATCATCCTGATGATCAAGGGCTCGGCCATTGTGGCCATCATTACGGTTCTCGACCTGATGGGTGAAACGCGCCGCGCCTATTCCCGCACTTTCGATTTCCAGACCTATCTCTGGGCAGCCGTGATCTATCTGCTGATCGTCGAAGCGCTGCGCCACATCTGGGATTATCTCGAACGGAAGCTGACACGGCATCTTGTTCGTTGATTTACCAGATAGACCTTAAATTTAGCCCTCGGCAGCCTTGCAGCTTCCGGGGGCTATCTGTTTAATCAACAATATGTCTTCGCTGCCACGCAGCGCACAGACAATTTCTCAAGCATAGCAATGGGCAATATCATGCTGAAAATCTGGGGTCGCACCAATTCCACCAATGTCAAGAAAGCGCTCTGGATCGCGCAGGAGCTTGGCCTTGATTACGAACAGATCGACGTGGGCGGCCAGTTTGGCGGCCTGGACGACCCGGCCTTCCTCGCGCGCAATCCCAATGGCCTCATTCCGCTTGTCGAAGACGGAGAAACGGTGCTCTGGGAATCGAATGTCATCACGCGTTATCTGGCTGCAACCTATGGCAAAAACAGCCTGTGGATCGAAAACCCGGCCAAGCGGGCGCAAGCGGAAAAATGGATGGATTGGGCGTCCAACACGCTCTACAGCGATTTCAGCAATGTGATGAAGCATATGATCCGCCTGCCGGAAGACAAGCGCGATCCGGCAATCCTGCAACGCGGTCTCGACGGCCTTGCCCGTTCCATGAAGATTGCCAATGACGGTCTCGGCCAAGCGCCGTGGTTCTCCGGAGACGCGTTTGGCATCGGCGACATTCCGATTGGCTGCTATGCCTATGCATGGTTCGAGTTCCCCATCGAACGCCCCTCGCTTCCGCAGCTCGAAAGCTGGTATGAGCGCCTGAAAGAGCGCCCTGCCTACCGTTCGGCTGTGATGACACCCCTCACCTGATCAAACGGTCCACAAACTATCCAGAGGAATGAACGAATGACGACGACTGCAAAAGTAGCCTTTCTCGGGCTGGGCGTGATGGGCTATCCAATGGCAGGACACCTCAGGAACAAGGGTGGCCACGACGTTACGGTTTATAACCGTACGACGGCAAAAGCGGAAAAATGGGCGAAGGAATTCGGCGGCAGTTTCGCCGCCACGCCCGCAGAAGCCGTGCGCGATGCCGATTATGTATTCGCCTGCGTCGGCAATGATGACGATCTGCGTTCGGTAACAATCGGCCCGGACGGCGCTTTCTCGACAATGAAGAAAGACGCGATTTTCATCGACAACACGACTGCCTCTGCCGAAGTCGCACGCGAGCTTTCGGAAGAAGCGCAGAAGCTTGGCGTTCATTTCATCGATGCGCCGGTTTCCGGCGGTCAGGCTGGCGCGGAAAACGGCGTGTTGACCGTGATGGTCGGTTCCAGCGAGCCGGTTTTCGAGCGCGCCAAGCCAATCATCGACGCCTATGCCCGGTCTGTCGGTCTCATGGGTCCTGTCGGTTCGGGACAGTTGGCCAAGATGGTGAACCAGATTTGCATCGCCGGTCTCGTTCAGGGACTGGCCGAGGGCATTCATTTTGGCAAGAAGGCCGGTCTCGATATCGAAAAGCTCATCGCGGTGATTTCCAAGGGCGCTGCCGGTTCGTGGCAGATGGAAAACCGCTCCGCCACGATGAACCAGGGCAAATATGATTTCGGCTTTGCCGTCGACTGGATGCGGAAGGATTTGGGCATCTGCCTTGACGAAGCAGACCGCAATGGCGCGCTTCTGCCCGTCACTGCGCTTGTCGATCAATTCTACAAAGAAGTGCAGAAGATCGGCGGAAATCGCTGGGATACGTCTTCTCTGCTGGCGCGTCTGGAGCAGAAGTGAACATCAACTGAGTTCAGTTCAGGAGAAAAGCCCGGCATTCCCGCCGGGCTTTTTTATATTAGCCGCGTTCAATCAGAATTTGACCATCGCCGTGAGCGACAGCCCGCTGACAAAATCATCGTCGAGTACGCCCTCGGAACCCAGCAGACTGCGCTCACCGTCGGCAAGCGTCGTGTCAACCTTTCCTGAGACCAGCCAACCCGCAGCGCCCGCCAGACGAAACTCGACTTGGTCACTTGGCTTGTAACCGGCGCCAAGGCTGAACAACCAGAGGTCCGTCTGCGTGGTGAGGCCCGTGCTGGTGCCGCGATCCCAGGTCAAAGTCCCGTCGAGAGACCAGTGGTTGTCGAACGTGTGAGCAACACCACCCCTCAAAGTCCAGCCATCCTGATAATAGAGGTTCAGGCTGGTAACTCTGGTGCCGATAGGGAGAACCGCACTGTCAGCCGCAACAAAATCAACCGACGTCACGCTTGACCAGTCCATCCATTCTACCGAGCCAAAAGCCAGCCAACCGGGCGTTATACCCGTCTGAAATTTGAATTCGACGGATTGAGGTGTTGCAACGTCACTGCTCACATCAATCGGTTCGCCGCGCCCGGTGATTGGGTTCAAAATCAGATTATCAACAGTGCCTTCAAGGCCGTACTTGACCGCAGATTGATAAACGATGCTCGCACGGATCGCATATTCAGGAATTTCATAGGCAGCGCCAATTCGCCAGCCAAACGACTGGTCATCTGCATCCAGAGAAGCGGCGCGAAACGGGCTTCCGGGAATGCCGTCAGGATTGCGGGAAAAATGCGGGATCATTCTGGTCTGCTGGCCGCGCAGTTCCTGATAGCTGACGCCACCCAAAATACGGAAATAGCCCATCGCGCCCGCATCAAAACGATAGGCACAGTTCACACCGTAATCGTTCGACGTGATCTTCTGTTCGATCGAGGTGTAAGAGTGAACCGTTTCAATGCCCGCATCGGTGTCGATGCCCCAAGGCTGACGGTATTGCGCAGCACAGGCAATATCGCTGGTCAGATCGAACTTGGCCGAAATCTTCGGCACCCAAAGGCCCTTCGCCTCTTCGATACCTTTTTCGAACGGGCGGCCTGTCGCCGGGTTGATACCGCCATTCGTGTCGCTGGCGACCGAGCCACCGATTTTCGTCAATCGACGCTGGGGAGCCACATAAATCGCCGACGTATCGACCGCGTTTCCCTGTTCGAACAGAATATCGAAATCCTGCGAACTCGTCTCGAAAGCTCCGGCGTGAGCGACGACCGCTCTCCCAAACAGCACTGCCGCGATACAACTGATTTGAAAGCCGCGTCCGCCCATAAATCTCCCCCCAAGAAGCTGTGGCATTAACGAGGACGCAAACGTAAAACGGGAAGAAACGGAGCTGCAATATCCAACCAATAGCGAGTTAATTGTGCGGCCAAAGCGCCCCCCGAGCAAATTGGCTCAGCGACAGAGTTCCAACAAATCCCAAATCAAATTCCGCTAAAACCGCCGTTTTTGGCCTGTTTCCGCCTGCTGCGAATGCGCAATGGCGTGCTTGCGAAACCGAACCGCCGGTTCGATTACTTTAGACGCTTCTGGAATTAAAATTTCCCCGGACCGATCACGCAAAAAGCCCGGCAGCGGGAACTGCCGGGCTGATACATAAAGGGCCGGAACATTGTTAGGATGCTCCGGCCCTTGAGTTATATTTGATCCGATGGATCAGAACTTGACCTTCGCCGTCAGCGAGAGACCGCCGACGAAGTCGTTGCCGAATTCACCCTTGGAACCCAGCAGGTTCCGCGTGCCATTGACGACCGTGTCATCAACTTCACCCGAAGACAGCCAGCCAGCAGCACCGGCGAGACGAACTTCGAACTGGTCGTTCGGCTTGTAATTGGTGCCGAGACCGAACAGCCAGATATCGGTCTGCGATGTGAGACCCGTGCTGGTGCCGCGATCCCATGTCACCGTTCCTGCAACCGACCACTGGTCATTGAACTTGTGACCGACACCGCCGCTCACGGTCCAGCCGTCCTGATAATAAAGGTTCAGGCTGGTGACCTTAGTACCGCTCGGCAGAACCTTGCTGTCAGATGTGGCAAAATCGACCGATGTGAGCGACGACCAATCGGTCCACTTCACAGAACCAAATGCAAGCCAGTCGGGCGCGATGCCGGTCTGGAATTTGAACTCGAGCGACTGCGGCGTGGAAACTTCGCTGTCCACATTTAGGGACATGCCTCTTCCGGTGATCGGATTGAGAACCAGATTATCGACCGTACCTTCAAGGTCGTATTTGACCTTGGACTGGTAAACGACACTTGCCCGCACCGCATATTCTGGAATTTCATAAGCTGCACCGAGACGCCAGCCTACAGCCTGATCGTCAACATCCAGCGATCCGATACGGGTTGGGCCGGCGGGGATGTTATATGGGTTTCCTCGCGGCATACCCGGAATGGCTTTTGTCTGTTCGCCGCGGAGTTCCTGATAGCTCACACCACCGAGAATGCGGAAATAGCCCTTTTCACCCGCAGTAAAGCGGTAGGAGCAGTTGACGCCGTAGTCATGCGACGAAATTTTCTGTTCTATCGCCGTATAAGCACGGACCGTATCGATGCCGACATCGGTGCTGATACCCCAGGGCTGACGATATTGCGCCGCACAGGCCAGATCGCTCGTCAGGTCGAACTTGGCCGAAAACTTCGGCACCCAGTAGCTCTCCGCCTCGTCAACTTCCGTTTCGAAGGCTCGGCCCGTCAATGGATTGACGCCACCGCTCATCGTGCTGATTGCAGAACCACGAATATTCTTGAGCTTGCGTTGCGGGGCTACGAAAGTTCCCGACGCATCAACGGCGTTTCCCTGCTCAAACAGGATATCAAAATCCTGCGAGCTGCGTTCAAAACCACCTGCATGAGCGACAACCGCACTCCCAAGCAGTACCGCTGCAATTCCCCCAATTTTTAAGCCGCGTCCGCTCATTATGTCCTCCCAGATAGCAACCGGCATTAACGTTGACGCAAACGTAAAACAGGAAGGATTCGACCTGCAATATCCAATCATTCGCGGGCTATGAGCGGCTTCGAAGTCGCTTCTTTCAAAACGCTTAAAATACGGGGCGTTTCTCCATTTGGTGGAAACATTCCGACAAATGTAGACCAGAAATTCGCCCAAATTGCCCCTTTTTCGGCCATATTTCGGCCTTGTTGCGAAAGGGCAACATTTTCAAAAAACAATCGAAACGCCGGTTCGATGCGGTCCAAAGCCCCTTGAAACGCAACTTTTCCGCGACATACCGCACAAAAAACACCCGGCAGTTTTCGCTGCCGGGTGTTGATTCGTGAAAGTCTTACGTTGCGGAACGCGTCAAATCAACCTGCGTCACGGATACGTGACTCAGCTGTCGCAACCCGCTCCGCGGCTTCCTTCAGCTCGACCAAACGCTCGCGTTCGGCTTCAACGACCTCTTCCTTGGCATTGGCCACGAACTTCTCGTTCGACAACTTCTTCTCGATCCGGTCGATATCAGCGGCAATCTTGCCTGCTTCCTTGGCCAGACGTGCAGCTTCAGCCTTGAGATCGATCAGCTTGCCGAGCGGAATGCAGATCGTCGCTTCACCGAGCAGCATCTGCGCTGCCCCCTTCGGAGCCTGCGCTTCGAAGGTCACGCTTTCAACACGGGCCAGACGCTTGATCGCAGCGTCGTGACGTTCAAAACGTTCCGTCGACGTTGCGTTGGCGTCAAGAACGACGACTGGTGCCACAGCACCTGCCGGGACGTTCATTTCCGCGCGCACCGAGCGGATACCGGTGACGAGATCGACCAGCCAGTTGATATCGGCAGCCGCGTCTTCATCCGCGAAGGAAAGCTCCGGCCAGTCGGCCAGTGCCAGAACCGTATCGCGCTTCTTGCCTTCACCAGCCGTCAGCGTCCACAGTTCTTCCGTCATGAACGGCATGAACGGATGCAGCAACTTATAGATCTGATCCAGACAGTAAGCAGCCGTAGCCTGCGCTTCGGCCTTTGCCACTTCATCGTCGCCCATGAAGATCGGCTTGAGCAATTCCAGATACCAGTCGCAGAACTGGTTCCAGACAAAGCGATAGGCCGCACCAGCCGCTTCATTGAAACGGTAATTGGCAATGCCCTCGGTCACGGAACGCGTGGCCTTTGTCAGTTCGGTCAGAATCCAGCGATTGACCGCAAGCCTTGCGTTTTCCGGATGGAAATCCGCGTTGAGCTCAACGCCATTCATCTGCGCAAAACGCGTCGCATTCCAGAGCTTGGTGCCGAAATTGCGGTAGCCCGCGATACGCGCCGGATCGAGCTTAACGTCGCGGCCCTGCGCGGCCATGATGGCCAGCGTGAAACGCAGTGCATCGGCGCCATATTCGTCCATCAATTCCAGCGGGTCGATGACATTGCCCTTGGATTTCGACATCTTCGCGCCGTGCTTGTCACGAACGAGCGCGTGCAGATAGACCGTATGGAACGGGATTTCCTCCATGAAATGGAGGCCCATCATCATCATGCGGGCAACCCAGAAGAACAGAATGTCGAAGCCGGTCACCAGAACGCTGGTCGGGTAATAGGTCGCGAGTTCCGGCGTCTTGTCGGGCCAGCCCAGCGTCGAAAAAGGCCACAAGCCCGATGAGAACCAGGTGTCCAGAACGTCGGTGTCGCGTTCCAGAGCAACGTCTTCGCCATAATGCGCCTTCGCAGCCGCTTTGGCTTCGGCTTCGCTCTTTTCAACGAAACAGGCGCCATCCGGGCCATACCACGCCGGAATCTGGTGTCCCCACCATAGCTGACGCGAAACGCACCACGGCTGAATGTTCTCCATCCAGTCGAAATAGGTCTTTTCCCAGTTTTTAGGCACGATCTGGGTGCGACCGTCGCGAACAGCGGCCATGGCAGGCTTGGCCATTTCGGCTGCGTTCACATACCACTGGTCGGTCAGATAAGGCTCGATCGGCACGCCGCCGCGATCACCATGCGGAACGGCATGGGTGTGATCCTCAACCTTTTCCAAATAGCCGCGCTCGTCCATCAACTCAACGATACGCTTGCGCACCGCAAAGCGATCCTGTCCGTCCAGCTCGGCGATCAGCGCCTTCAGTTCCGGCGTGAGCTGCAGGCCTTCGAGGAAGTCGTTATTGTCTTTCAGCGTGACAGCCGCTGCCGGCGTCAGAATATTGATCGCGCGCAGATCATTGCGCTTGCCGACTTCGAAGTCGTTGAAATCATGCGCAGGCGTGATCTTGACCGCGCCGGAACCAGCTTCCGGATCAGCGTAATCATCAGCGACAATCGGAATATGACGGCCAACGAGCGGCAGAACGACATCATTGCCGACCAGAGCGTGATAGCGCTCATCCTTCGGATTGACCGCAACGCCGGTATCGCCCAGCATGGTTTCCGGACGGGTCGTCGCGACAACAATGTAAGTATGCGGATTTTCTGAATCGAACGGCACATTTTCCAGCGGATAGCGGAAGTGCCAGAGATGCCCTTTCGTCTCACGGGATTCGACTTCAATGTCGGAAATCGCCGTCAGCAGCTTCGGGTCCCAATTGACCAGTCGCTTGTCACGATAGATCAAGCCCTGCTTGTGAAGCGTGACGAAGACTTCCAGAACAGCGCGCGACAGGCCCTCATCCATGGTGAAGCGCTCGCGCGACCAGTCGCACGACGCGCCAAGCCGACGCAGCTGATTGGAGATCATGCCGCCGGATTCTGATTTCCACTGCCAGATACGCTCGATGAACTTCTCGCGGCCCATGACATGGCGGTTCGGCTCCTGCCTCTCGGCCAGCTGACGCTCGACAACCATCTGGGTGGCGATACCGGCATGATCCATGCCCGGCTGCCACAGCACGTTCTTGCCGCGCATGCGCTCAAAACGAACCAGAATGTCCTGAATCGTGTTGTTGAGCGCGTGGCCCATATGCAGCGATCCGGTGACATTCGGCGGAGGAATGACCACGGCAAAAGGATCGGCTCCTGGCTTCGCTCCTGCTCCCGCTTTAAATGCCCCAGCTTCTTCCCAGCGTTCGGCAATTTTCGGCTCTATGGCCGCGGCGTCATAAGTCTTCTCAAGCATGGAATTATCCGGTCTTTTTGCGCAATGAAAGGATTGAGCGCTCAATAACAACAAACGGGTGATAAATCACTTTAAAAGTGAAAACCCGCCTGCGAGACAGACGGGCTTTTGAACTCAAAGGCCGTTTTAGACAGGCAACACGTCGATTATCGGTCGCCGCGCACCACCCGTTCGATTTCTTCACGAACAAGCCGCTCCACAAGGGTGGGCAGATTGTTGTCCAGCCAATCCTGCAACATCGGACGAAGAATCTCTGCAGCGATATCATCAAACGAACGACGCGGTTCCGACCGCACGACGTGGCTCAAATCCTGGAAGGCGGCGGCCACCTGACGTTCTGCCACTTGTGACAGAATATGGGAAGCCGTAGCCGCCTTTGCCAGTGGTTCGGGTGCGGTCGTAGCAGCGGTAGCAACCGGCGTTTCTGAAACTGGTTCCTCGACGGGCGCAGCGCTTGCCTCGACAGGCTCTTCAAGGTCAGGTTCAAGCAGTTCGTCGATGGCTTCGGCGATGCCATCTTCCAATGAGCGATCAAGCGCCTCTATCGAAACATCCTCTTTTGCAGCTTCCGGAGCAGTTGCGGCAGGCGCGTTCGGGGACAGTTCGGCGGCGCGCCGGTCATCGTTCTGGGCGTCGAGAACAATGTCCTCTTCTTCCTCTTCGATTTCCGGTTCCGGTGCGGGCGCGGCTTTGACCGGCGCATCAATCGAGCCGCGCAACACCGGCTCATCTTTTAGAATATCGCGCATCATGACCGGCTTTTCTGCCGCTCTGGATACCGGAGGTTCTGCAGCGGGCTGTTCCTGCGCAGGCACTGGGCGACGGAACTCTGCCACCTCGCCGCGCAACGGAAAATTCGCCGTGGTGGACACAGGGTGGCGGCTCACATCGCTGTCTTCAATAATGCGCCGGATGGAAGCGAGAATCTCTTCCATGGACGGTTCGCGTGATGCGCTGGATGTCTGTGCCATAGCTGTCCATCTTCCCTATTTCAGAATAGAGCAATGCGCGCGTGTGAGCGACGCAAGGTTCTCCTTCTCTGTTTGGAGCAGCCGTTCCGGCGCGGAAAACCGTTCCGCAGCTTCGCAAGCCGCGTCCTGCAAAGGACAGAGAATCAATGAATTAAGGGTACCGGACGTTCGACGATTTGAGAATCCCCGCAAGAGAGCCAGCCAATTGAACCCACAGCTTTATCATTTTGTTAAGAATTGATCGCCGCCGCTCGCGAATCATCATCAAACAAAAACGGCGCCCGAAGGCGCCGTTTGATCTGAATTCTCGCTGATCAGCGACCGTCCGGCGTGCGCAGGCCGAACCACTTGTCCTTGACGGCCTCGTAATGTTCTTCCGGCTTATATTCAGCCACCTGAAGGCCCATCTGCTTCGAGGTCATGCGGCCGGTCGCGTTGAGAAGCGCATAGCTGGCGACAACCACATCATGCTCCGACTGGACCAGGCTGATTTCGGCAGCAGTCAAATCGTTCTGCGCGTTCAACACGTCGAGCGTGGTGCGCTGACCAACCTTGCGTTCTTCGACCACACCGTCCAGCGCGAGCTGGGCGGCGGCGATACCATCGCGATTTGCCTTGACCGAAGCGCGGGCAGCTTCTAGCTGCGACCATGCCGAACCAATGGCTTCACGAACCTGATCGCGCACAACGTCAACTTCGATGCGCGCCTGACCAAGCTGTTCCTTGGACTGGCGAATCTGCGCCGAGGTGCGGCCACCCGTATAAATTGGAATGGTCACGCCAATACCGACCGAAGCGGAATTGCCGTCACCCACCGTCGAACCGGCATAAGTATCGAGACGGCTGGCGCCAGCCGACAGACCAACGGTTGGCAGCATTGCGCCTTCCTTGGCCTTCACGTTGTAGCCAGCGGCATTCACCGCATATTGCGTTGCAAGAATGCCGGGATGGCCTGCCTGCGCGATTGCGAAAGCCTCGCTCGGCGACTTGGGCAGGTTCTTCGCTGCCGCAGCAGCAGACAGCTTGCCCGGCTGCGCACCAACGATACGGATATAGGTTGCTTCAGCCGACTTGATATTGGCGCGGGCACTATTCAGTTCGGCAACTGCTGTCGAACGGCTGGCTTCAGCCTGCGCAACGTCCGTGCGCGTGCCTTCACCAACATCCAGACGTGCGCGAGCTGCACGCACCTGTTCGTTCATCGCAGCCAGATTCTTCTCGCGAAGCACGGCGATCTGGCGATTCTGATAAACGTCCATATAGGCGACGACAGCGCTATAGAGCGTGTTCTGCTCGTCATTGCGCATATTTTCGCGCTGGGCAAAAACCTGCGTTTCTGCTGCGGCGACATTATTCTTGGTCTGGAAACCGTCGAACAGCATCTGGTTCAGCTGAATGCCGACCGTGCCACTGGTGCGGTAACCGCTCGTCGGCGAACGACTGCGGCTTGCATCATAAGTACCGGTAATCTGCGGGCGATAATTGGACTTGGCGATCGCCACGTTCTCGTCCTGAATGCGCACACCTGCGCGGGACGAGTTGAGCGTGGCGTTATTCTTATAAGCCTTGACCAGTGCACCAGGCAGGGTTTCAGATAAGGCGGACTGCCCCGATAAAACGGTGCCGGCCAACAATGCTGCCGCTGCGACCAGTCCTTTGTATGTTTTAAACACCGGGTACCTCATCTTAAGAACAGCCAATTTCAGTAAATCGAACCAATCAGTTCGGGCAACCTTAAATAACCTTTAAAATCGGTTATTTCCATCGCCCTGCCCAGAGCATGCACAAAGAAATTCCGCAGCGTTGCAGAATTGTACCAATCCCCGAAATTAAAATTCGAACTGTGGAATCCGCTCGAATCCCGGAAGTGGGCGCACCGCAGTGTTGAACGCAATGCGTCCCGATGCAACACCATTTTCTTTAACGTAAATCCGGGCAACCGAGGCATTTCCGCGGCCTTCGACGGCGACGAGGCGTCCGCCTTCCTTAAGCTGCTGGAACAAGGCGTCCGGAACGAAATCCACGCCGCCCTCGATCATGATCACATCGTAAGGTGCTTCCGAAGGATAGCCGGCATGCAGGTCGCCCGACACAATCACAACATTGTCATAGCCGAGTTCGGCAAGACGCGCGGTCGCAGCCGCAGAAAGTGCAGAATCACTCTCCAGTCCGATAACCGAACCGGCCAGATGCGACAGGATCGCCGAGGAATAACCAGTGCCACATCCGATATCCAGCACGACATCGTTCTTGTTCACGTCGGCGAGCTGAACGAGCTTGGCGAAAGGCGACGGCTCCATCAGATAGCGTGGTGCAGAACCTTCGGTCTCAAGCCGCTGGTCTTCGTCAATATAGGCAACAGCCTGACGCACAGTCGGTACGAAAGCTTCCCGCGGTACCGCCAGGAATGCATCGATAACCGCCAGATCGGTTACGTCCGTCGTACGGATCTGATTGTCGACCATCTTTGTGCGAAGATCCTGGAAATCGGCTGCCATAGCCCTCAACCCTTCATTATCGCCTAACGCGATGTTTCATATCACAAAGCACTCCGCAGCGTTGGTTCAAACCCCGCTGCGAGTGCACCATAAACGAGATTTGCCGTTGATGTGGCAAAAATCGCTGGTGCAGTCAATGAAACAGCTGCGAAACACCCGCATTTGCGGCACTTGAACTCACCATAACGAACCTTTTCAGCCCCACTTTCCTTGCGGAAAGAAAATGCCGGAAAGCGAGGCTTCCCGGCACCTACATCCTGTCTTGTCCCGGCGCAAGCGCTGGCAAAATCACATTATTGAGCGTTTGCAGCCGGATAACCCGCTGCGGCCAGCGCGGAAACCACGGCATCTCTGGACGCATCGCCGCCATACTCGACTTCCTTGGTTTCGAGATCGATTTCAATCGGCGCCGTAGCATCGAGCTTGCGCAGGGCGGCAGTCACGCTATCGGCACAGCCGCCACATTTCATCTTGGGAATAGTCAATTTCATCACGGGTAACGCTCCACACTTGTTATGCATACCTTATGCACCTTGCCATCGTGGTAAGGTCAAGCGTGAAAACGTCATCAGCGATCGGGGCTTATTTCACCTTTCTATTCCGTTGCCGGGATCAAAGAATTATGGGGCTTCACAGGCTTCCGGCACGCTTTTTTCAAGCTCCAGTTCCGATTTGCTCAGCGAGCCGGTCATGATTTCAATCGGCTTGAAGGGCGGCTCTTCCTGCATGGCGGGATTGGTAAGATGAATTGTGTAGCAGCCGCCGAAGACTTCCTTCTTGCCATCATTGCTCTCGGCTTCGATGGCCAGCGGCTGGCTCCAATAGATCTGGCCTGCACCCGGATCGGGCTCGGTCTTGCGCAAAGCGACCTTGACGCTTTTGGTGTTCTCGTAGCCCTTCACAAAGGTCTTGAAGTCGGGCTCCCGCCCCTCTTCCGAGTAATACCCATAAGCCCGCGTATATTCCTTGCGGTTGATCGCATTATAGTAAGATTCGATTAGCGCCTGCGGCGAAGACCGGTCGTCGCGATATTCCGGGACCGTAACGCCATTGGCGGCATCCTGCGTCTGTTCGGATGGCTTGGTCTCTTCCACGGGCGCCTTTGTTTCCGCAGCCTCTGGCTTCTTCTGCGCTGTCGGCTCGGCGTTTTCCTTCGCCGCAGGCTTCTGTGCTTCCTTCGCGGCAGGTTTCGGCGCTTCCTGCGCATAGGCCTGCGGGAGAGCAACAGACAAGCCGAGCGCGCTCGCGAGAACAGCCAGTCTCAGAG
>NZ_JABXGB010000054.1:0-14397 GCF_022627935.1 Ochrobactrum sp. C6C9 | reverse complement strand
AGAGGCATGGATGTTCATCTCGTCAATCAGGCGAATGACACGGCGTATCGCAAGGCTCGAATTTTGAGTCGGGCACTAAGGATTATCCTCTAATCAAATTTTCTGGAGCCGCGTTTTCGGAGGTCTGCAGGACTTTCGCGAATGCTGAAAGACGGCTGTCAGGAGCGGACTAATATCATGTCCGTCAGAATAAAGAGAAGATCATCATGCCGGCGAACACTATAAGCAGCACGATGTAAAACGGACGAAATAGATAGAAACGCTGCCAATTCGTGAGGCCGAGAGCATTGATGTAAACGCGCTCATCAAGCTTCAGATTGTCCGCGCCGCTATCGACGGAAAAATCACCGCCGTTACTCTTATTAAATCGGTACTCCTTGATCTGCGCGACAATTTGGTGAGCCGCCAGAAGAATGACCGCCACAAACGCGGCTGAAAAAATCAAGAATTCCAATAATAGCATAACTCGAAAACGCCTCTTTAATTCGCAGGGCAGGGATAAATAGCAGCCAGCGCCTCAATCACCAATGTAGATGCTCTCCTTTTAAGACGCTCCGGCGTGACGCTTCGAAGATGCGTGTATACGCGATCTGTCAGCTCATGGGGGAGAACCGATCCGGCCCCACACCAGTCCGTCCCGCTGGTAGCATCAGCCACCCCAGCTATATAAGCACTACCACGAGCGCCCGACGTTATACGACCAGCCTCACTCTGCAGAGCGCCATCATCGAACTTTCCTTCGAGCGCTTTGACCAACTCAGTCCCGTTGATGATCCAGTCGCGGGCCTGATCGTTGTCAGATTCTGCCGATGCAACATTGATGGCCAAACCTATCGACAGTATAGCCGCCGGAAAAGTTGTCCGCAATTGGTACGCTGCTGTCATCTTCCGCTCCGTTGATCTGGCGGCACCGGCGCTGCTCGAACGCAGGCGGTTATCGACGTGAATGACCCAATGCACGCTGGAACGGGCAACATCAGATCGTGTATCGCTCATAGGCTTCGAGCAGAAACTGCTTGCCTTTCTCGGTCAAGCGCGACGCGTCAACGAATGCGGAAAACGAGTCGGCCTGATCCCGCATATTGTCGAAATGGGCGATCATCTCCTTGCTCCCGAACACAACGTGGAAACGCTCGCCAGCGGGCAGCCAAACAAAAAGCGGGCTTGGTGAGAACTCCAGAATGACGTCCTCATGGAAAACTTGAAAAAGACTGTCCCATGCGCAAACCGGATCGCTGCTGGTGGTTTTCTCCGGCTGCTTGCCGAACTCGGCATGATAAATAAAGACGGATCCTCCGAGGTTTCCCGCAATCCTTGCCAGGGCAAGGAACGCGGCCCTATCGAGAACATCAGGGAATACCCGAGATTCGAGCCCGCGTGCCAGAAGGAATGCAGGGCGCAGAAGGCGCATTTCATCGAGCGCATCATCAAACAGCGTATCCACTATATTGCACCATACATCTTTGACAGCGTTTATCGCAATACTCCCGCAGACCCTCTCAAAACTCCGGGCGCCTGACAATCTCATTTCGATCTTCACGTGATCTATGGATCTGCTTCAATCATTCTCGAAGCATTCAGCGCGATTAGCGCAGCTGTTACTTGACCGCACCATTGAGATAGAGGTCTTCACCTCGCTGCAGCGGCGTGAAAATGAAGTCGTCTTTTCTGAGAAAGCGGTTGAACCAA
This sequence comes from Ochrobactrum sp. C6C9, assembly GCF_022627935.1. NCBI lineage: Bacteria > Pseudomonadati > Pseudomonadota > Alphaproteobacteria > Hyphomicrobiales > Brucellaceae > Ochrobactrum > Ochrobactrum sp. C6C9. Next base: position 12,708 of record NZ_JABXGB010000054.1, on the reverse strand, counting down.
CTTAAAAGATCATCTTTGGTCGACGAGTTGCGATATCCGATCAGCTTGACGGCCAGGGGAGCACTAAAGGCTATGTCAAAGGCGGTAGCGAACTGGGTGGTGCCTGAAAGCTGAACCGAAAACATGCCACCACCGTCGTGACGGATGGAAATTTCCGCACGAGCGAAAAACTCATCGCTGTAGGTGGTGATAAGACCTGGGGCTTCCCACCAATCTTCACTCGTCAAAGCGTTTCGAGTTCCTTCTCCCTGGAAGTCGGCCCGGATTTCCTGGAGGCTGCGATAGTCACGGTTCTCGAAACGCTTCAAAGGTATTTTGAGCCACTGTGTATCCAGACCCGGGTTCAACCACTGGGAGACGTCATCCTCGGGGTCATTGTTGGGATCGAAGAAGAATTTCGGAGATTTCACTTCTAAATCCAAGACGACGTAGTCATCCAGCTGCTGACCAGGCCAAGATCCACTTGAGGCCCGCAAGGTAATGCGTGGCTCTTCGACTGGAAGGTCGAGCGGATAGCTCTGATAAACAAGCTTAAAATGTCCCATGCGGTTCCCCGGTCTGAAAAATCAATGTGGATTCCTTAAGATAGCGGCTGATGGTTATACTTTACTATGTCACATCTTTCTGCAACAGATCGCTCGCAATTACTGCTTCTGCCGGAAGCAGTCGATGATTATGTGGGACCTGACAACTTGGTCCGCTTCATCGAGGACATCGTTGACGACCTCGATCTCAAGGCTGCCGGATTCGTGCGGGTTGTCAGCTTGAAGTGCTTAGGCCCCTCTCCACCCCATAATTGTCGTTAGCAGCAAGAAAAAGCGGAACGACCGCTTTGGAAAGCTTGAGAATGCTAAGCTAATGTCCGGAATAAGACGCTTAACGGTCCAACAGCTTCCGACCCCCATTTCGGTCATCCCGTCGCCAATGGTCGATACCTCATACTTGCCGTTCGCGGTGTGGTCAGTTTGCACCGATTTTGGCAAGCCCGGTTTGAAGTTGGCAGATAATCTCACCGAGTTGACCTGAAGTTAGGAGACCCGGGCCGAGCGGGCCAGACTTGTTCTCGCCAACAGGCGGAAGCTGCAAAAGTGCAGCCTGCACTTCCGCCGTAACCTGTCCGAGTTGCCAAGCAATCTCTTTGTCGGCGGCTTCGGCCTGATCTGAGGCGGCTAGGCTGGCCGCTTTCACGGCGTATGCAGCGGCCCCCAAGGCGTATGCGCCCATGTGGCAGATTGCCGATGCTTGACCATCCAGAATGGCCCCCATCTGCGCGGCGGCTGCAGTCCGAGCATTTCAGCCTGAAACAGGGCAGAGCCGTGTGCGTCTTGTGTCGCCAGGATCGTGTGGTTGAATTCGATTCTCATCAGTGCTCTCCCATCCCGAAGCTTACCCGCTGTGCCCCGACCCGCCTGAGCGTCGAGGCCACCACGAGCACGGCAATCACTGCCGTGCCCGCGACGATGTAGGCGGCTGAATCCCAGCCGAACCGATCCAGTGCGCCGCCGATGGCTGTCGGACCAAGAATCTGTCCGAGATTGCTGCCTTGAATGATCAGACCCAGAACGACCGGAACCAACCTTGCCGCTGGCGCCACGAGTGGCGCGGAGGACAGCAGGATCGCCGGGATCACACCGCCGACAGTCGAGAACAACAGGCACAGGCCGAAGGCCGCACCGTCCGGCAGAACAGGGAGAAAGATCCCGAAGCTGGCCAGTCCCATGACGAGGCATGCCGCGATCAGGAGCGCCGGGCGGCTAAAGCCCCTGGAGAGGAGCAGGCCCGCCGTCAGATTGCCGATGACGTTCACGGCCGAGGCCAGTGCACTGAGCAGTCCGGCCGTCTGGTGCGTCACCTGTAACCGCTCCATCAGCAGCACCGGCAGGAAGCTGAAGACCGCGAAGAACATCATGCTGTAGAGCGCAATGGTGATCGCCAGCCCCACAGCGCTACGGTCGCGTGCCACGGTCATGCTGTCGCGGCGCAAGCCGTTCCAGGACATGATCTGGCCTTGCCCGCCAGCGGAAATGACAAGTGGAACAGCGATGCAGATGGCCAGCGCCAGCGCCCCGCTTGCCCACCACATCCTCTGCCAGTCCTCGAAGAACGGCCCCACCAGCATCGCCACCGCCATGCCGACTGGCATGAAGCAGCTCCAGAGGGCGAAGGCCAGATCACTATCAGCTGGTCGCGTAACCTCCTGGAGCAATGAGGGCGCCGCGACCGTCACCAACAGGAAACCCGCCCCTTCGAAATGCGGCCACAAAACAGGCTGGGCAGTCCCGGTATCGCTGCGCCAAGCGCCGCGCCGACTGTCGTTACCAGGAGCCCGATGATGAGGATGCGTCTCGCACCGAAACGCGCAACAAACGCCCCGGTCGGAATGCCGCCGACAAGGCCGATGAGCGCAAATATTCCAGTCAGCCAGCCGATCGCCGTCAGCCCGATTCCGAAATCATTCTGCAACAGGGGCGCTGCAATCGCCGCCTTGCCAACCTGCAAGGCGGCTGCAATTCCGCTGCCAACGATGACGAACACGGCGGTCCAGTGCGTGGACACTGCTTTCGTTGTTGATGGCGTGTCCATCACGAGCCCCTTGCCGCGTGCCCGGCCACGAGGGTGGCCGCGATCCCGGCGACATGCCGTCCCTGGAAGCGCGCGCCCTCCAGCTCGTTTTCACTGACCTCGCGATGCCCTCCCAATCCATCATCGGCCAGCGTCGATGCACCATAGGGCGAGCAGCCGGTGATTTCGTCCATCCGCATCTGGCCCTTGAAGCTGTAAGGCAGGCCGACAATGATCATGCCGAGGTGGAACAGAACGGTCTGGGTGGACAAGATCGTTGTTTCCTGCCCGCCATGCTGGCTGCCGGTTGAGGTGAAGACGCTGCCGACTTTTCCGACCAGCTTGTCCTCGAACCAGAGGCCACCGGTCTGGTCGAGAAAGTTCTTCATCTGCGATGCCATATTGCCGAAACGGGTCGGCGTTCCGATGATGATGGCATCGTAATCCGCAAGCTCGGCCACCGTTGCGACGGGCGCGGACTGGTCGACCTTGTATCCGGACTTCGCAGCAACCGCTTCGGGAACAAGCTCAGGCACCCGCCTGATCGCCACCGTCACACCCGCCTCACGCGCGCCATCAGCCACGGCCGAAGCCATCGTCTCGACGTGACCATAAGAGGAATAGTAAAGCACCAGCACCTTCGTCATCTCGTCGACCTCGCGCGTTGATTTCATTGAGCGGAAGGTTGCATCAAATGGATGAGCGAAATAAGTGATATAAAAATGATATAGTTGATCATGAGGAAAGATCATGCTGGATGCCCTTACGCTTGATCAGATCCGGACTTTCGTAACCATTGCCGACAGCGGCAGCTTCCGCGCTGCAGCCCAGAAGCTTTCGCGCGTCCAGTCGGGCGTCAGCGCCACCATCGCCAACCTTGAGGCCGCGCTTGGCGTGGAACTGTTCGACCGTTCCGGCTACAAGCCGGCCTTGACACCGCAGGGGCAGGTATTGCTCGGCAACGCACGCGACATCATTCTGCGCGTGGACGTATTGCGCGCCCAGGCGCGCGGTTTTGCGCATGGCGTCGAGACGGAACTCGCGATTTCTGTCGATACGCTCTTTCCCATGCACGAGGTCGCACGCGCGATCTCACGAATGCGACACGATTACCCTGCCGTTGCCGTCCGTGTATGGTCGGAGGCTATGGGCGGTCCGCTCGATGCGCTCAGGAAGAGCCGTTGTGCGCTTGCGGTAATGGTGGGTGAAGATTTCCGCGACCCCCGTATCAAATTCGAGCCGCTGATATCCATCAGCCAGGTCGCGGTCGTCGCTTCAAGCCATCCGCTGGCCCACCGCCATGCGGGCCGACCACTGGAGCTGATGGATGTTGCCGATCATCTCCAGATCGTTCTGACCGACCCGTCCGACATATCAGCAGGCCGGGATTTCGGGGTGGTTTCGTCACAGACCTGCCGCGTCAACACGCAGGATACCAAACATCACCTCATCCTGGAGGGCGCGGGCTGGGGGCGGCTCCCCCATTGGCTCGTTGAGAGGGACCTGGAACAGGGAACGCTCGTGCGACTCAATGTCAACGCCATCGGTCGCAATGGCGAGATCACGTCTGGTGCCTATCTTGCCCACCGCCGGGACGAGGCATTGGGACCTGCAGCGCAGAAACTTGCCGATCTACTGATCAGCCATGAAACGGGTGTCGTCTTCTAGTCGAGCCAGGCGATCGCGACGTTACTTCCCCTTGAGTTATTACTGGTTCGCGGACGTTTACCGTCAGGCATCGCCCCGCCTCAAGGGCTGCCTGAGAGTTCCGAACGGTCAGCGAGTTCCAGTCCCAACCACTTTATTCCAGTTGAGCCGTTGGCCGAAGAACAGTGCGTCCAACAGAACAATCCAACGGCGGATACGTACCTCTGGATCACATAGCTGAACTCATCCGTCTGATGTGCTGCTTCGCTGATGCCGTGACTCAGGAAAACCGAGCCGTATCAGCCCTTCAAAGTGTCCATTTCATGCAACTGGCCGTGCCGCACGTTTACATGTTCGAAGAACCTGAACCGTTCCTGAGGATCAGGACATCTCCGCCGAACCGATGATCCTCGTTCCTGTGCGATGACCAAGCGCGGCTTCGAGCAGAGCCTCCGCGATCCTTGTAGCGGGATTGATCTGCCAAGCCTTGGGGAGGACGGGGCCGAAAAGTTTTAGCAAGCGTAGCCACATGCTCGCCGGCACGCCGTTCGGCCCGGTCGCCGCCAATCAGCCCCGGTCGCACGAGGGTCAGTGACGGAAAGTCCAGCATAGCCAGATCCGCTTCCAGTTCGCCCTTCACCCGCGAATAGAAGAAGGGCGAATTGCGGTTGGCGCCCATGGCGGAGACGACAGCCAAGCGCGGCGTACCATGCGCCTGGCAAGCCGGGCGACGGCAAGGGGGTAGTCGTGATCGACTTCGCGAAACGCTTCACGTGAACCTGCCTTCGCGATCGTCGTCCCGAGTGTGTACACGGCCGCGTCGGCCTGCCACCAGTCGGCATCCTTTGGTAGGTCGTCGTCAGCAATTGGCGCGCTTCTATCGAAGCGGCAAATGGCGCTTAGCGAAAGTCATAAGCGGACCGACTGTTCACAGGCGTCCGCCAAACTTGTCCCAAAGGCCGGATTGAAGGCGCAAAGCGGACGCAACATCTTCTCCGCAATCAGGGCAGTGAGTAACAGGGATGACTTCTATTGCTCATAAACATATGATATTGAGAGCGATAGAAACGGATGTTATCGCTCATGCCCTGGAACTGGACACAGCCTGATTGGCCGCATTTTCGCTATGACTCGTCCGCGCTCGCGGCACTGGAACAGCGATTTCTGCTCTCCTCCGGCGAAGTCATTGGCGCTGTGCGTCACATCGATCCCGACGACCGCGACCGGTTGCGCATAGAACTCTTAAGTGACGAAGCGATCAAGACGAGCGCGATCGAAGGCGAAACATTGGACCGCTTGAGCGTTCAGTCATCACTGCGGCGACAACTCGGCCTGGACACGGACCGGCGTTCGGTGCAACCACGTGAACACGGGATCGCAGAAATGACGGTCGACGTTTATGGCACCTATGCCCTGCCGCTTGATGACGCCACTTTGTTTCGGTGGCATACCATGTTGATGGCAGGCAGCCGACATTTGGAGAGTATTGGTGCTTATCGCAGCCATTCCGACGCTATGCAGATCGTCTCTGGCCAGTTGGACCGTCCGACGATTCATTTCGAGGCGCCGCCATCAGCGCAGGTACCAGAGGAAATGCACCAGTTCATATCGTGGTTCAACGCAAGCGCTCTTAATGGCAGTATACCCCTCCCCGCGCTTACCCGCGCCGGACTTAGCCATTTGTGGTTCGAAAGCATCCATCCGTTCGAGGACGGCAATGGGCGGCTTGGTCGCGCACTGGCCGAGAAAGCGCTCGCCCAATCGCTTGGGCAGCCGAGCCTGATTATGCTCAGTTTTACCATCGAACAGCAACGGAAGGCCTATTACGATCAGCTGGAAATCCATCAGCGAACCCTCGATGTCACTAAATGGTTGGTGTGGTTTTCCCAAACTGTGCTGACGGCTCAACAAACGACGCTGGATCGCGTCGCCTTCTACATCGCCAAGGCGCATTTTTACGACCGGTTCAGGGGAACGTTCAATCCCCGTCAGGAGAAAGTCATTGCGCGTCTGTTCGAGGCAGGACCGGAGGGTTTTATCGGTGGCCTCAGTGCCGACAACTATCTGGCCATAACAAAGACCTCACGCGCAACCGCCACCCGCGATTTGCAGGATCTGGTCGACAAGGGCGCATTGACGCGCAGTGGTCAGCTTCGATTCACCCGATATGCGTTGAACTGGCGAGCGCATTAATCAAGTCAAGCTATTGGAAACGTATGACTATTATTGCTATATGAAACTGAATTATTCTTTTGCTTTTGTTACATCGACGGCATTCTCCTACGCATATAACCATTGATAAGTATAGGTTATCGAAGCTTATTGATTTGAAGCCGCAAATCAGCGAAAGTCATGGCCAATACGCCGCTGAAAGCCCGCTTTCAGGCCAATCAGGGAGTTTTGACCCGTGACCACATCGCCCGTTTCCGCCATCGAACGGCGCGCCGAAACACTCGATACGATTGCCGCCGTCTTGCCGATGAACCGGCGCGACATGCTGGCCGGCATTTTGACCGATGAGGATGTCGAAACGCTGCGCCATCTGGTCAATGAAGCCATGGGCGAAAACACGTTGCGTGCGCTCACCTCGGATCTGGCCTATCTCGAAGCCTGGGCGATGGCCGCTATCGGTAGCCCTTCCCTTCCCGGCGCCTGAAGCCCTGCTCCCGAAATTCGTCGCGCATCACTTGTGGCGGCCGCAGCAGCGCGAGATCGAACCTGATCACGGTATGCCAGCTGGTGTAGAAGCAGAATTGCGCAGCCATGGCTTTCTGCGCGCGTCGGGACTGCATGCACCAGCAACGGTGCGCCGTCGTATCGTAATTGGTTGACAGACATTGTGAAAGTCAGGCCAAGTCCAGCCGTAAAGGGCGATTGCGTGGCGCCTTGCGGCACGTCCAGTCACATCGTCTCTTAGGATGCGTCAACGACAAACATGCGTGCCTGCTGCGCAACATGTCGTTCCGCTTTTATCGGTGCATATTGCTCGGAATCGTAGAAGGAGAGCGCTTGAGCAAGAGTGGGAAATTCGAAGACGCCGGCCAGCGGCAGAGGCTGGTCTTCCCCCTCCAGTACCTCTGCAACACGGCCAAAATACAATATGCGGCCTCCGGCGTCTTGCAGAGCCGCTTGAAAACGCGGCGCAAGCGCTGCTTGCTTCTCCGTATCAAGTATACGCAAATTGATGTGCACATAGGCTGGCATAGGCTTCGCTCCGTTGTTGCGATAAAGAATCATGTATATACAGTATTTAGATAATCGCGACTTGTCGAGAGACCAATATGAAAAAACTGGATCCGGATCTTCTGAAGGAAATTGCTGCGCGGTGCCCTGCCTTTCAGGCCCGTGCAACAGCGCGCGCACTGACACGCTTTTACAGCGCCTGTTTCAAATCTGTCGACTTGACGGCCGAGCAATTCAGTCTGCTTGCCGGCATCGGCGCCACAGAAGGCGTTACGGTCATTGGTCTCGCTCTTGATGCTGATATTGATGCAACGACGATCAGTCGTAATCTTCAAAACCTGGAGGCACGCGGGCTGGTCCAAGCTGAGGGCGGACGCGGGCGGTCAGGAAAACGTCTTCGCCTGACAAAAACCGGTCGTGTACTGATGATTGAGGCAACCGGTATCTGGCGCTCGACCATGGAGCAGCTAGTTTCACAAATTGGAGAAACAGCGATAGAATCGGCCAATGATACTTTTCACGAACTAGCGACGGCTGCAAAAGCGGCCCTGCAAAAGAGGGGAAGTCATGAATAGCGTGGTCGAACGGCGCGCAGAGACGTTGGACACGATTGCCGCCGTTTTGCCGATGAACCGGCGCGACATGCTAGCCGAGGTTCTGACTGATGAGGACGTCGAGACGCTGCGCCATCTGGTCAATGAAGGCATGGGCGAAAACACGCTGCGCGCCTTGACCTCGGATCTGGCCTATCTTGAAGCCTGGTCGAAGGCCGCAACCGGTAGCCCCCTCCCCTTCCCGGCGCCGGAAGCCCTGCTCCTGAAATTCGTCGCCCATCACTTATGGCGGCCGCAGCAACGTGAGATCGAACCTGATCACGGCATGCCAGCCGACGTGGAAGGGGAATTGCGCCCACAAGGCTTTCTGCGCGTGTCGGGACCGCATGCGCCAGCAACGGTGCGCCAGCGTCTCGCCAACTGGTCAACGCTGACCCGCTGGCGGGGGCTGGAAGGGTCGTTTTCATCGCCTTCCGTCAAATCGGCCATCCGGCTTGCGGTGCGCGCTCTGAACAGGCCGCGCAGCCCCAAGAGTACCAATACGATTACCGGCGATATTCTGGGCAAGCTGCTGGCAACCTGTTCCGGCGACGATCTAACCGCTTTGCGGGATCGTGCTATCCTGATGGTAGCCTTTGCCTCAGGCGGGCGTCGTCGCAGCGAAATCGCTGGCTTGCGCGTGGAACAGCTTGTCAAACAGGTGCCTGTCACCGATGAGGACGGCCTTCCCCTCCCCTCGCTCGGTATCCACCTCGGTCGCACCAAAACCAGTGGTGCCGATCACGATGAAATCGTCTATCTGACCGGACGGCCCGTCGAAGCCCTCACCCGCTGGCTGGAAGCAGCTAAGATCGACAAGGGCAGCGGGTTTCGAAAAGTCGATCGCTGGGGCAATGTGTCCACGCGAGCGCTCGAACCCAGCGCCGTCAACCAGATCGTCAAACAACGAGCGCAAAAGGCAGGGCTGGATGCCACAGAGTTCTCCGCCCACGGCCTGCGTTCCGGCTATCTCACCGAGGCAGCCAATCGTGGCATTCCGCTCCCTGAAGCCATGGAACAATCGCGCCATCGCTCCGTGCAGCAAGCGTCCGACTATTACAACAATGCCAAGCGGCGTAGAGGGCGAGCATCCAGGCTGCTTTAAAGCTCGCCACCGTCATCGGTTCATTTTGAACCGATGACACAAATGCACCATCGGTCTCCATGGTTGGATGTAACTTGCTGGCTTTCAGTGCGCGCAGTATTTCTGATGGACGCGGCGGCAACGGTTCTCGCAATGACTGGAACGTTTTGGCCCTTACATTTTCGAAACCGATCGCACTCGTTTGTGCGACAGTTCACGCAGGCTGTAGTCATGGTCTTGGCCAGCTAGCTGGACTGACGCTGATCGGTCTTCACCCCGGCGATGATCGAGCTGAAGCGAATGATGTTCTCAACATCGGCGATTACATTCCTGCAGGCTTGATACCCGTTGCAACAGGCTTCGTCATCGACAAGGCGGGGCCTACGGCTGCGACCTTGTTAGCCATAATTCTCTCGGCTATCGCCATAGCGGGAGCATGAACGGTCGCACGATGGCTTACAGACGAATAGCCGTTGGGCACCTGTCCAATCGAAAGCCGACCAATTTCTCGATTGAGCATGATAAATGACGACTTGCCTCTTGACTTAGAGTACACTCTAACAATTAGCTTCTTCTGCGTCGTGACGAAAGAAGGGCTCCGATGAAGATTGGCGAGTTGGCGAAGCGCTCAGGACTGTCGGCCTATACCATCCGTTATTATGAACGGATCGGCCTGCTACCTTTTGCTGACAGAGATCAATCAGGCCAGCGTGATTACGACGCATCGATCCTGACCTGGATAGAATTTCTGGACCGTCTTAAAATGACAGGAATGCCTATTCGGGAAATGCTGCACTATGCAGCCTTGCGGGAGCGTGGCGTCGGCACAGAAGCTGAACGCGGTGCGTTGCTTGAACAGCATCGCCACCGTGTCCATGCACATGTGGCGAAACTGCAAGCCTGCCTTGTCGTCCTCGATACCAAGATTGCCGGATATGCTGGCAACGAACAGAGGATGAATGACTATGACGCATCAACTCCCGAATCCCGACGAAAGCCGTCTGGAACGCGGCAAGCGCGCGCTCGCTGAAATCGATGGCCAGGCTGGCCACAATGTCATTGCCGCTTTGGCTGACATTGCGCCGGACTTTGCAGATTACGTTTTCGAGTTCTCGTTTGGTGATATTTACAGCCGCCCCGGGCTTGATTTGCGCTCCCGCGAGATCGCCACCATTGCAGCGCTGACTGCGGTGGGAACGGCCACCCCACAACTGAAAGTTCATATCGAAGCGGGGTTAAATGTCGGACTGACCAAGAATGAAATCACCGAGATCATGATGCAGATGGCCGTCTATGCAGGTTTTCCTGCGGCGCTCAATGGGCTGTTTGCGGCCAAGGAAGTGTTTTCTGCCCGGTTCTCCGTCGAAAAGGGGGAAGCAGCACGATGACCCATCTACGTTCATTAGCAGTGGTCAGCGTTCTCGCCTTCGCTCCCATTGCCGACTTTCCAACCTTGATTACAACCGCCGCATACGCAAATCCCACTACACCTGAAAAGCTCTGGGATGGGTTCAACGCCCCGACCGGAATAGCTGTCCATTCCGACGGGACAGTCTACGTATCCAACTGGGGCGATAGCACGGTTGAGCGGATTGCCGCGGATGGGACGCGCTCGGCCGTTTTGAAAGGCGTCCCCTCTCCTGCCGGGATTGCTATCGATGCGGAAGGAACCGTATTCGTCTCTTCCTACTCTGGAGATTATATCGTTCGCATCAACCCAGACGGAAGTCATACACGCATTGCCGAGAACCTGGCCACTCCAACTGGAATTGCTTTTTCTGCCGAAGGCCGGTTGCTCGTTGCAAACCGTGCCGCAGGCGAAATTCTCTCAATCGATCCGTCGAACGGATTGGCCCGCGTCGTCGCCCGCTCTTTGTCACTACCCGTTGGCGTGACCGAGATGGCAGACGGCAGCCTGGTAACTTCACAATATGGCGGGCGAGTAACACGCATCCTTCCAGATGGCTCCATGCAGGAATTGGGAGAGAGTTTTTCTCGGCCGGGCGTAGGCATACTATCCGATGGGCCCGATGCTGTTTTTGTTATCGACAACGGGGCAGCTCTGGTCCGGAGGGTTTCTTTCAACGGCCGCTCCGAAGTGGTCGTAGAGGGGTTTGAAGGAAGCGCCGTGGCGCTTGGCCGTGCCACGAATGGTGATCTTCTGGTTGGCACCTGGGGAACAGGAGCTGTCTATCGAACGCCAATTTCCCGATAACGAAAGTCTGCGTCGGCTGGGCAACAAGCCGCGCAAATCCAAATTGCGGAGCAGGCTCATGCGATACAGGAAGTCCGCTCCGCTTCTCGCAGGCTGCATTCCACACCTTCGTCGGTAGAAAGCAGGATAAGGGGAACACCGATTTGGAAAACGAGAGAATGCTCCGGTAATGACTGAAATTGGGCGCATTATCCACCGACGGCTAAGAGGCCCGAAGCGGTCAGTTCGGTTTCAGTTACAGCCCAAGAGATTGCCGACCCGGAGCATGAATGGCATCTATGGCCGTTTCCAACCCCATGCCAGCCGTCAAGTTCATGGTGAGACTTTGCTGAAAGCTGCCCTTTGGAGCATGTTGCGCTCATTAACGATTCGGGCGATATTTGGTGCTACCGACAACATGGGGTAGGTTCACTGATGCCCGACGGACCGGTCAAGGGCCCGGCCTCCTACTTCCCTTCAATTGAAAGAAGTACGGCCGTCCCGTCATCCATTGGCAGGAGTTGGTACGTAAGGGTCTCCCGTCAAAGCACAAGAATCTCGTCGCAATGCTGAAGAACGAACATGGAATGGGACACGGGCACGCCAACGCAGTTGTAGAACACACATTGGCGCAGGACACAAAAGTAACGTGACGACGGCGGTCAAATGGCTCGCCGTCGCTTGGTCTACGAGCCGTATTATTTGGAGGTTGCATGACAAACACTTTTCCACACGGTACTGTTCACGAGGCACGAGAGGATCTTCGGGCTGCCCTGCTATCGGATCCGAATGTTTTCGTGCTGTGGGAAAGGCTAACACCGCTCGGACGGAATGAATTCATCTGCTGGGTGGATGATGCGAAACAGCCAAAGACGCGCCAGCGTCGTATTGAGCGAACCTGTGATGAACTGTTAGAGGGCAAGAAACGCCCATGCTGTTGGGGGGGCTGCGTTCATCGCACTGACAAAGCGCCAAGCCGATGGCAGCAGGCAGTCTTGATTGATCAGCAGGGGAAGAACAGGCCGTAGACCTGAGAGCGAATGTCGCGTTGTCATTACTTCCTGCTGTTTGGTTGCGGAACGTCATTGGGATAAGTTATGAGGGGCCATTGTAGAAAATGCCTGGCGTTTTGAACCCATGATGACCGAGGGCCTTTGAGATGATGCAAATCCACCCTCAGGCACGAACGACCCCAGCAGTACGAGCAGAGATCGCCCGATCAACGGAGCCGGCAAGTGTCATCGCCAGACGCTATGGCATCAGTGATCAGACAGTGCGCAAATGGCGCAAGCGGGGAGAGCATGCTGTCCAGGATCGCTCGAGCCGTCCAAAACGTTTGCCATGGCGCGTAACGGAGGAAGAGTATGCCATCATCGTTGCGCGACGTGAAGGCTCGTATGCGCGGACTGTTTACGCAGGAGCGCGTTGCAGCCTCTGCGAACCTT
>NZ_JABXGB010000053.1:0-14791 GCF_022627935.1 Ochrobactrum sp. C6C9 | reverse complement strand
CGCTCATTCATCGAATGAGCGAAACCGCAAAAGTTCAAGCGCAAACCCAAAATCAATGGGGCAGAGACGGCGCATACTACCCTCCCGTTGTCTCAAGGGCGGGCGCGATCTGGGGCTGCAATAAGGATAACAAGTTCATTGCACCACACCTGACAGACGACCTGCGCAAACCCTGAAGGCGCGCATGCGAATAACGCAGTCGAATGCTGATTAGAAATAGCGCGGGGTCGCTTATGCGATTGTCGCACGGGTGGTGCAGATGCCCGAGTTCTGCGGTTTTACCGGCTTTTAGAAAATACCTCATTTCAGCCCAAATCTCCAACGGAATGTTTGGGTTTAGACCGAAAAGGAACGACTTTGGGGTCCGCTGGCGGCGATAAAAGATGCTGGATGGGCGCCAGAATTTCTTCGACGATGCGTAGCGTCTTTTGCTGTGGATCGAGCGTCTCGCGTTCCAGCCGTTGGGATCTGAGATCGGCATTATGTAGCGCGTTCCGGAAAATGCGCATGTCCGATCGCAGGCCATCAGCGAAGGGGGCATTCAATCCGGCTCGCCATCGGCCCAAGAGGCGCAGTGTCGCGCTGATACCGAGCGCGATGTCAGCAGCATACCTGACGCTGGACGGGCTCCGGAGCGCAGCGGCAGCGGCGCCGGCAAACGCCGTCGCCAGACGTTCCTGCTCGGCGGCTGTAATCGAAGGCTGTTTGCCAACGGCAGTTTCCAGCTCGCATAGTGCGCTCCCCAGTTCATAGGCCGGCTGATCGCTGCGCGCCGCTCGCGCCAAATCGAATACTAAGCCGTCGACGCAAGGGCGTTCCGGGCCGTAATGGGATCGATTGTTGAGCGTAGCGTGCATTTTTCCGACCTACGATTGTTGATACGGTCGAAAATACAGGCGCGATCCTTGCGATAAAACAGGCTTCGGAATTGGACAAATCGCAAAATGGCAGTGCGGAGAATGGGGAGGGCGGTGCGGACGTATCGTCCGGAAAGTTCTGGCAGACTGAAAATTTGTATGGGCGTCCGGTGGCGCCAGCGCTGGCCGTTCGGGCTGATGCCAGGGGTCGGGCCCGCCCTTCGATGCCACCCGGCGCCACCTTGCGATAGCTCTGGCGAAGATAGTGGAGTACGAAGGGGAGTGGAGGATCGACATGTCTGAAGTTTTACGCTCACTCGAAGCCAGTGAAGACCCAATTGATAAAGAGATGGCGCGTGTGCTGCGCATATATCAAAACGTCGGTGAGAGATTAGGATCCGGCCGTCTGCTAGGGTACGAACCCAAAGATATTCGTGAGCTCGGAGCCATAGAAGTCATCCAAAAACGCGTGCGTAACGCGGCGAGCGGTTTTAACAAAATCCCCGCTGAAGATAGCTATGAAGCAGTTGTCGATAGGTTTCCTGACCGTTTTGATGCTGACGTCGTTACGATTGCCCGAGAACGCTTGTCTGCTGATGCTAACGTATTTTCTCCCACTGACGACCCGGTACAGCTTGACGCTCGCGTGACAGATCTGGTTCAGCGGGAATATTTGCCAGTGCCAAAAGGGCAAATCAAGCCTCGCCGAAAGACCGTCGCAACGACCGTCTTTGAACGGGATCCGGCGGTTAAAGCCTATATCTTGAAGCAAGCTAAGGGGCGCTGTGAGGCCTGCAATTCCGAAGCCCCGTTCAAAATGTACTCGGGTTTGGGATATCTCGAAGTGCATCACCTGAAGCCGTTGGCGATGGGCGGGAGCGATCGCGTGCAGAATGCGGTTGCGCTCTGCCCAAATTGCCACCGAGCTATGCACTATGCTGAAGATATGGACCTGCGAGCCGAAAGGCTATTTGAGAAGTTTGGCCGATTGATCCCCGAATGAAGTGATCGACGATGTCGTGTCGCAAAATGTATACTTTGTGAGAATGTCGCTTGACGTGTCTCTCTTTATGTCTCATATATCTGTTATTATTAACTCTAGGATATATGAGACATGGCGCTGGTAGCTTACATCCGCGTTTCGTCAATTGGGCAAAGCCTGGACGTGCAACGCGATAAGATGCTGGCGCTTGGCGTCGAGCCCGATCATCTTTTCGAAGAGAAGCGTTCGGGCGTCGACAGCAACCGGCCGGCCCTGAAAGAAGCGCTTCGATTTGCCCGGAAAGGCGATACGTTCGTCATCACGAAAATTGATAGACTTGCCAGATCCGCAGCCGATTTACTTTCAATCGTCAAGGATCTGCAGGGAAAGGGCGTCGAACTGCGCGTTCTCGATCAGAGCATAGATACGAGCAATCCTGCCGGGCGCGCAATGCTACAAATGCTGGGCGTCTTTGCCGAGTTTGAGACGGCCATCCGCGCAGAACGTCAAATGGATGGTATCGCGAAAGCAAGGGAAAAAGGCACCAAGTTTGGGCGTAAGACGCAAGCAACGCCGGATATAGTGATGGAAATTCAGCGGTTGCGAGGCGACGGCGCGCTGATCAAGGATATCATGGCGCGTACCGGATTGAGCAAAGCCACGGTTTACCGAGCGTTGGGCGAGAAAAGCCTTGGCGAATAAAAAGGGCTGCTCGGCCCCTTATCGGCAAAAGTCTCATACGGAAACAGAAACGGCGGCTAGATAGCCGCCGTTAAAGCCTTAATGCGTGACTAATGCTTTTGCATGTTACTGATGAAGCTGGAAAATACGTCGTAGGGCATATCTGCCACGAACACCAAACGCCCACTATCCGCAGCGTCGTTAGCTCCTGGTAAATCGCGATGGCGCGGATGTCGGGCATTAAACAGCGCCACAGTGAAAGTGTCGTCGAACGCCTCGTGGTCGCCTCGCAATGCGTCAATGAGGATGTTTTCGTATTTATGAGCCGTTTCGACTGACACAATCTGCTTATACGTGACAAGCGAAAGACCGTATTCGATTACCGGCATTGAATTCGACGTCATCTTGGTAGCTCCTAGCTATTTCTCATTGTTGATAAAAAGTCCGGATTTGAGAACTGGCTACCGCAGTCTGACGATTTTAGGCGCAAGCCTTGGACATTCCGTCAGCGGCCGGACTTGGGTCAGTGATCAGCCAACCCAGCAGCGATAGTATCGCTTCGCTAGTCTCTTTTCCACTCCCGAGTTTGATTAATAGTTAATGTATTGTCAATACAGAATGAATATTTTCAAGTATGTATGACGTCTGTTGATTGTATGTCGATCGTATTAATCATAATCATACAAGATTTGTACTGCAAAAAACATAATATCTGCTATATTATCAAATATGTAAATTAGAAAAGGAGGGATATCGTGACTGAAGAACATCGATATCTGAAGGACGCGGAAGTCGCTGAGATACTTCGATGCGCCGAACGCGGAGTGAAACACCTGCGGTTGTCCGGTAAATTGCCGTATCTCCCCGGGCGGCCAGCGCTCATAGATCGCGAGGATTTAAGGCGATGGATCGATGATAGAAAAATACGGGCTACGAAATCTCTTGTTGAGGCGAGTAGCCCAGATCCAGAAGCGTTGAAACGTGCTAGGGAAAAGGCGCGAGAAGTATGGATGAAGAAACGGCAAAAGAGCCGATCAGGCTGCTAACCCAATCAGAAGTAGGGGTGAAAATCGGTAAATCGGAAAGCGTCGTTCGATCACTAAGAACGAAGAGTTTGATTTCTTACCTACCGGGGAAACCCGTTCTTTTTGAAGAATGCGATGTTGACGCTTATATCGCTGCCCGTGACGCTGCGAAATACGCTAAGAAGGCGCCCTACATCGTAGGAACGCCCGAGTACAAGCAGCGGATCGCAAAAGAACAATTTATGCGCATTCATATGGACATGTTTGTTCGGCGCCGACGCGAGGAAGAGCGACGCAACAAGTAGTGAAGATCAATCAAAAGCGGTGTCAGCCGATTTTGATCTGACCAGGCTTTCGATCTGGCGACGCTTGGTTTCGAGTTGACGCCTGTATGAGGCAAGCTCGTCACCCGTCATCTCGTGCAATTCCTTACCGGATGGCTTTTCGTCGTTTCGATCCGCGCGATTAAGCATTCCTCCTATTTCTAAAAGTGTCCTTGCTGCGTTAGATCTGGCCTGCGATGTCGATTTTGGGTCCCGGCACACTGAAAGAGCCGTTTCGTAAGCGATTTCGACACCTTCCACTTGGCTGCGTTTTCTTACAAGGTCGCGCCTCGCGAGGTCGTCATCTGTGAAACCGTCAGATTGCATATTCATCCGAACACTCCAATATTCTGATTTGCGTTGCGAACCGTTTCTAGTTCGCGGAGCATACATTCCAGTCTTTTACGCTCGGCTGCCAAAGCAGCCACTTCCGGGCTTGCTGGTTGTGTTTCAGCGTTAGCGATACGCTGTCGTAAATCCTCATTGTTCACTCGCTCTAGCCGTCTGCGCTCGCGTTCCGCTTTCGGGCCGGGCATGTGCGCAGATTTCCACTTCTCGTATTCCTGGCGCTCTTCTGGCGTCATGGATGATATGCGCTTGTTGCGCGACTTTTCGATCCGGCGCTTGTCGGCGAGCTTCCGTTCTGCTCGCGCAACCGCGTGGCGGGAGTTTCCATCGGGCAGCTGGTGCTTATGCCAACCTTTACCCTTAGGTATGCGGCCACCGTGAAACTTGCACCGACCGTTTTCCATGGCGAGATTTTTGCAGGGTTCGCCGTCCTTCTTGTTCGTCGCGCCACACTTCGGTTTTTTAGCTCTGCGCGAATTGATCTCGAAACATGCGCGCCGAGCCTGCTCACGATGTCGCGCCGAGCCGATGTAATTTTGTAAACTACGCGGCGTGCGTGTCACCCTCGAACGCCTCCGATACACCCGTATATATGAGTTATCGCCAGCATATGCGTATTACGCATATCCAGCGTTTTGCGGACTTTGCGGCTTGCGCGCGCATAAGATAGATTTCTCTTCACATTCCCAATGACTGGGGAATTAATAATATAAGAAGAGAGAAAAAAGGCTCTGTATGTTCGCGTACGCAAGCCGCAAAGTCCGCACTTTGAATGGGCAAACATCATTTTACGCCTCCAATCCGGACAATATGTCCTCAGAAGTGAAATCGTTGCGCGCCTTAACTGCTTGTTGAATACGCGCGCGCTTTTCTTCGCGCGTCTTCCGTTCCCAATCTGCCCGCTGTTTGAAACGTTCGTGCACTGCCGGATTGATTTTCCATTGGCTCGGCCCTCGGCTGGTTGTCTTTGAAACGCGCACCCAACCGAAGCGATCAAGTTCTGCCATCGCGGCCTTCAGGGTTCTGTAATTCTGCTCCCCGCGAAGCTCTTTTTTGATGTCGGTGATGTCTCGCACCGTTACCGCGGTAAGGTCAGGCTTCGTTAGGAAGTGGCCAGCAATCCAGCGCGCCAGAACCGTGTCGTCGGCGCCTTGGTAGTTCGTTTCGTAGAACTGCAAGCCGTGGCGTACGAGATAGCTGGAAAACGCAACAGCTCGACGCGCGACGTCTTCGGAAACTTCCCATGTGGGATCGACAACGCCTAGAAACTCCACCATCTCGACTGCATGGAAAGTCAGTGCGATGCGGTGAAGGAAGTTCTCCCATTTGTTGACATGCCCGATCCAATCATCGCTCGCGCCTGGGATATGCATCAGCGTTTTAATTTTGCGCCAGCCATCCTGCAGAACCATATAGGCGGCTGGTGACAGCCGAACCGGTGTTTTCGATCCATATTCCGCGGTTGCCAGTTGACGAACGATATGGGCGTACCGGTGCCCGGCTTCGATATCTGGCGCTTCGTCCAAGCCTTCTCGTTCGACACCATCATGCACAACAAAAAGAAAACGCTGAAGCAAGCCATCGCCGCCCAGATCCCGCACACATGTGGCTATCTTTTTCGGTTGGGTGCCTGCCAGGATGCCGAGCAACGCGTGTTCCGCATAAACAGAACTTTGTCCGTTCACGCGATCCTTGCTAATAGCGCGACCGTCGAACATGCCTAGAAAATTGCCGCGGTCACCGTCGCCAGTCTTCTTATATGCTCCGAAAGAGCCCAGAAGCGCCGATAGTTCGTCCGGCACGCGGAGCACACCGCGCGGGTTATCGGCCTGGATCTTGATAAGCTGCTCAATCGTCGTGTCATCCACGAGAGTGCGCCGCATTCGTGGTTCGGGACCGCAAATGTTTGCCGTAGCTTTATTGCGTTTGCGCTCCGACCAGTCTTTATGTCGCGCACAATCGATTTTACGCCACTCCGTGTCTAGTTTTCGCAATGGCGCTATTGCAGACGATATCATGGGGGATTTCGCAGATCCGGGAGGAGCAACAAGGCAAATCCACAGCGAAGCGGGAAGGGCCCATGTGTTATCCATGCTGCGGGCCTGAATGTTCAACGAGCTTCCAACCGCGGCCGCTACAGTTGCCAATGCGGATGCAGCAGCGAACGACAGCGGCACGCCCTTGCGCCGGGCTTCACTGCGGGCCCATCGCTCCAATATGGGCGGCAAGGAACCGACCGGAGGCTCTGAAAGCCGTGTAGGGAGCTCGTCTCCGAAAAGGTCGATCGGTTCCGGCCAACTCTCTTTGGGTTCGTCAGGAAACAAGCCTCCATCCTGTCGATTGGCTGCTTCCGGATCAAACCACTTAATGGCGTTTTCTACCGCGTCGGCCGTAGGCGTTGTTTTTACCCAATCACGGGCAATCTGACGGCAAAGCTGATCGTCATCATATTTGTCCCAAAACTCGCTGATCTGCGGCCAAACATGTAGCAACTGCGCGAACTCTGTGACTGAAAATTCAGGCTGCCGAACACGCTGGATTTGATACGCGAGCGCAAAATGCCATTCGCTGGTCGATCCGGATTTGGCCCCCTTCACATGGCTTGGGTCACCTTCCCATATGGATTGTAGTTGGGGATTTTTGTCACATGCGACAGCGAACCGATTTCGAAGATCGACGGGTAGCGCTTCGAAGGTCGAGCACTCAGAAGCCTGGGCAAGGTCGATCTCTGTCATGGTTTGTGAAACTCGCGGATCCAGATCAGACGCGACACTGCCCGGCGACGTGACGGGCGCTAACTCACGGATCTGCCGCATGCCGTAGGTGGGGCCGTTGAAATGCAGCAGTTTTGCAGGTCGTTCGATCCGTCCGCGCGCCCGTTTGTTTGCGTCCGGAACGTTAAGCATGCCAGGCAATCTGAAAATGCGATCTATATTCTGAACCCGATCCCCGTCGTACTGACACGCAAGCCCGCGGCCGAAGCTTTCAATCTCGCTGGCGATTTCGGGGGTGGCTGGCACGGTCTCGTCGATTAACCAGCACGCTTGAAAGCCCCCGCCGCTATCCCAAACAGCGGTCGGCGGAAAATCGCTGTCTGCTGCGTTGATAAACTGTTGCCGGATGCGTTCACGAGACGGTTCCAGCTGAATACCGTCGTCAGGATCAACGTCAACGCACAAGGCTCGAACCCCCGATATATCAGCTTTGCTGAGTTTGCCGTTGGGGGAATTCGGACGCGGCTCGTTCAAAGAGAAATAGTAGTTGTCGCGACCGTATCCGTCGGCAAGATACCCTCGAATGGCATCCCATTGACCTGGCTCGAAAGTTCGCCCACGCGGCGCATGTTTCGCGTTACCCGTCCGATCAATTTCGATGCGAACGATATTGTGTCGGCCAGTTGGGTCAAGCTTCTTTAAAAAGCTAACCGCTTCATCAACGGCACGATAAATTTCAAGGTCAGACTTAATAGAAAGAGATCTGCTAGCGAGAAAATCGCCTAGCTTTTCGGAGTAGTTTTGTTGTATATTCATTTTGGAAACCTTCTGACCGGTTCGCCCCTGCAATGGGCGGCCGGTCTTTTCATTTGTCGTTGTTGACGATCAATCGAAGATGCTTGGGTTTGCGCGCCATGCGGCGTTCTCGGCGAAAACTCATCAAAAAGCCAAGGCTGAGTTCGTCGATCAGAATTCGCCCGTTGGTGCGATGAGTGTCGAGTATGCCGCAGCCGCAGTACGAATATATCGCCGAGCGAGACAGGCGTAGCTTCTCTGCGGCTTCGTGAACGGTTACGAAAGTGCGTTTTTGGTCGAGTTTCATTGGTCGCCTCATTAAAAATGAGCTCGAAACTGCGCTGCATATGTTTGCGATTAAAGACGGAGTATTCTGGTTCTCATCGCAAAGCCTACGCCGCTTGACGGTTTTTGCTATCGAGGACGGCCATTACGAGTTTCAATAGGTTCTCGCGCCGATTTATTTCTTCTACGAGATCTATACCGGAAAGCTTGACGTAGTTCTTGGTTCGCACTGCACGCCGATAAATGGCGTCCAGAGCGATCACATAATCGTAAGTCAGCTGAAAATGGATGGTGAAGAGACGTTCAAACAACGACGGCTCATTACGAAAAGCTCTGTATGCCCGGGTAAAGTTTCTTGGGTGGCAAGCCTCCGTAACCGATCTAATTTGTCCGACCTTAAAGCCCCATCCTTTTTGGCCGTTTGGAATGCCAATATTAAGATAGCCCGCAACCTTCTTGCGTCGGGCATGCTCAGAAATTTGGGGTGCTTCAAGCGCGTGCCGGAAATAAACAGCGTAAATCACTCGCTCTGGAATGCTGAAGAAGTCCGAGAAACAGGGGCCATTCTTGCGGTTGCGGTGGGGCAGCATTTGCAGTTCGATTGCGGACATCCGCCAATCTGTCACTTGTTCGATTGTCTTAGCTGGCGTGCTGTTCGGCAGGGCTACGGTGATTTCGCGAGATATTGCTGAACGTAGTGTGCCATAGGTAACCGAGCTTGGATCTGCGGTATGCACATCAGTGGGCGTTGGGGGCGGCGAGAAAGATAGCTCCGGAACGTCCGTTTCTATGATTTTCAGTCCTCGGTATAGAAATGCTCCAAGGCTGTGTGGTTCTGGCCGGCGATAGTCGTTTTGCCCCAACATTATGCGGCCTCCCGCACTTTTTTGGCCATCCATTCCTGAACAGCATTTAACGACCAACGAGCTGCGCAGCCCAGTTTAACGGGCACCGGGAAGTCGTCGGCAGCAATCAGCCTGTACAAATGGGGGCGCGACAGCCCGACGATATGCAGAACTTCCTTGCAGTTTATGAAGCGGTCGTGGAGCGGCGTCATGATGCCTCTCCCATGTCAGCATGTCGTTTTGTGTAGGAAGAGGGGCGCCAGTCCTCCGCAGCTTCGATCAGCTGAATGAGATCCCCTGTCGGAACGACCACCCGGCCACCCAAACGTTTCAATCGCAGTTTTCCTGCGTTAGCGCAGCGATAGAGCGTCGTTCGGGACACACCAGATATTTGGGAAGCGAGTTGTAGAGAAACAAATGCGCGGCGTTGCCACGGCAAGGAGCCGTTCGGGCGCGTTGAAACGTCCATGATGGAAACCTTCAAGTTGATAACGGTAAGCCACGCAAGCTATCCAGCTCAACAGTTTCATCAGGTACGTCATAAAGGGCGCGTGGTTCGATCATGTTAACAATGTTCGCTCAGGACAGCAAGAGAGGTTATCCAAAGGCGCCTAAGTTCGCAGTCCGCAGAGTGTCCAATTCATCTGCCCACCACTGCGTCATTTTCAATCTGTCGTCCCAGTAAGCGGCGCGGTGATAGGCTCTACGCACCTGATTGCTGTCGGCATGGGCAAGCTCGGCTTCAATGGCATCAGCTGGCCATAGACCCGTTTCGTTCAACATCGTGGATGCGCTGGCTCGAAAACCGTGGCTCGTAACCTGATCAGTCGTGTAGCCCATCCGGCGGAGAGCGGCGTTGAATGTGTTCTCACTAATTGGCTTGAACCGGGACCGGATTGATGGAAACACCAGCGCGCCGTCTCCTGTGTGTTTGTGAATTCCGTCCAGGATGGTGACGGCCTGTTTCGGAAGCGGCTTGCGATGTTCTCGACGCATCTTTGTTCGTTCTGCGGGAATAACCCACGTCGCGTCTTTCAAGTCGAATTCGTTCCAGTTCGCCATTCTCAATTCACCGGGGCGGGGATAGAGAATCACCATCAGCTGTAGAGCTGCGCGTGTTTCGGGGGTTCCGTCGTAATTCCAGATTGCACGTAGTAACCCGCCGAATGCCACTCTGTCGGTGATCGCCGCGCGGTGTTTGTGGGTGGGAGCGATCAGAGCACCGCGCAGCGCTACAGTGGGATCATTCTCGGCTCGCGCCGTTGCTATGGCATAGCGAAACACTTGGCCAATGGTCGCTCGCATACGTTTAGCCGTCTCGTAACGTCCACCTGCCTCAACCTGCCGCAGCGCTTCCAGCACTTCCGCAGCCGTGATTTCCGCTATCGGGCGGCTGCCGAGAGTAGGGCGCGCGAAGTCGAGCACCCACCGCTTCTTTATCATAGTGGCGTCTGCGCGGCCTTCGCGCTGAAATTTCGCCAGAACTTCGTCGGCGATTACGTCAAACGTGTTAGCGGCTGTAATCTTTTTCGCTCGTTTATCAGCTTTGGCTTGCTGGCTCGGGTCGGTGCCTTGGGCAAGCAGCTCTTTTGCACTGTCACGACGTTTCCGCGCGTCTGCGAGTGAAATCGCAGGATAAGCGCCGAGCGCCAGAAGTTTCTGTTTTCCTTCGAAACGATATGCTAGCCGCCATAGCTTCGAACCTGACGGGTTTACGAGCAAATGAAGCCCGCCGGCATCGCTGTATTTCTTCGGGGATGGGGTCGATTTGATGTTGCGAATGGCTGTGTCTGTCAGCGGCATTGTTGGTATCTCTTGTGTTGGTATCGGCGAATTCGCCAGCTACCAACAACGATACCAACAAAATTCCGAGCTGCAACGAGACGGCCAGAGACAGCTAGATACACGTCTATACGCCCAAAAACCACCTTTTGCGGGGTTTTAGCGGTATCTTGAGACACGCAGAGACAAGTAGAAAAAGATTTTTGGTGCCCCCAGAGAGACTCGAACTCCCGACCCCCTGATTACAAATCAGGTGCTCTACCAACTGAGCTATAAGGGCACTTCACAATACAGTGTTGTATCGAACCGGTTTTGGTCGCAAATCGCTTCCGCATCGCGGTTAGCGCTCGATTAGCACAAATGACGCGTCTGTAAAACGAAAATTCATCGCATTGAGGTCATGGCAACAGGGTTTTTCATGTGCTAGCCAGTAGACCGCGATGAGGACATGGCAAACTTATCAGGGTTGAACTGGGGAGCGAGACGGTAGACATGACAGACAAATCACTCGCGCTTCATTTTCTGTCGTCCGGGAGTGAAGAATCACTCGCGGCGCAGAAAGAACTCGTGAAACGCTATGGCCACGTGGCAGGCGAAGACGCCGATATCATCGTTGCGCTCGGCGGCGATGGCACCATGCTGCAGGCGCTGCGTGATTTCATGAATACCGGTACGCCGATCTATGGGATGAATCGCGGGTCCGTCGGCTTCCTGATGAATGAGTTTAGCGTCGATAATCTGTGCGAGCGCATTCTCGCCGCACAGATGGAAACGATCCGCCCGCTGGTCATGATCGCGGAGACCGAAAATTCAGCGCCGGTCGAAGCGCTTGCAATCAACGAAGTTTCGCTGTTTCGCCAATCCTATCAGGCAGCCAAGGTTCGCATATCGATCGATGGCAAGGTGCGGCTGGAAGAGCTGGTCTGTGACGGTGTGATGGTTGCAACGCCTGCCGGTTCGACCGCCTATAATCTGTCGGCGCAGGGGCCAATCCTCCCTCTGGAAGCACCGCTTCTTGCGCTGACGCCGGTGAGTCCGTTCCGGCCACGTCGCTGGGGGGGCGCATTGCTGCCAAAGCATGTAACGGTGCGCATGGATCTGCTTGAAACGGAAAAGCGCCCGGTTAATGCGGTGGCTGACAATAACGAAGTCAAATCGGTAACGTCGGTTACGGTGCGCGAGGCGCCGAACAGCCAGGTAGCCATTTTGTTCGATAAGAACCATTCCTGGGACGAGCGGATTTTGACGGAACAGTTCCGGCATTGATCTGAAAAGTCTATAGATTTCGGGTAAGATTATGCGCAAGCAAAGATGAAAAACTTCCGTGTGTGACAATCCTCTAATGTCATCAATTTGATTTAATTCGATTAGAAACGGCGTTGATTGGCGTCGATTATCGTTTTGTGCAGAACTATCAAAGCAATTTGATATCGTATGATGGTATTTTGGTTGACTTTTGCACGCTGCGGACGTAGGCGATGCTGCAAGAAAACGCTAGATGCGTTGCAGACGCCTTTTCTGCTTTGGTCCTGCGCCCGATGACGCGGCTGCAATGACAGGATGGGCGGAACACGTTTCCGAACCAGAGAGCTGCGCCTCCATTGACGACATTTGCCGAACTCGGTCTTTCCCCGAAAGTGCTTGCTGCTGTAGAAGCGGCAGGATACACCGCGCCTACACCCATTCAGGCTGGCGCCATTCCGCCCGCGTTAGAGCGCAAGGATGTGCTTGGTATCGCCCAGACGGGGACGGGCAAGACGGCTTCTTTCGTTCTGCCGATGCTGACGCTCCTGGAAAAAGGCCGCGCTCGCGCACGTATGCCGCGCACGCTCATTCTGGAGCCGACGCGTGAACTCGCAGCGCAGGTTGAAGAAAACTTCGTCAAATATGGCGTCAATCATCGCCTGAACGTCGCCCTGCTGATCGGCGGCGTTTCGTTCGACGAACAGGAGCGCAAGCTGGAGCGCGGCGCGGACGTGCTGATTGCAACGCCGGGCCGTCTTCTCGATCATTTCGAACGCGGCAAGCTTTTGCTGACCGGCGTTGAAATTCTGGTCATCGATGAAGCAGACCGTATGCTCGACATGGGCTTCATCCCGGACATCGAACGCATCTGCAAGCTGATCCCGTTCACGCGCCAGACGCTGTTCTTCTCCGCGACCATGCCGCCGGAAATCACCAAGCTCACCGAGCAGTTCCTGCATTCGCCATCCCGGATCGAAGTGGCCAAGGCTTCGTCCACGGCCAAGACCGTGACGCAGCGTCTGGTCAAGTCCAGCAAGAAGGATTGGGACAAGCGCGCCGCATTGCGCGATCTTATCCGCGCCGAAGGCGACACGCTCAAGAATGCGATCATCTTCTGCAACCGCAAGAAGGATGTGTCGGAGCTGTTCCGTTCGCTGGTGCGTCACGAGTTCAACGCCGGTGCCTTGCATGGCGATATGGACCAGCGCGCCCGCATGACGATGCTGTCCAACTTCAAGGACGGCAAGCTGCAGCTGCTGGTCGCTTCCGATGTGGCCGCACGTGGTCTCGACATTCCTGACGTCAGCCACGTTTTCAACTTCGATGTGCCGATTCACTCGGAAGACTATGTCCACCGCATTGGCCGTACAGGCCGCGCTGGTCGCTCCGGCAAGGCGTTCACCATCGTGACGCCGTCGGACACGAAATACCTTGCCGCGATTGAAAACATGATTGGCGAGAAGATTGAATGGGTCGATGGCGATCTGTCCACGCTTGCGCCGTCCGACGAGGCTGATGATCAGCCGCGCAAGGGCCGGAATGCGCGTGGCAAGGGCAAGGACTCGCAGCGCGACAGCAAGGGCAAAGACAAGGGGCGGGACAAGAGCATGGATAAACCGAAGGAAAAGGTCGCTTCGATTGAAGCGCTCGATCCGGCGGAACAGCCGCAGCCCATTATCGAATCCCACGACCGCCGCGACGCGATCCGCGCTTCCAACGACGAACGTCGTGGCAGGCCGCAGCATGACCAGCATAAGCAGCGCCGTCGTGATCGCGATGATGATGGTCCGTCGCCGGTTGGTTTCGGCAACGATATCCCTGCTTTCATGCTCATTCCGACGGGCATGTAAGCAGACTGCAGTTTTGAGATTGTTATTCGGCCGTGAAGGAACGCTTCGCGGCCGATTTCTTTTGGGGTTTTGATTGACCGCTGCGCAGGGCGGCTTCATAGGCGAGGCGCGCCCACTCAGTCATGATTTCAGGGTCATCGAAGGCTTCGCCCGGCACGCTCCAATAAGGCATGCCGACCGGATCGCCGCCTTTGCGCCCTTCATAGGTCCACTGCACCGATCCGGCATCGATGAAACGCGGACTGGTCAATGCGTCGGCTTTGAAAAGGAGTTCGTCGCGAACCACAAGCGCGAAGATCAACCCCTGATGATAAATGCCCTTGCCGCCGAACATGCGGCGGATGCTGATCGGGCCGAAATCCTGCAGCAGATCGCGGAGGGTTTCGTCATCCATTGGGGAGATTCCTTCGGAAGACCAGCCGCTTAAATCAGATCAGGCGGCGCCTTGCATCTGGCGGAGGCTTTCTGCCGAGGCGGGCGTCAGCTCAACCGATTCACCGCAGCCGCAGGCAGAGGTCTGGTTCGGGTTGTTGAACACGAAACCGGTGCGCAGCGTCGTCACTTCAAAATCCATCTGGGTTCCGAGCAGGAAAAGCACGGCTTCCGGGGCGATAAAGACCTTGGCGCCATCTTTCTCGGCAACATCGTCACCGGCTTTCGCTTCATTGGCGACATCGATGGTATATTCCATGCCTGCGCAGCCACCTTTTTTCACACCGACACGAATACCCAGCGCGCCTTCACGCGACTCAACAATCTCGCGAACGCGATTTGCTGCGGCTTCGGTTAGCGTCATGACTGCGAAACGGCCCATGGTTCATCTCTTCCGGTGTTATGCAGTGGCTTCGAAAGTGTGGCTTCATGCGCGAGAATCAACCAATCTCGTATGAAACCCGCGAGTTTCAAACCTCGCTGCCACGTTTTCACTATAGTTAGTGTTGTAACATCATTACCGCAAGACACCAAATCGAGAGCGCAGGCCGGTTGCCCGGCTGGCGGGCTTTGGGAAAGAGGAGATGTGAATGTCGATCGATCGGATGAAATCTCTGAGACTGGCTG
>NZ_JABXGB010000052.1:0-15118 GCF_022627935.1 Ochrobactrum sp. C6C9 | reverse complement strand
CCTGTTCCTGGCATCCAAGCCGAAGTCAGGCAGAAATTCCACTTATCCTAGCTGTGCAGATTTCCCGAGCCAGCTCTGATCGGCGTGGTCCAGCGCCATTTCGATAATGCGATCCCGGACATCGTCGGGAATGCGGTTCCACACCCGTGACGGCGCGGATGTCCGGTCTTCCAGCCCCTCGACGCCGTGGGTCACGAAACGATCATACCAACGGTAGAAGGTCGGCCTTGGAATGCCGAGCTTGTCGAATGTCTGCCCAGCCGACAGGTGCGACTGCTCAACGATCCGGATTATCTCAAGCTTCTCGGTGGCGGAGTATCTCATTCGTCGTCGCCCCCATGCGCGATCATGCTTTTTTTGAGCAGGCGGTTTTCCAGGGTGAGATCGGCCAGCGCCTCTTTCAGGTCGCGGCTTTCACGGCGCAGCGCCTTGACCTCGTCACTGGTCGCTGAACGAGCGGTATCACCGGCGAGCCGCTTCTTGCCCGCTTCGAGGAATTCCTTGGACCAGCTATAATACAGGCTCTCGGCGATCCCTTCACGGCGGCAGATCGCGGCGATGCTGTCTTCGCCGCGCAGGCCCTCCAACACGATGCGGATTTTGTCCTCCGCCGAGTGATGCTTTCGCGTCGCGCGCCGGATGTCCTTGATTGTCTTTTCGGTCCCCGATGTCTGCGGCCCGGTTTTCTTTCTCATCTTCGCTTCCTTTGATAGAGCTACGATGAGCCGAAAATCCTCTCTTCTCAATTAAGCCTGTTTGGTCTCGTAGGCGTCGATCCGGGACAACCGGCAGAGGTTGATGAAACAAGTCGAACGAAAACGCTTCGGCTCATTGATCGCCTTCGGCATTTTTAGCACCGGGCTCTTCGCGCCGGTCCTGATCGCGCACCAGCCAGTGGACTGCTCCGAGCGCAAGAGCCGCGCCCGCGAGGGCGGCAGTCTTGGCTGGCTCCGTCTCGCCAAGGTCGAGGATGATAAATTTGCGCGCGATCGCGAGGAGCGCGATCAGCACGATCGTGCGGACCTGGAGAATGCCGAAGCTGCGTTCTGTCGCCACAAGAAGGGAGCGCTTGAACTCGAGCGCAATTACAACGGTGAAGATCATTCCGAACACCACCTGGAAGGTGGCGTAATCGAGCGTGTCGAACGCTCCCAAGACCAACCGGTTCACGACCTCGCGCATCAGCGCCCAAACCGACGCCACGACGATAACCGCAATGATGGCGCTGAGGACGAAAATGACGACCTGTTCGAACTTCTCGTAGAGCGTCATCGCCGACCATTGTTCACGGGTTAGCCCGGATCGTTTCAGGTCTTTCATCATTCCCCCTCGAAAGCCGCCCCGGAGAAACAGGCTCCCCGGGGCTCACCAGACGGCGTGATATCAAACGGAGCTGAGCGGACGCCGCAAACCGGCGACACCCAATGTGGCAAATCAGCCGTTCTTGACATCGATACGCTTGATCTTCGCCTGCGCCTCGGGTGTCTGGGGCAGCTTGATCGTCAGAACCCCGTTCTTGAAGGATGCCTGCGCCTTTTCGCCATCCACACCGGGAGGGAGCGGAATTGTCCGGTAGATTGCGCCGTAGCTGCGCTCGGAGAGGTAATACCCCTTCTTCTCCACCTGGCGCTCGATCTTCTTCTCCCCCTTCACAGTCAACATGTCATCGTTGACCGTCACCTCGATGTCCTTCATCTCCATGCCCGGCAGCTCGATCGACACTTCGATCGCGTTGTCGGTCTCGACCATGTCGGATTTGGCTTCGCCGCTGCCCCAGGGCCATTCGAACTGACCGACCCGGTTCCAAAAGTTCTCGAACACATGGTTCATTTCGCGCTGGAGTGTCGCGATCGGGTTGTCTTCGCTGCTCTTGGCGTCTGGCGCGCCGTCCTTGCGCGCCCAGGGGATGAGGTCTTTGATCTGCATGATATGGTCTCCTTCGGTTTTCAGGCGCCCTTGACGGCGATCCTTTTCGGCTGCGCTTCAGGGGCCCGGGGGAGCGTTAAAGTTAGGACGCCTCCTCGCATCTCGGCTTCGATCCTGTCGGGGTCGAAATCCTCGGAAAGCGTGAAGGCACGCTCGAAATCGCCCTCGCCATATTCGGCATAGGCAAGTTCGAGGTTTTTCGGCCGCACCGGGTCAACCTTGCCGCGGATCGTCAACACACGATTTTCGAGCGTGATTTCGATCGCATCGGCGGCGACCCCAGGCATTTCAAGCATCATGGAGAAACCCTGATCGGTCTCGACGATATCGGTCGACGGGCGGTAGATGCGTCCGCCGCCGGTGGTCTCAGGCGAGTCGGTCGGCGTCTTTTCGGCGGCTTGCGAGATGTCGGTGCTCATCGTTCCAGCTCCTCTCAGGCTGCCTTGATCTCGATTTTCTTCGGCTTCGTTTCCTCGGGCCGCGAGATAACGATCCACAATACGCCGTTCGTCATCCTCGCCTCGACCTTGTCATCCGAGGCCACGAACGGCAGCCGGATCGCGCGGGAAAACCTGCCGTAAACGCGTTCGTTGTGGTGCCAGCGCGCACCGTCGGGAACCTCGGGCGCCTTGCGTTCGCCCGACAGCGTCAGGACGTTGTCCTTGACCGAAATTTCAATGTCGTCCGGTTCGATGCCGGAAAGTTCAGCGGTGACTGCAACGGCCTCAGGGCCTTGCCAGACATTTACCGCCGGGAACGCCGCGCGGGACGGCGGCCAGAAACCGCGGTCGAGATCGCGCATCATGGAGCGCATCAGCGCAAAGGGATCGCTGCGGCGCAGATATGTCGGGTAGAGCATTGCTGGCCTCCTGTTGCTGATCGATACCCCCGAACCGTCGGCAAGGAGGGACCGGGCAACGGTGCCGGCCGGATGTGGGTTCGGAGAACGCCTATCAAGATAGGCCGTTCCATTTATTATGCAAGCATGTATGATGGGTGCATTGCGTTTTGGATGGGGGGCGGTTTCTCCTGTGTACATGCAATCGGAGGAGGAATAACCATGATCTCTTCGGACATCGCGCTGATCGGGACGACGAGCCACCGGGTCGCGCAGCTCATCCAGCAGCGGATCGACCAAGACATTCGCGGCAGCGGCCTGACCCGCCTGTCCTGGATGGCGGCGGCGCATGTCGAGGATGCGCCTGGGCTGACCATCGGCGATCTGGCCGACCTGCTGGAGGTCGGCCAGGCCACAGCCGGCCAGCTCGTCGATCGCATGGTCCGGGGCGGCTGGGTCGAGCGGTCGCCCTCGCCCGACGACAGGCGGGCGCAGATCGTCACGGCAACGTCGAAGGCCCGGGCGATGCTGAAGGAACTCGCGCCGCGGCAATCGGCGCTCGAAGATGAAATCCTGCAGGATCTGTCGGCGGACGAAAGGCGCGCCCTGCTGGCGCTGCTCGAGCGGATCAGGGCGCGGCTCGGGCGCCAGTGAAAGGGGAAAGGGGAAAGGGGAAAGCGGTATGGAAAGGAAGACCGAATACAACACCTGGTACTGGGTGGTGGCTTTCATAGCCGTGCTTTTCATCCAGAACCTGATCGCCGGCTGGCAATCCGTCGCGCCGATCAGCTACAGCCAGTTCGAGAAGTATCTCGCTGACGGGAAACTTTCCTCTGTCGCGGTCGGGTCAGACACTATCACAGGCACCTTCGCCGAACCGGTCGACGGCAAGAAGCAGTTCGTGACGACCCTAGTGAATCCCGCAATCCTGGAACGGATAGACCGGTCAGGTATCGAGATCACTGGCGTTCCGCAAAACACTTTTCTCGGCACGCTGATTTCCTGGGTGGCGCCAGCGCTTATCTTCTTCGGAATCTGGATGCTGCTGTTCCGCAAGTTCGCCGACAAGCAGGGCTTCGGCGGGTTCATGCAGGTCGGCCGCAGCAAGGCCAAGGTTTACATGGAAAAAGAAACCGGCGTCAGCTTCGCCGACGTGGCCGGTGTGGACGAGGCCAAGGCCGAGCTCGAGGAGGTCGTGGAGTTCCTCAAGAAACCGGCCGAATACGGAAAGCTGGGCGCACATATCCCCAAAGGCATATTGCTCGTAGGGCCGCCGGGCACCGGCAAAACGCTGCTGGCGCGCGCGGTGGCGGGTGAGGCCGGCGTGACCTTCTTTTCGATCTCGCGATCAGAGTTCGTCGAGATGTTCGTGGGCGTCGGTGCCGCGCGGGTGCGCGACCTCTTCGAGCAGGCTCGGAAATCCGCGCCGGCGATTATCTTCATCGACGAACTCGACGCTCTCGGGCGGGCGCGCTCCTCCGGCCAGATCGCTGGCGGCCATGATGAGCGTGAGCAGACGCTGAACCAGCTTCTGACCGAGCTCGACGGCTTCGACCCATTAGTCGGCATCGTGCTGCTTGCGGCCACGAACCGTCCGGAGATTCTCGATCCGGCGCTGCTCAGGGCCGGACGCTTCGACCGTCAGGTGATGGTGGACCGGCCCGACAAGAAGGGACGTGTGCAGATTCTTGGCGTTCACATGAAAAAGGTGAAGCTCGCCCCGGACGTCGATGCCGAGAAGGTCGCAGCGCTCACGCCCGGCTTCTCGGGCGCCGATCTTGCCAATCTCGTCAACGAGGCAGCATTGCTCGCCACGCGCCGCAAGGCTGATGCGGTGACGATGGACGACTTCAACAATGCCGTGGAGCGCATCATCGCCGGGTTGGAGAAGAAGAACCGCGTTCTGTACCCGCGCGAGCGCGAGATCGTGGCGCACCACGAGATGGGGAACGCGCTTATGGCGATGGCTCTGCCGGGGGTGGACCCAGTGCACAAGGTCTCGATCATCCCGCGCGGAATTGGCGCGCTCGGCTACACTATCCAGCGCCCGACCGAGGACCGCTTCCTGATGACGCGGGAGGAGCTGGAGAACAAGATCGCAGTCCTGCTTGGCGGGCGCGCGGCCGAGAAGATCATCTACAATCATGTCTCGACCGGGGCGGCCGACGATCTGGTCAAGGCCACCGATATCGCCCGCGCTATGGTCGCGCGGTACGGGATGGACGAAGACCTCGGGCATGTCAGCTACGACAGCGATCGGCCAGGCTTTCTCGGCACCGGCGACCAGTCGTCGTGGCTGAACCGCCGCTACAGCGACGCCACTGCCGAGCGGATGGACCAGAAGGTTCGCGACATCGTGGATGGCGTGTTCAAGCGCACCCTCACCTTTCTTGAAACCAATCGGGATCTTCTTGAGCAATCGGCGCAGGATCTCCTGCAACGAGAGACACTGGACGAACTCGATCTGGTGGCAATTGGGTCCAAGGTGAAAAGAACGGAAGTCGTCGCTGCGTAACACTGTCACTGGCGCAGATGATCGGCGGACAACCCTGACTGGATAAAGAAACGGAGAAGACGAATGGCAAACGGAGCTTGCGATATTTGCGGTCGCCCGGCGACGGCGCGCGTGCGCGCCTCGGTGAACGGCAGAATTCAGAACATGGAGCTTTGTGACCAGCATTACCACGAGACGGTGCGCCGGTCGGGCCGCAGCGCCTCGCCGCTGGAATCCCTGTTCGGACAGCATTCGCTTTTTGACGAGTTCTTCGGCGGCAGCGGTTTCGGCAGCCTCTTTGGTGACAGCCCGCTGCGGGGTGGCACGCTCGGCTCCGTGGGTAACGGCGATGACGATGTCGTCGACGCCACTTTCGGCGAGGGTGCCCCGCGGCGTTCGGCGCGGCGCGGCGGCGGACGCACGATCGCCGACCGGCTGAGCGAACAGGGTAACAAGCTGTTGCAGGACGCCGCACAGAAGGCCGGGGAATTCGGACGCAGTGAGGTCGATACCGAACACCTGCTTCTGGCACTGACCTCGTCCGACGTCGTCAAGACGATCCTGGAACAGTTTAAGGTCGATGTGGACGATCTGCGTCGCCAGATCGAGAAGGAAGCGAAGCGTGGAGAGGGCAAAGCATCGGGCGAAATCGGCGTCAGTCCGCGTCTGAAAGACGCGCTGAACCGCGCCTTCATCACCTCGAACGAACTCGGCCATTCCTATGTCGGCCCCGAGCATCTGCTGGTCGGCCTCGCCGAGGAGGGTGAGGGCCTGGCCGCGTCTATCCTGCGCAAGTACGGCCTGACGCCGCAGGCGCTGCGCCAGCAGGTGACGAAGGTCGTGGGCAAGGGGGCCGAGGAAGGCCGTGTGGAGGCGCCGTCCAGCACGCCCGATCTCGACCAGTTCAGCCGCGACCTGACCAAGCTCGCCCGCGAGGGCAAGCTCGACCCCGTCATCGGCCGCGCCCGCGAGATTGAGACGACGATCGAGGTGTTGGCCCGCCGGAAAAAGAACAACCCGGTGCTGATCGGCGAGCCCGGCGTGGGCAAGACCGCCATCGTCGAGGGACTTGCACAACGGATCGTCGCGGGCGAAGTGCCCGAGGCGCTGCGCGACAAGCGGCTGGTCGAGCTCAACATCAACTCGATGGTGGCCGGGTCGAAGTATCGCGGTGAGTTCGAGGAGCGAGTCCAGAAGATCCTCAAGGAGATCACCGAGGAGAAGGACAGCCTGATCCTGTTCATCGACGAGATCCACACCATCGTCGGCGCCGGCCAGGGCGGTGGCGAAGGTGGTCTCGACATCGCCAACACCTTCAAGCCGGCGCTGGCGCGGGGCGAGCTGAACCTGATCGGCGCGACCACGCTCAACGAGTACCAGAAATACATCGAGAAGGACGCGGCGCTCGAGCGACGGTTCCAGCCGGTTTATGTCGAGGAACCCACGGTAGCTCAGGTCATCATGATCCTGCGCGGCCTGCGCGACACGCTGGAGGCGCACCACAAGGTGACGATCACCGACGAGGCCATCGTCGCGGCAGCCGAGCTTTCTGATCGCTACATCACTGGCCGCTTCATGCCCGACAAGGCGATCGACCTGATAGATCAGGCAGCCGCACGGGTGAAGATCAGCGCCACCGCGCGCCCTGTGGACGTCCAGGAGCTGGAGGCCGAAGCCGCGCAGATCAAGCGCGAGCAGGACTATGCCGCAGCCCGCAAGCAATTCGACCGGGCAGCGGAACTGAAGAAGGAACTCGAGCAGAAGCAGAAGGAGCTTGACGAGCTTCTGGAGATATGGAAGCGCGACCAGGCTTCGGCGACCGCCGAGGTGCGCGCCGATCATGTCGCGCAGATCGTCTCCAAGATCACCGGTGTTCCGGTCACGGAGCTGACCGCCGAGGAGAAGGACAAGCTCCTGAAGCTCGAGGAGAAGCTGCACGAGCGCGTCATTGGCCAGGAAGAAGCGATCCGCGCCGTGGCCGATGCGGTGCGCCTGGCGCGTGCGGGTCTGCGCGAAGGTTCCGGTCCGACCGCGACCTTCCTGTTCCTCGGGCCGACCGGGGTTGGCAAGACGGAACTGGCCAAGACGCTCGCCGAGGTGATCTTCGGCGATCAGGACGCGATGATCCGCATCGACATGTCGGAATACGGCGAGCGTCATTCGGTCGCCCGGCTGGTGGGTGCGCCTCCGGGTTATGTCGGCTACGAAGAAGGCGGCCAACTGACGGAGCGAGTGCGCCGCCGGCCCTACTCCGTCGTGCTGCTCGACGAGATCGAGAAGGCGCACCCGGATGTCTATAACATCCTGCTGCAGGTGTTCGACGACGGGCGGCTGACCGACGGAAAGGGCCGCGTGGTTGACTTCACCAACACCATCATCATCGCCACCTCGAACCTCGGTTCCGACATCATCCAGCGCAACCTCAAGAAGCGCGGCACCAGCGACTTCGACGAGGCGAAGCAGAAGGCCGAGCTGATGGAGGTGCTGCGCGGCCATTTCCGGCCCGAATTCATCAACCGGATCGACGAGATCATCGTCTTCCACTCGCTGAACCAGTCGGAAATACGCCAGATCGTCGAGTTGCAGCTAAATCGGGTAAAGCGGACTGCAATTGGGCAGGGGGTCGAACTCGAATTCGATGTGAGCGTCACGGATCACTTTGGCGCGGTCGGCTTCCGGCCAGAATTTGGCGCGCGTGAATTGCGCCGGCTGATCCGGTCGGAGTTGGAGACCGAGTTGGCCCGCGAGATGCTCTCCGGGCGGATCGAGGATGGTGACAAGGTCCGCGTCGCCTGGTCGGAAGACGAACAGAGGGTCGTGTTCGAAAAGATCGTAAAGGACACCGATGAGGACAGCCCGGACGATCAGGCCAAGGCCGGGATCGAGGAGCCCAGCGAAGTTGCCGAAAACAAGACGGACGTTCGGAAGCCCAGCGTTGGGGATGAGGTGCAGTCCAAGGACGACAAGTCCGCCGAGTGACAGCGCAAAAGACTGGCCCGGCGCGATATCGGTCGCGCCGGACCATCTCTTCGGAGAGTTATAGGAAGGTCCACGGCGTGAACGTCATTAGATCATTCCGCAATCTCGACCGGCACGGCCAACAGCGCGCGCCTGAGGTCATCGAGGAAGAAGTGCGGCAACTTGAACCGCACCTTGCGCGCTTTCGCGAGGATCTGGTCCGGCTCGAAGTCGTTGCCTCGCAGACGAGGGGCAAGAAGCGCATCAAAGTCAGCCTGCGCCTGCAACTGCCGTCGGGCGTGATCGCGGCCCTGGAAGAGGGATTCGAGATCGAGCCTGTCCTGCGCAAGGCCTTTGCCGACCTGCGCCACCAGGTCGATCGGCATGTGGCGCGCCTCAAGCACGAGCCTGAATACAAGCGTCCCGCCCGCCGGCGCCGGATCGGCGCCCCGCTGCCGCCCGCGCGGGATGCGGCGGAAGCGGACCGGCGCCAGCTCTTCTTTGACCTGATCGAGGATCATCTCGATACGATCTATGACACCGTCAGGCGCGAGTTGACCTATCTCGAATGCAGCGGATCGGTACCGGAGGGATATCTGAGCGTTCGCGGTCTCTTCGATGCGACGATCCTCAAGGGGCTGGCCCGCTTCGAGGATCGGCCTTCGGAGTTTTCCGTCGGCGACTGGCTGAAACGGCTGGCTTTTGAGACCATCGAGGAAGAATCCCGCGCCGCCCGCCGCGCCGTGCCTGAGGATGCCGCCTCCATCGAGGCGGAACCCGAGGCCCCGGCGGAGGATCCGACCGAGGCGGATCAGGCGATGTTCGAGTTCTACCAGCCCGACGAAGTGCTGATGCTGGAGGACCTCCTCGCCGACGACGGCGGCACAGACCCCGAGAGCCAAGCGGATCGGCATAAGATCGCCATGGTGCTGCACCGGGCAATCGCCGATCTTCCGTCGGTCGAACGCCGCGTTCTCTATCGGCTCCACCTCGACAACGCTACGATCGCGGAGACGGCAGACCTTTTCGGCCTGACCGAGACAGTGGTCGCCGAGAGCGCAGAAAATGCGGGCGCGACACTACGCGCGAGGCTTGCCGAAGCCGGGTTGGTCAGAGATCCATCAGACAGCGTGCCCATCGAACGGGAAATCGCTCACACGCAGCGTCTGCCTCAGCCGATCGAGGATCGCCGCCGCGTGGCCGCCGCCCTAATCGGCGAGGAGGTCGGCTCCGACACCTGACATGGAACTGAATAGGAGATCGACCAATGACCACAGCCTCTGAAAACCCGACCGACAAGATGCAGGACATGCTGTGCAGCCTGTCCCGGAATTGGTGGGCATTCGTGTTACGCGGCGTGCTCGCATTGATCATCGCAGTGCTAGCCTTCGTCATGCCTGCGGAATCGCTTCTGGCGCTCACGCTGGTCTTCGGCGCGTTCGCCTTTGCCGACGGCGTGTTCGGCCTCGTCGCCGCGATACGTAACATCCGCAAGGGCGAACGCTGGGGCTGGCTGATGTTCAGCGGCATTCTAGGCATCGCCACGGGCGTCGTCGTGGTTGTCTCGCCTTTTGTCGCGACGCTTGTGCTTGCGACATTCCTCTGGGCCAGCATCGCATTCTGGTCCGTGTTCTCGGGTGCCCTCGAGATCGCGGCAGCGATCCGCCTCCGAAAGGAAATCAACGGCGAAATCTGGCTGATCCTGAGCGGCCTTCTCTCGGTCGCTCTCGGTGTCGTCGTGACCTGGATGCTGCTGACGCGCCCGGTCGAAAGCTTCCTCGCGCTCGGCTGGCTGATCGGCTTCTACGCCGCGGTCTTCGGGGTGATGATGATCCTCCTCGGGCTACGGCTTCGCAAGGCGGATCGTTCGGACGGTGCGGCCTTCGATGACGCTCCCCCATCGGCAAAGGCGTGAGGTGCCCTGTGGTGGATGACGGGCGACTTGCCGGCGAGGAGCACGATTTCACCCGATGGGACGAAACGATCTTCGACCTTTGCCTGAGCACCGGCTTCAATCCGTCGGCAGCGGTCCGACGCCAATCTTCCTGCGGCACCGGGACGCAGAGGCGCCGGAAGCCGATGCAAAGCCGTGCATGCCACCTGACACCGAAAATGCGAGGTGCTGATGTCGAACCGCCTGCCTGACTTGGCATTTGCTGCTGCGGCCGCTGCCTTGGGCATCGGCATCATTTTCGTTTTTCGTTCGATGTATCTTGCCGAAGACATACTGCTTTTCGCGCAGGAGATGACGCTCATCTTCCTCGGCGCTGTCGTGACGATCATTCTGACCGCGGCGCTTCTCAATCGCCAGACCGATCTCGAGCTTCGCAAGGAAGGAAGGGTCATCATCCTCCAGCAGCAATGCGACATTTACATGGCCTGCATCGAGAAGGTCGCAGAGATCGTGGAAACCGCAAGGCACGATGCGAAGCTGATCGATGAACTGCGTGTTCTCAGCCACAAGCTGGCTGTGGTCGCGAGTGCAGGGGTTGTGTCCAGCTTCGAGCAGGTACTGGAGAGCTTGCAGTCCGGTTTTGCTGACGGCACGCTCTCGGACGGGGACGGAGAGGGCGTGATGAATGCCGTCGCCGATCTCACGATAGCGATGCGGTCGGACGTCCTGCACGCTGCTGCCTTTCCTTCGCAGAACACCGAACGCGCCGTTCGCCTGAACTCAAGGCGAATGGAAAAACTCGACGATCTCGAACGTCACCTTCTCGTATCCACCGACACCCGGGAGAACTGATATGCGCGGCCATAATCGCCCACCATTCCCGCCGAAAATTCCCGGAACCGATCTGCCATCCTGGGACGTGCCGACGGCAATCATCTACCGTCCTGCCCGTTCCGCGATGACATCGGCGCCTCGGCCCAACTACTGGGTCCTCGAGTTCGAGCCGTCCCGTCCGCCGCAGATCGAGCCGCTGATGGGATACACGTCCAGCGGCGATCCCTATCGTCCGATCCGGCTGAAGTTTCCGGATCGCGACAGCGCCGTGGACTTCGCAGAGAGGCAGGACTGGCATTATGTCGTGCGCGAGGACGCTGGGGGAGCCCGGATGGCGAACCCTTGGGCGGGTGAGACGCGCCACCGGCTGCACAGGGGCGTCGATGCCCCGGGAGCCTTCCGGGTCCCGTTCCGCCCCGATCGCCGCCTCTCAAGAGGCGTCCAGCATGAGAGCACGGCCGACCCGTCTACCAGCGACAGGGAGAGTTTCGATCCGGTCCTCGAAGCCTCGCTCGAATCCTTCCCCGCCTCTGATCCTCCGGCGTGGACGGGTGTGACAATTGCAAGAAAGACGACGTGATGACGGCCAACTGCATGCGCTCGGGGAAATGAGATGTTTCCATGGGCCGATACCGTTGCTCGCAGATACCCCCCCGTGGCCGTCTGGTCAGTCGTCGGGATCAGCCTTCTCGCTTTCCTCTACCAGAGCGGCCTGCCGCCGCGTGCGCTCAACCGGTTCCTGTTCGACTTCGCGCTGGTGCCGTCGCGCGTCTTCGGTCAGCTCCGTCTCATCGCCCCGTCCGATTGGACGCCGTTCCTGACAAACATCTTCCTGCACGCGGGATGGCTTCATCTCATCCTCAACATGTGGACGCTCTGGATCTTCGGCCCAGCGGTCGAAGACCGGCTAGGGCCGGTGCGGTTCGCACTGTTCTATCTGTTCTGCGGCGTGGCCGCTGGGCTGGCGCATGCCCTCGCCAACGCCGACTCGGTCGTGCCTGCCCTTGGAGCATCAGGCGCGATCGCGGGAGTGATCGGGTGCTATGCGCGGATGTTTCCGGCGGCGCGGCTGGTCGTGATCGTGCCGATCCTGGTCATCCCGTTGTTCTTTGAGATCAGCGCGCTGGCGTTCGCGATGATCTGGTTCGTCATGCAGCTCATCCCCGGTTTGATGTCGCTTGGAGATACGGCCACCGGCGGGGTTGCCTGGTGGGCGCATATCGGCGGCTTCGTCTCAGGATGGCTCGCTAGTCCGATTCTACGCAGGCCTGCAGTCACCTATCGCAACTACTACCGCGACGAGGGAATATACGGCTTCCTGCCGGATGGGCGAAGGAAAGGAAAAGGAAATCCATGGATTTGATGCAACTGCTCTGGCTGTTCTTCATCGTCTCCGCACTGCAGCCGGCACTGCAGAGGAAGTATCTGGAGGCGATGCGCACTCGGAAGATCGCTCAAATCGAGAGGATGCGCGGAAGCCGGGTGATCCTGATGATCCATCGGCAGGAGACGATGAACCTCCTAGGTTTTCCCCTGGTTCGCTACATCGACGTTAACGACTCCGAGGAAGTCCTGCGCGCGATCCAGCTGACGGACGCCGAAATGCCGCTCGACATCGTGCTGCACACCCCCGGCGGACTGGTCCTCGCTGCCACGCAGATTGCTCGCGCCATCCAGGGACACAAAGGCAAGGTCACAGTTTTCGTGCCGCACTACGCCATGTCGGGGGGAACACTGATCGCTCTGGCCGCAGACGAGATCGTGATGTGCGACCACTCCGTGCTGGGCCCGATCGATCCGCAACTCGGCCAAATGCCCGCGGCTTCACTCATCAGGGTCGTCGAGCAAAAGCCGATCACGGAAATCGACGACCAGACGTTGGTCTTGGCCGATGTCGGTCGAAAGGCGATCGCCCAAGTCGAGACCGTAGCGCGACGGCTCCTGACCGACAAGATGGACGAGGAAAAGGCGGCGACATTGGCGGCGCAGCTGGCCACCGGCACCTGGACGCACGACTACCCTATCTCTGCGGAAGAGGCGCGCGAGATGGGGCTGCCGGTGCGGACCGACATGCCCGAGGAAATACTCGAGCTGATGACCCTCTATCCGCAGCCGTCCGCCGTCTGGGCGGCGGCGTCGAATACCTGCCCGAACCCCGCCACCGAGAGGCCCGGCGGGCCACGACCTCGCGCTGAACGGCGCCGCCCTGCCTGCCCCTCCGAAACGATACTCAAAGGGAGAACAGAATGCCCACCGTTGCTTGCCCGAAATGCAGTTCCGTCAATCGCGTTCCGCAGGAACGACTGACGGATAACCCCAGCTGCGGCCGCTGCGGCGCCGCCCTGTTCGAGGGCCGGCCAGTCACACTGACCGCCGCCAGTTTCGACCGACACGCCGATGCCGATCTGCCCCTGCTCGTCGATTTCTGGGCGGAATGGTGCGGGCCATGCAAGATGATGGCACCTCACTTCGAGGCTGCGGCGCGTTCGCTCGAACCCCAGTTCCGTCTCGGTAAGCTCGATACCGAAGCCGAACAGCAGATCACCGACCGTTACGGGATCCGCGGCATTCCCACCATGATCTTGTTCAGGGGCGGCAAGGAAATCGCGAGGACGAGCGGTGTAATGCCTGCCGCGCAGATAGCGCAGTGGGCGCGGTCGCACGTTTAGAGAATACAGGTATTGGCCTTTCCTGCGCCATGATATCAGGAGAAGAACATGCATGGCGTGACTGGATTTGTCGAAAGTGCGACCTTGTTGGTTTGCGCCGCGTTCGTACTCGTGACGATATGTTCACGGATTGGCGTGCCTAGCATCGTCGGTTACATTCTTGCCGGTATAGTCATTGGACCCGCTGGCCTCGACCTGATTGCGGAGAGCGCTGCCCTGAGCAGTATTGGCGAAATCGGAGTCGTACTCCTGCTGTTCGCGCTTGGTCTGGAATTCTCCTTCGAGAAGCTCGTAACACTCAGGAAGCATGTCTTGGGTCTTGGGGCTGTACAGGTTTCAGTCACGACGATAACGGTTTCGTTGGTAGCGAGTTTGGTCTTCGATCTCGCATCAGTTTCCGCAATCCTCATCGGCGGCGCCGTTGCGATGTCATCCACAGCCATGTGCCTCAAGGTGCTCGCAGGCGCGAACGCTCTTGGATCGGCTCATGGGCGCTTGGCCATCGCAGTGCTTCTGTTTCAGGACTTGGCAGCCGTCGCGTTCCTGCTTCTGCACGATGCAATGAGTGGTGCCGCCGAAGGGTATGGCGTCATAACGGTCATCGCCAGTGCAACGGCAGTGGTTGCTGCTCTGTTCATTGCCCGAGGTCCGTTGCAGGTACTTGCCCGTTGGGTCGCGTTGCGTGGCGATCCGGAGCTTGCCCAACTCCTCGCACTTACCATTGCGCTTGGGTCCACGATCGTCGCGACATCTGCTGGCCTTTCTCCGGCGCTCGCCGCATTCGCGACCGGTATGATCATCGGCGAGGGCGACGCGCGCCATGCTGTCGAGAACGAGATCCGGCCCTTTCGCGACTTGTTTGTAGGGATTTTCTTTCTCGGTATCGGGACTCAATTGCCAGTTTGGATCCTTCCATCTCAATGGCCTGCCGTGCTGGTCTGGCTTGCAATAATACTCTGCGGAAAGACGCTGATTGTTTTCGTCGTCGCCCGACTATTCGGCGAAGCGCTTCAGACCGCATTGCGGACCGGGGTCATCCTGGCCCACGGGGGAGAATTCAGCCTGATGTTACTATCGGTTTCCTCGACGTCGGGTACAGTGGCCGAGGAGTTCGCCGGCCCCCTCCTCCTCGCGATTGGAGTGAGCATGATGGCTGGAAGTCTTATGGTTAGATGGGCGGGTCAAGGGCCTAGTCACCCGAATTGGGGAGCATGAGGATTTGTGGGGCGATCATGCGGCATAGGCTGTTTCGTCGTCACGACACGAAAGTGGTGAATCTGTCCTACATTTGAGAACATATCGTGATCATGCAGCGAGGATGGATGTTTCTCGCCGGAGCGGCCTGAGATCGGGGCTGTCCGTCGGGGTCCAGATGTAATCTCCGGTCAGACTGATATGCTGTTGATTTGCGCTGAGAACTGGCTCTGAGGGGGTGCGGACGAAAACTTGGACTATCAGGGAGGTAGTTCATGTATTCCTACGAAGACCGGATGCGAGCCGTTACG
>NZ_JABXGB010000051.1:0-15196 GCF_022627935.1 Ochrobactrum sp. C6C9 | reverse complement strand
GCGGAGAGCTTTGCAGGCTCGCCCCAGTAATCCGCATTACGCTCCAGCTCGACGCGGTCGCCCTGCACCCAGCGCTTGAACTTGAAAGGACCGGTGCCGACCGGCTTGGTCTTGTTGTCGCCAGCCGAATTCGGCGCGACCATCACCGCGTCGCCCCAGCCCATATTGAACAGGAAGTTCGAGGTCGGGCGCTTCAGCGTCACAACGGCGGTCGCCGGATCGGGACATTGCGTGCTTTCAATCGGCGCAAACAGGCCCTTCTGCGCATTGGTGGAATCCGGAGCGACGGCGCGCTCATAGGAGAATTTTACCACCGAGCAGTCGAACGGCGTGCCGTCATGGAACTTCACGCCCTGACGCAGCTTGAACGTATAGGTTTTCTTGTCGTCGGAGACGGTCCAGCTTTCAGCCAGAAGCGGCTTCACCGTGCCATCCTCGACAATGCGCACCAGACCCTCATAAAGGTTGGCATAGGTAACCTGCCGGATACCGGCGGCGGCATTGGCGGTCGGGTCCAGCCCCGGAGGCTCCAGCACTTCGCCGACCACCAGCGTATCTTTTGCAAAGGCACCGTTGATCGATGCCAGCATTGCAGCCGTTATAAGCCCGGCTTTAAACAGTTTACCCATGGTTCCCCTACAACCTTTCTGGATTTAAATCGAGCGCCCGCCATCCACGTCGAGCGCAACCCCGGTAATCATAGAGGCAGCGGGCGAGCAAAGGAAAGCCGCCGCTTCAGCCAGATCGTCGG
This sequence comes from Ochrobactrum sp. C6C9, assembly GCF_022627935.1. Classification (NCBI taxonomy): domain Bacteria; kingdom Pseudomonadati; phylum Pseudomonadota; class Alphaproteobacteria; order Hyphomicrobiales; family Brucellaceae; genus Ochrobactrum; species Ochrobactrum sp. C6C9. The sequence continues at coordinate 14,445 of NZ_JABXGB010000051.1, read as the reverse complement.
GTTTCAACAGGCGGCCCATCGGGATGGAATCGCGGAATTTCTTGCGGATTTCCTCGGTGTCCTCACCCATGAACGTGGTGAGCAGCGGCGTTTCACCGGCAACCGGGTTCAGTGCCACAACGCGGATTTTTGACGGTGCAAGCTCGATGGCGAGCGCCTTCGTGACCGAAACGACCCAGCCCTTTGTGGCATTGTACCAGGCGAGATTCGGGCGCGGGCGACCAGCACCCGTCGAAGCGACGTTCAAAATGACGCCTTCGCCATTGCCCTTGAAATGCGGAATGAGCTTGCGCGTCATCAGATAGACGCCGCGCACATTGACGCCGAGAATGCGGTCGAACTCGTCCGGCTCTACCAGTTCGGCATTTTGCGGCTTGTGGCCAATACCGGCATTATTGATGAGAATATCGACCTTGCCGAATTTCGAAAACGCGGCTTCCACCGCTGCATCAACATCGGCTTCCTTGGAAATATCGGCAGCCACGGCCAGCGCCGCATCGCCGATTTCGCCTGCGACGCGCTCAGCGCCTGCCTTGTCGCGGTCGACGATGACGACCTTTGCGCCGCCTGAAGCAAAGCGCTTCGCCATGCCTTCGCCAAACCCCGAACCTGCTCCTGTAATGAGCGCGACCTTACCTTCAAGCGACACTATGCTTCTCCTTAACCGTGATACACGGAAATCGTCTTCAGCGAGGCAAACCCGTAGAGCGCCTCAAAACCTTTTTCGCGGCCATGGCCGGATTTCTTCACGCCGCCGAACGGCAGTTCGATACCGCCGCCAGCGCCGTAATTGTTAATGAACACCTGCCCCGAATGGATCGCATGGGCGAGGCGGAACTGGCGTCCGCCATCCTTGGTCCAGATGCCGCAAACGAGACCGTAGGACGTGCCATTGGCAATGGCGATGGCTTCCTCTTCGGTATCGAACGGCAGGATAACCTGCACCGGACCAAAGATTTCCTCCTGCGCCAGTCGATGACCGGCAGGCACGTCGCGGATCAGCGTCGGCAACACATAGGCCCCGCCTTCCGGCGCGTCTTCGGTCAGCACGCCTTGCGCGGCAATGGCCAGTCCGCTTTCCTTGGCGAGATCCAGATAGCTTTCGACAATCGCCTTCTGGCGCTGCGACACCACCGGGCCGACCGACGGGTCAGCACTTGCAGGGCCAACCTTCAGCGCACGATAGCGTTCGCTCATGCGCGCGACGACATCTTCATAAATGCTGCGCTCAACGAGGATGCGCGACGAAGCCGAGCAGGTCTGACCGGCATTTTGAATGCCGGCATTGACCAGAAACGGCAAAGCGCGGTCGAGATCGGCATCAGCGAAAACGATCTGCGGCGATTTTCCGCCAAGTTCCAGCGTCACCGGCACAGTGTTCTTCGCTGCTGCGGCCTGTACCGCTTCACCGGTGCGCACCGATCCCGTGAACGAGATGTGGTTGACATCGGGATGTTCGGAGAGTGCTGCACCCGCTTCCGCGCCAAGCCCGGTCACCACATTGAGCGCGCCCTTCGGCAGACCGGCCTTTTCGGCAATGCGCGCAAATTCGAGAATGGTCAGGCAGGCTTCTTCGGCAGGCTTGACCACGGCGGCATTGCCCATGGCCAATGCTGCGCCAAGGCTGCGACCCAGAATCTGCATCGGATAGTTCCACGGAATAATATGGCCCGTGACGCCGTGCGGCTCATAGATCGACAGAACCGTGAAGCCGTTCTGATAGGGCAGCGTATCGCCATGCACCTTGTCAGCGGATGCACCGTAGAATTCGAGATAACGCGCCAGCGCCACCACGTCGGCGCGGGCTTGGCCGACCGGCTTGCCAACATCCTTCGATTCCAGATCCGTCAGGAGGTCGATATTCTTCAGCACTTCTTCCGAAATGCGATGCAGTACACGACCGCGCTCGGTCGCGGTCAGCTTGCCCCAGTCGCCGGAAAGCGCCTTGCGGGCTGCTGCTACAGCCTGATCGATATCGGCCTTGGTGCCGCGCGCAATCAGCGCCAGATCGCTGCCATCGGAGGGGTTCTTGACGGTGATATGCTCGCCGCCAGCGGCATCCTGCCACTGACCCGCGATAAAATTGCCGTAACGGAGCAAGCCCGCTCCTCCCGTCTGGTTCTCATGCTTCATCTTCATTCTCCCGAAGAGGCTGTTCCGCCTCCAATCTTGCAGTGGTGGCGCGGATATGCGCCCGCGCCAGCCGCTCAGCCTGCTCGCCATCGCGCGCGGCAATGGCCTCAACAATCGCGCCATGTTCGCGGATTGCATCGCGTGCACGATCTACCGATAGCGAAAAGGATGGCGCGAAAACCTGCGATGTCATGCGCAACAACGGCACGAAGGCGATCAGCGAGGCATTACCTGCCGTGTTCATCACCGCCATATGAAAATCGACATTGGACTGGGTATAGGCTTTGGCATCCCACGGATCGACCACCGCCGACTGACCCGCGACATGGGTGCGCAGCCTGGCGATATCCGCATCGCTCGCCCGTTCAGCGGCAAAACGCGCAGCCACACCGTCGAGCACTTCGCGCACGGCATAAGCATCAATCAGGCGGGTGAGATCGGCGGAGGCGACACGCACCCCCCTGCCCGGCAGATGGATGACCAGCCCGTCGCGCTCCAGAACACGCAAGGCTTCCCGCAAGGGCGTGCGGCTGATGCCGAATTCGGTGGCTATATGCTCCTGCCGGAGGATCGCGCCCGGCGCATAAACGCCCGCATAGATTCGCTCCCGAAGCGCCTCTGCCACTTCGTCCAGCAAACGGGTCTGACTACGCCATTCATAAGCCGCCAATCGAAAAGCCTCCCAACTTTTCGCAAACTATATCCTGGATACAAAATCGGTCAATCCGAATTTCAACGACTTTTCTGAAAAGATTGCAGGCTGTTGACGACTGAAAATTTCTGGAAGGTATGCTGACCGGATAAATTGCGTCGGGTTGGCACGCCCGGTCGTTTTCTTCAAACGGTCATCATCAGTTTTCGACGGTTTCGGCCAGTATCCCTGCCAGTTGCCGGATTTGTTCGGGGCCGTGATCCATGTGCCGGATGACGATTTCCATCGGTTCGACCGCAGGCAGGCCCGCAAGCTCCGGCACGGCGCGGTGGGCGGGCAGCATAACGCGCATCGGCAACAGGCTGACGCCAAGCCCCTCCGCCACAGCACTTTGAATGCTCACCAGACTGGAGCTGGTGAAAACCACATGCCACGGTCTGCCGATCCGGTCGAGCGCCTCCATCATGTCGCCGCGATAAAGCCCGTTCGGCGGAAAGGCGACTAGCGGCAGCGGCTCAAGCCGCGACATTGACGACACGGGAAAGTCCGCACTCTCCAGCCATGTCAAAGGTTCGGGCCAGCGCATTTTGCCTGCCGTCTCGCCGCGCTTCTGCTTGACCATGACGAGATCGAAATCACCCGTTTCAAAAGCCTTCTGCAAGTCGCGGCTGAGACCGCTCGTCACTTCCAGCTTGATGTTCGGATGCTCGCGCATGAAAGCCGCCAGGGCAGGCGTGACCAGTCGCGATGCGAAATCTTCCGGTAGTCCCAGACGAAACACCGTCGCAAGCGCGCTGCCGGTCATGGCGGCAGCGGCTTCGTCATGGAGATGCAGCATGCGCCGCGCATAACCGAGCAGCTTTTCCCCGGCATCGGTGGGCCGCACATCGCGGCGTGCGCGCTCCAGCAGCGCCTGCCCCGCCGCCTCTTCCAGCCGCAATATCTTCTGGCTGATGGTCGATTGCGTCGAATGCAATTGCTGCGCCGCAACCGTGAAGCTGCGACTATCGACGACAGCCACAAAGGCCCGCATCAGATCGAGATTGAAGATAGTATTCATAAATCCACTGGATATCAGTTCAACATTTAATTTTCAAATAGAACGGGCAAGCTGTATGAAAACGATCAACCAAGGGAGCCGTAAATGCGCCGAACATTATTCAGCTTGAGTGCCTTGGCATTGATTGCAGGAGCCATTGTCATGAGCGAACCCACCTTGCCCGGCCATCAGGCCATCGCACAAACCGAAACTGGTCTTATCGAAGCAGCCAGCGCCGGCAACCTCGCCGCCGTAAAGGCCGCCATCAAGGCTGGAGCCGATCTTGAAGTGCGCGGCAAGAATGGCGAAACGGCCCTCCTCGCCGCCACCCATGCCAATCACATCGATGTCGCACGCGCTTTGATCGAGGCGGGCGCGAATGTGAATGCCAAGGACGCAATCAATGACAGCCCCTATCTATATGCGGGTGCGCGCGGCCATCTGGAAATCCTGAAACTGACACTGGCGCACGGTGCCGACCTGACAAGCACCAACCGCTATGGCGGAACGGCGCTCATCCCAGCAGCCGAACGTGGCCATGTCGAGACGGTTCGCACGCTGATTGCGGCGGGCGTGAAAGTCGATCACGCCAACAATCTCCATTGGACCGCCTTGCTGGAGGCTATCATTCTGGCCGATGGCGGCGAGCGCCATGTCGAAATCGTCAAGCAGTTGATCGATGCCGGTGCCGATGTAAACATCGCCGACAAGGACGGCGTGACGCCATTGCAGCATGCGCGCCAGCGCGGCTATGCACCGATGGTCGCCCTTCTCGAAAAGGCAGGTGCAAAATGAACACCGACCGGATCTTTCTCGATCAGGCCATAGCGCTGGCATTCGACAATGTCGATCAGGGCGGACGCCCGTTCGGCGCCGTGGTGGTCAAGGACGGCGACGTCATTGCCACCGGCGTCAACCGCATGCAGGCCGATTGCGACCCAACGGCCCATGCCGAATTGCTGGCGCTGCGCGCGGCGGGCAAGGCCCTGCAATCGCCACGTCTCGACGGCTGCGCCGTCTATGCCAGTGGCCAGCCCTGCCCCATGTGCTATGCCGCCATGCGCATGGCAGGCGTGGACAAGATCCTGTTCGCCAATTCCAACGAACAGGCCGAATCCTATGGCCTTTCCACCGCCAAAATCGCTGCTGAACTGGCCAAGCCCGTCAGCGCGCAGACCGGTATCCGCTTTGAACATTGCCCGTCGGAAGAAGGCGAACGCCTGCTGCGCGCATGGCAGGACCGGACCGGCACCCAGTAAAGTCTCATCATGCAGAACAACCCTGCCAGCACCGGCGGTAACCGGACCGCACCCATTGCCCTTGTCGCGCTCGTCGCGCTGATCGGTTTCAACCTGCGGCCTTTCCTGACGGGACCGGGGCCGGTTCTGTCAGATATTGCCGCTGATACCGGCATGGGGTTCGGTGCGCTTTCACTCCTGACTTTTCTGCCGATGCTGCTGATGGGGCTTGGCGCATTTGTCACGCCGCGCATCCAGTCGCTTTTCGGTACGCGCCGAAGCATGTTCGCAGCACTCGCAATCCTCGCAGCCGGATCGGCGCTGCGCGGCATCGTGCCGGACGGCCTGTCGCTGATATTCACAGCCATTCTCTGCGGCGCTGGCGTTGCCATGATACAGGCGCTGATGCCCGGTCTCATCAAGGCCAGATTTCCATCGTCCATCGCCACGATCACCGGGCTTTACTCCGCAACTATCATGGGCGGGGGTGCACTGGGTGCGCGATTGGCGCCATGGTTTGCCGGTGCCGCCCACAATTGGCGCTATGCGCTCTCTTTGTTGGCGATACCTGCCGTGCTTGCCTTGATCGCTGCCGTGCCGATCCTGAAAGAGGCCCCGAGCACAACGAAAGCAGCAGGCCAGAAGTCGGGCATTACAGGCACGCTTTTACGGCGTCCGCGCACCTGGGCGCTGATGGCCGCATTCGGCCTCGTCAATGCCGGCTATTCCTCAATGGTTGCATGGCTTGCGCCTTATTATCAGACACTCGGGCTTGAAGCCTCGGCGACGGGCAGCCTTGTCGCGACCATGGCGATTGCGCAGGCTTTGAGCGCCCTCGCCCTGCCCATGCTTGCACGACGCAGCACCGACCGCCGCCCATGGCTGCTTTTCAGCCTTTTAATGCAGGCTGTGGGATTTGCCGGGCTTGCCTTTGCGCCGGATATCTCACCGGTCTTGTGGTCGGCGATCTGTGGTGCCGGCCTCGGCGGCAGCTTCGCGCTTGCGATGATCACCTCGCTCGACCATTTGCCGAAACCGGAGGAAGCAGGCGCTCTGGCCGCCATGATGCAAGGCGGCGGTTTTCTGATTGCAGCACTTGGACCCGTCGCAACCGCGCTTCTTCATAGTATCACCGGCGGCTTTGCTTCCGGCTGGATCCTGCATCTTGTACTGGTCGCATCGATCTGCCCGCTCTATCTGAGCTTCAATCCCCGCCATTATCCGCGGGTGATGAACCTGCCGGTTTCGCCAGCGAATGGCACACAATAGCGTTACCCGGTGAATTTATCGGGCAAAAACGATGTTCGGCTGGCATTTTTGGGTTAGAGAGCTTGCTCACCTTCCCTTTCGGGTTAAGGTTGGCGCCATCCCTCAGACTGGTCAATGACATGAAGCACGAAACCGTCATCAAGCAAGGCACGTCCGTCGCACCGGACGGATTGCCCAAGCCGAGAATCTATTGGGCATGGGCAACCTTGATGGTCGGTTTGACGCTTGCCGTCATCGACGGCACCATTGCCAATGTCGCGCTGCCGACAATCGCCGCCGATTTTTCCGCCGGACCCGCAGCCTCGATCTGGATCGTTAACGGCTACCAGCTCGCCATCGTTATCAGCCTGTTGCCGCTGGCAGCGCTTGGCGAAATCTACGGCTATCGCCGCATCTATCTGGCGGGCGTGTCGCTGTTCACCGTCGCATCGGTGGCTTGCGTCTTCGCGCGCTCGCTGGAAACGCTGACTCTTGCGCGCATCGTGCAAGGACTGGGCGCGGCGGGGCTGATGAGCGTCAATACCGCGCTGTTGCGTTATACCGTTCCGCAGGCCAAATTCGGTACGGCCATCGGTCTCAACGCCCTCTTTGTCGCGGTTTCTTCGACCATCGGCCCCACGCTTGCAGGCGTCATCCTGTCCTCGCTGACCTGGCCGTGGCTCTTCGTCATCAATATTCCGCTCGGCATCGCAGCGGTCGCGATGGGCTTACGAACCCTGCCGGAAAATGAGCGCTCGGCGCGCAAGTTCGATGTCGTCAGCGCCATCCTCAGCGCCCTGACCATCGGCCTTCTGATCACGACCATCGACAGTGCTGGCAACGAGGTCAGTCAAACTGTCGTCGTGCTGCAGGCCGTGGCCTGTCTCGTGGCGGGCATTTTACTGACACGCCGCTCGTTGCGCACTACAGACCCGCTGCTGCCGCTCGATCTGTTGCGCATTCCGGTGTTCACGCTCTCGATCTGCACGTCAATCATGTCGTTCCTCGCGCAGATGATGGCCTTCATCTCGCTGCCGTTCCTGTTTCAGACCGTGTTCGGCTTCAAGCCGATTGAGGTGGGCTTTCTCATGATGCCATGGCCGATTGCGCTGGCATTGGTCGCACCTTTATCCGGCAAGCTTTCGGACAAATATTCCCCAGCGATACTCGGGCTGCTCGGCCTCATCACTTTTGCTGCCGGGCTGGCGCTGGTTGGCATGTTGCCCGCCCATCCGACGATTGCCGATATTTGCTGGCGCATGGCCATTTGCGGCATCGGCTTCGGTCTGTTCCAGGCGCCGAACAACCGCATGATGATCACCTCGACGCCGCGTGCGCGCTCCGGCGCTGCAAGCGGCATGCTCGGCACCGCTCGTCTGCTCGGCCAGTCTCTGGGCGCTGCCTTCGTGGCGTTCCTGCTGGCGCAATGGGGCGTGGAAGGCTCGCCCTATATCCTGTTCATCGCTTCGGGCTTTGCACTGTTTGCATCGGTAATCAGCTTTTCGCGCCTCGGCGCTCACCGTTTGGGAGCATGATTTCGTTCATCCACAGCGATGAAAAATTTTCCATCGAAAGGCTCGATTTGCCTGTTGCAATCTGCAAAGCGTTGGTTCATATACCGCCTGCCTGACGGAAACGACTTCCTTCGGAAGCGCTTTCAGGTCGAAACTGGCGCGAGCGGGTGTAGCTCAGGGGTAGAGCACAACCTTGCCAAGGTTGGGGTCGAGGGTTCGAATCCCTTCGCCCGCTCCAGTTTCCAGCAAGGCACACGCAAAATCCCGGCTTCGTCCGGGATTTTTGCTTTTTAGGCCCTCCCCGTCTTCGAGGCGCATTCCGAACCGGAAGCAAACTTATAGAAAATAAGAATGAAGCCCAAACAGGGCTTGGCAGCGGCGCAGCGAACCATTAACACGTTGCAGGTCCCAAAACCGGGCGACCCCTTTTGCCGCAAGCTTTTCTCCGGGGCAGAAAGACGCCCCAACACTGAGCCACGAATGACAGACATGCCGACAGAGCGACCCGATATCGACGCGCAAGCCGCCGTCGCGGGAGCCTATAGGCCTTCCTCACGCAAACGCTCCGGTGGCTTTCTGCGCGGCAACTCGCTTCTCGGGCTGATCGTGCGGCGCATATTGCTCGGTATCGTGTTGCTCTGGGCGATTTCAGTGGTCATTTTCGCGGGCACGCAGATCCTGCCCGGCGACGTGGCAACCGCCATGCTCGGCCAGCAGGCAACCCCGCAGGCCGTCGAAAACATCCGCAAGGAACTCGGCCTTGAGCGACCGGCGATCCAGCGTTACTCCGAATGGCTGGTCAATGCCGTGCAAGGCGATCTCGGTCGCAGCTATTCCAACCGGCAGGACATTGCCAAAAGCATCGCGCCGCGCCTGTCGAACACGCTCTATCTTGCTGCCATGTCGGCGCTGTTCGCGATACCGCTGGCGCTGCTGCTCGGCGTGATTTCCGTTCTCTATGCCGGCACGGTGATCGACCGGGGCATTGCCGTGGCAACGCTTGCCACCATATCGCTGCCGGAATTCTTCGTAGCCTATATTCTGATCGCCTATCTGGCGATCTCGCTCGGCCTGCTGCCATCAAGCGCGCTCGTCACGTCGTCGATGAGCGGCTGGCAGCGTCTGACGGCTGTTGCCCTGCCCTGCATGACGCTGGTGATCGCCGTGACCGGCCATATGGTGCGGATGACGCGCGCCTCGCTTTTGTCCGTCATGTCGTCGCCCTATATCGAGACTGCGCAGCTGAAAGGCCTGCCGCGCTGGCGCATTCTTTTGAAACACGCTTTGCCCAATGCGCTGTCGCCGGTCATCAATGTCATTGCGCTGAACCTAGCCTATCTGGTGGTTGGCGTCGTGGTGGTCGAGGTCATCTTCGTTTATCCCGGCATGGGGCAATATATGGTCGATCACGTTACCAAGCGTGACGTGCCGGTGGTGCAGGCCTGTGGCCTGATCTTTGCCGCCGTCTATATCGGCCTCAACATCATCGCCGATGTTATTGTGATCCTGACCAATCCACGGCTGAGGCACCCGCGATGAAAAAGCGCAAGCAATCCTCAGCCCTGTTGGCGATCATCGGTTTCGGCGGCATCGCCTTCTTCCTGTTCGTCGCCATTTTCGCAGATTTTCTGGCACCGCATCCAATTTCGGAAGTGGTGGGCGCTGTCTGGCAAGGCCCCTCGCCGCAAGCTCTTCTCGGCACCGACAATATTGGTCGCGACCTTCTGTCCCGCGTTATCTGGGGCACGCGGCTAACGCTGTCGATTGCCGCCGCCTCGACCATCGTGGCCTTTGCAATCGGCGTGCCGCTCGGCTTTCTTGCTGCGCTCTCCAAAGGCTGGCCGGACCAGCTTTTGTCGCGCACCAACGATCTGCTGATGGCGATCCCGACGCTGATTTTCGCGCTGGTGGTACTCGCCGTTCTGCCGAAAAGCGTGTTCGTGCTCATCGCCGTCATGGCCGTGCTGGAAGCAACCCGCGTTTTCCGGGTCAGCCGCGCCATCGCCGCCGACGTGGTCGTGCTCGACTATGTGGAAATCGCCCGCCTGCGCGGCGAGAGCAAAGGCTGGATCATCTTCGACGAAATTCTGCCCAATGCATTGTCGCCACTGCTGGCCGAATTCGGGCTGCGCTTCGTCTTTGCAATCCTGTTCCTCTCCACCCTTTCCTTCCTCGGCCTTGGCGTGCAGCCGCCGGTGGCCGATTGGGGCAGTCTGGTGAAAGACAACAAGGACGGATTGATGTTCGGCGTCTTCGCCGCGCTCATTCCCGGCGGCACGATTGCGGCACTGGCGATCAGCGTCAATTTTGTCGTCGATTGGATCTTGCAGCGCACATCGAGCCTGAAGCGAGGTGCGCAGGATAATGGCTGAACCCTTGCTTAAAATCACCGGTCTGGAAATCCGCTCCGATGATGGCCTTGTCGTCGACAAGGTCGATCTGACCCTTGCCAAAGGCCGGGTGCTTGGTCTCATCGGAGAATCCGGCGCGGGAAAATCCACCATCGGTCTTGCAGCCCTTGGGCATGCACGCGGCGGCTTGCAGATTACTGGCGGGACCGTGACGCTCGACGGCAGCAACATCCTGTCGCTGTCGCGCAAGGACATGCAGGCCATGCGCGGCAGCCGTGTCGCCTATGTGGCGCAATCGGCAGCCGCTGCCTTCAACCCCGCCCATCGCCTGATCGATCAGGTGATCGAAGCCACGGTCTGGCACGGGCTGATGAAGCGTGCGGAAGCCAGAAAGCGCGCTATAGAACTCTTTGCCATGCTTGGCCTGCCCGACCCGGAGCATTTCGGCGAGCGCTATCCGCATCAGGTATCAGGCGGCCAGTTGCAGCGCGCCATGACCGCCATGGCGCTTTGCCCGAAGCCCGATCTGGTGGTTTTCGACGAACCGACCACGGCGCTCGACGTCACCACCCAGATCGAAGTTCTCATCGCCATCAAGAAGGCCATCGAAACCACAGGCACGGCGGCGCTTTATATCTCACACGACCTTGCGGTCGTCGCCCAGATCGCCGACGACATCATGGTGCTGCGCCATGGCCGCATGGTCGAACAGGGGTCCGTCCGCCAGATATTCGATGCGCCGCGCGAAGATTATACGCGCCAGCTGGTTGCCGTGCGCCAGAAGGAAGTGGAAGGCAAGCCGCTCACCGCCGAACCGCTCCTGACCGTCAGCAAGATCAGCGCTGCCTATGACCCGGCCAATCCGGTTCTGAGCGATATCTCGCTGGAGCTGGAAAAGGGCCGTACGCTCGCCATTGTCGGCGAGTCCGGTTCCGGCAAATCGACGCTGGCGCGTGTGGTTTGCGGGCTTCTGCCGCCAATCGCCGGTGAAATCCGCTTTGACGGAGCCGTTCTGTCGCCGCGCCTTGAAGGCCGGTCGAAGGAAACGCTGCGCAATATCCAGATGATCAGCCAGTTGCCCGATCTGGCGCTCAATCCCCGCCGCACCATTGCCGACATCCTCGGACGCCCGTTGCAGTTCTATTTCGGCATGGGGCGCGCAGACCGGCGCAAGGCCGCGGCCGAACTGATGGATCGCATCGAGCTGCCGCAGGCCGTTCTGGAGCGCTATCCGGCTGAACTTTCCGGCGGCCAGAAGCAGCGCGTCTGCATTGCGCGTGCACTTGCCGCACGACCAAAGCTGTTGCTCTGTGACGAACCGACCTCGGCGCTCGATCCGCTAGTGGCTGAAGGGATACTCGATCTCTTGCGCAGGGTGCAAAACGAGACCGGTACATCCTATCTCTTTGTGACACACGATCTGGCCATCGTGCGCGCCATTGCCGACAGCATTGCAGTCATGCATCGCGGACAGGTGGTGCGCTATGGCCCGAAGGCCAGTGTGCTAACGCCGCCCTTCGATGACTATACCGGCAAGCTCTTGGCTTCCGTTCCGCAAATGGAACCCGGCTGGCTCGACGGCATCATTGCCGGACGAGAGCTGCACGGCACAGAATAATCTCTGAAAGGACACGACATTATGAGCAAGAAGGCAATCATTCTCGACGGCGGCATGGGCCGCGAGCTGGAGCGCGTCGGCGCGCCGTTCCGCCAGCCGGAGTGGTCGGCGCTTGCCTTGATCGAAGGCCCGCAATTCGTGCGTGAAGTGCATGACGGTTATATTGCCGCCGGTGCCGACGTCATCACCACCAACAGCTACGCCGTGGTGCCATTCCATATCGGCGAAGAGCGCTTTGCAGCCGAGGGTCTCAAACTTGCAGCCCTTTCCGGCACGATTGCCCGCGAAGCCGCCGATGCCTCCGACCGCGACGTGAAGGTGGCAGGTTCGCTGCCGCCGGTTTTTGGCTCCTACCAGCCGGACCTGTTCGAACCGGCGCGTGCGGGCGAACTGCTCGGCGTTCTGGTTGACGGTCTTGCACCATCAGTCGATCTCTGGCTGGCTGAGACCCAGAGCAGCCTCGCGGAAGTGAAAGCCGCTCATGAAGCCACGCGCGGCACCGGTAAGCCGCTCTGGGTGTCCTATACGCTGCGCGATGATGTTGCGCCGGAAGATATGGGCGAGGCCCAGCTTCGTTCAGGCGAAACCGTAGCCGAAGGTGCGCGTCTTGCCGCCGAGCTCGGCGCAGAAGCGCTACTTTTCAATTGCGCCATGCCGGAAGTGATGGACGCCGCCATTCTGGCAGCAAAGAACGTCTTCGATGAACTCGGCAAGGACATTCCGGTTGGCGTTTATGCCAATGCATTTCCATCCCAGCAGGGCGACGAAGAAGCCAATGCGACGGTGACGGAAGTACGCGCCGATCTCGATCCGGATGCCTATGGCAGCTGGGCGCAGCGCTGGGTGAAGAACGGCGCAGGCATTATCGGCGGTTGCTGCGGTATCGGCACCAATCACATCCATGCTTTGTCGAGCAAATATCTGTGCGCGTGATCTCGCGCTTCATCTCAAAAGAAAAAGGCGGCCAAAATGGCCGCCTTTTTTGCATCAGGAAAGAATACGGATCGCCGCCAGCGAAAGCGCAACGACACCATTTTTAATGGAGCGTTCGTCGGGCTGATAATCGGAATTGTGCAGCTTGTCGTTACGGCCTTCCTGCGATGCACCGATGCCCAGCTGGAACGACGGCACCTTCTCAGCCACCAGAGCGAAGTCTTCAGAACCGAGGCTGCCGCCGCGCTTGAAATAGACATCGCCATAATGTTCGCGAATGGCCGCGCCCGTCGTTTCGATCAAATAAGGATCGGACACCATTGACGGCACGCCACGCACATAATTGATTTCGCAGCGCACCCGCATCGAGGCTTCAAGCCCGGCGCAGATGCGACGCACCGCGGCCTCGACCACATTGCGCGTCGCGGCATCCTGACAACGAACCGTGCCCATCAGCGTCACCGCATCCGGGATGATATTATGCGTGTTTCCGCCATGGATCGAGCCGATGGTCAGCACAGCCGTGTGCATCGGGTCGACTTCCCGCGACACCACGGTCTGCAGCTGATTGATCAGCTGCGCCGTCGCGACAATCGGATCGACCGCCTGATGCGGACGCGCCGCATGGCCGGAAGCCGCATGAACGGTGATGTCGAACTCGTCCGACGAGCCGTTGGCCACGCCTTCTACAAAAGTGAAGGTGCCGGTTGGTTCTTCAGGCTGGTTATGAAAACCGAGCGCATAATCAACACCATCCAGAATACCGTCTGCAATCATGGCGCGGGCGCCGCTTTCCAGCGTTTCTTCGGCTGGCTGGAACATCAACTTCACATTACCACTGAGACGCGGCGCGATTTCCTTGAGTACGCTGCCTATGCCGATCAGCGTCGCCGTATGTAGATCGTGACCGCAGGCATGCATCTTGCCCTGATGCGTGCTGGCAAAAGGCAGGCCAGTTTGCTCCTCGATGGGCAGCGCATCCATGTCGGCGCGGATAACCAGCGTCGGCCCCGGGCGCCCACCTTTGATCAACCCGACAACACCTGTACGTCCCACGCCCATCTGATGCTCAATGCCCAGACGCTCCAGCTCGCGCGCTACGACACCAGCCGTCCGCTCCACATCGAAACCGGTTTCCGGATGGGCGTGGATATCGCGACGAATCTCAATCAGATTCGGCTCCGCCTTGTCCGAGAGTTGCTGAATGAGCGAGGAAAGATCGTTGAGGCCGTGGCCGGTGGTATGCGTGGTCATAGTGCTTGTCCAATTAGGGCATAACCGGTCCCCATCGGAAGGAGAACTATAAGATTATGCATCTTGAGGTGTGATACCTATCACCGGCTTATCGCGGTTCTTACCGGTCTAACAAGGTAAAACTTCACATCCTCGACCGCTGCTGCCCTCCCCTTCCTTTATTCCCCCTTAAAACACCAAAAGCCCCGCATTGTTTATGCGGGGCTTTTGGTGTGATGATTTGGTTGCGGAGTCAGGCTAGCGCCGTTCGTCGTGGAATTGATTCGCTGGATTAATTCCTTGTCCTCCTCAGCCTTCAGGTTATGATGCAAGGGTGGAGACGTGACAGTGTGTTCAGGACGGGGCAGTTTTTCCGCCGGTGCGATCTGGTTTTGGAAGTGATTTAGGAAGTTTGGTTGCGGGGGCAGGATTTGAACCTGCGGCCTTCAGGTTATGAGCCTGACGAGCTACCGGGCTGCTCCACCC
>NZ_JABXGB010000050.1:0-16251 GCF_022627935.1 Ochrobactrum sp. C6C9 | reverse complement strand
GCGCAACCCTGACCGGGGAGAAACACAGCCTTGCTGGGGGCAAAAAAGCCGAAAATCCGGACAGTTACGGTGTCAGTGTCATCATCAACGGCCACATTGAGGAATTTCAGCAGCGGGTTTCCCGGTGCCTGAACATCGTCTGCGAGTACCGCATCGGCGTCTCGTTTGGCGATAAAGACATTGGAACACACGATCTTGGCCGCATAACCCGTGCCCACCCGCAAAAGCTCCGGCGGGTTGAAACCGAGCCATGATGCCGCGCCGACTAACAGTAGAACAACCAAACCGACGAGAAACGTGAGAAATCGCTTCAAAAACTTCGACATGAAATACCGTTTTCTTTCAGGGCAAACCTGCCCGAGCAGGGCAATATCCAAATCTCAATCTTGCGGTATGTTTCTGTGAAACGCGATTGCAGTCAATTACCATCCGACAACAGACCAACTAAAAAGGGGCGCTGCTGCGCCCCTGATTCTATCGATTGGAACTGGCCGGACCATTCCACCGGCTGCTGTGATGCCGGTAATGCCCGCGATAGTAATCGCGCTTGTAGTGACGGTGCGACCGCCAGCGATGATCGCGGTAATGGCGACGATCAGACCGCCAATGGTCTCTTCTGTGGTAATGCCGCTTCTTCCAGTGCTTACGCGAATGGTAGCCGCGATGATCGCGAACCTGTTCCACATTGGAGGTTACGCCGGGTTTAGCGAGATTTGCCACTGGTGCGGCGGAAGCCGCGCCAACTCCCACCAACAAGCCAACACCAACAATACCTGCAATAAGTCCACTAAAGAGCTTCATTCTGTGTACTCCTCTTGATGGGAAGCATCATGAAACCTAGCGCATGAACTCAAAATGAACAGATTGAACTTTTCAAACATCTGTGATGATCTTAAAAGCCGTTCAATTTATTCTTCAAGAATTTTTTACACCGATAATAATTGGTTATCGCAGCGGAAAAACCGTGAAATTTCCAGCAACCAAACGTTACAAAACTTCGATTGAGATGAAATCAGACCACGGTAAATTGTTTCGTGGCGGTCCAAGCATCCGCCGGCTGGAAGACATACCAGTCTGTTAATTTGCGTGTTGCCCCCAATTAGCACGCAATTGACACGGGAGACGCCACGCTGCCCTTGTTGCGCGTCTCCCGCTCCACTCTTCGGTGCAACCTCTACGGGTTCATTTTTCTGCCGTCTTTATGCAATCATGTCGCCAGGCGCTTCGTTGCATTAGCGTTGAAGCGCACCCCGGCGTCATTATGCACCAAACACAAACGTCGGGGTTTCTCCTGTCTGATTCCCCTCCCCGCACATCAGGTCATCACGCGCCTTGGCATCAAAACGATGAACAATCCTGCCGCTCGTGCGTTAGTCACCTGTTCCCAATGTAAAACGGAGGAAATCCCGATGGACTGGAATCGTGTTGAAGGCAACTGGAAACAGGTCAAAGGTAAGATCCAGGAACAATGGGGCAAGCTGACAGACGATGATCTCGACCAGATCAGCGGTCGCCGCGAACAGCTTGAGGGTAAGATTCAGGAGCGGTACGGAGTCGCGAAAGACCGCGCCAAATCCGAAATTGATGACTGGTATAATCGACAGCAATGGCTTTCATGAATGAAACCCCGCCACGGCGGGGTTTTTTCTTAGGCTACGCTTCACGCACGGACGCAACACTGTTCTGCATGCGCCCGTCTTGAGCCCGCCCGACTTTCCCGGTATCCAAGAGCTGAGACTGTTCGATGTTCTGCTGCGCAGGGGTTTTAAATGTCGCATAAACTGAATGTTGCTGCTTGTGCATTGGCGCTTCCTGCGCTGGCATCCTGCACGTCGCCTTCAGCCAGCGTCAATCCGCCGAAGCCGCCAGTCGATCCGACACCTATCCTCGGCACCTGGTGCAGCAATAATGACAAGCGCTTCACAATTTCGCAGGAGCGCTTCGACAGCCGCGACATGCAGTGTACCGTCATGAAGCTCGACAATTACAAAGGAACGTTCACGCTCAATCTGGTTTGCGAAAACGACCAACAGCAGGCCAGTGAAAACGTGACCATCACGCCGATTGGTGACGCAGTGGAAATCGTATTCCTGTCGAAAGGCGTGCGCCACACGCGGGCCAACCGTTGCGGGCCTGCCCCTTCTGCGCCTGTTGTGGCGCCTACGCCATCCGAGCCCACCCCGGCCTCTCCGGTCGTACAATAACAGATAGCCAGCACGACACCTCTGCACGGTTGAGAATTCCGGGCTTGCTCGGAGTTTCGCAGCAGCGTGCCTGCTATTTTTCCGCCGGTCTAAATCGCATGCGGGCGACGACCGGCGCAGGTTTCCTCATGAAACAGGCAAAAAATGTCGGAACGATCCTGAAATCAAACCGTTAGGACTATGAACACTCAATGCAGAAAGGAGAGCAGTTATGTTTAGAACGACACTTCTGACGGCAGCGTGTGCACTCTTGATTGGTGCTCCAGCCCTTGCGCAGACGGCGGCTCCCACCGCGACAACGCCCGGCACGGATGCGCCCGCACAACAGGATCTGCCTGTTTCCACCAAGAACATGTTCGGCACAGCACCCTCGCCCGACAACAACAAGATCGGCTTTGTCGAGCCTAAGGAAGGCGAAGTTCTCGTCTCAAGCTTCATTGGCCGCAGCGTTTATGAAAGCGATGCCAATGATGCAAAATCCATCGGTAAGCTGAATGACCTGATCGTCAGTGCTGATGGTTCGGTTGTAGCAGCCGTGATCGGCGTCGGCGGCTTCCTTGGCGTCGGTGAGAAGGACGTGGCCGTAAGCCCGGATGTCTTGCAGCTCGCGACCCGTAGCGACGGAAACACCTGGCTGGTTCTCAGCGCAACGAAGGACCAGTTGACCGCAGCGCCTGCTTTCGACCGCTCCAAGGTCTTCACCAATGGCGTGGCCGATCCAAACGCAGCCAAGGAAAGCGAGGCTCCGGCCAGCGGTGAGACGACTACCCCGGCGACACCCGCAACGCCTGCCCCGGCTCAATAAAAGCTGACCAAATGACAGCTATGGCCCCGATCTGTGATAGGTTCGGGGCCATAACCGATTCAGCGGACCTTTCTCACAAAGGCCCGCACTTTTATCCATTGGGCTCAATCGGAGGCTACGCCAATGAAGAAAGCTGTTCTCATCTGCATCGCGGCATGGTCGGCCAGCAGCTTCGCCGCAATCAATTCCGTTGAGGCCTCGACCTCTCCCAAGCAGCGCGCCGCCGAAGTCAAGGCCGTCATCGACGCGGTCTCTCGCGAACTGCCGAAGAACCCGATCAATACGGTTATGTATATCCGGGCGAATAATTTCGAGGTTCTCGCCGGCACCTGCACCGTGCGCGCGCATATCGTCTCTTCCAAGCCCACCGCGTCGGACAAAGGCGACAAGATCAAGGTCCGCCTCAACCGGCAGCGTTGCGCACGCTAGAACGCATTCTGAAGCGCCTGCGTTTGTAAGAGATTGCTTATTGTTAATGTCGCTCAATATGGCGGATTAAGCGTATCCGTGCGATAGTATCGGCCATGAGAACAAGGGCGCTAATAAGAACACGGCATACCGCTCTGATGGCGGTCAGGGTGCTGTGTCTTATCGTGCCGATTATTGTCGCCCTCACCGCCCTCATGCTTATCGCCAAATATGGCGACGACAGGAATATCGTGACGAATACCGGCGTTGCAGGCGCGACGATGCCGAACGGCAACTGAACGATTTTCGCAATGCATTTGGGCGGTTGGAAAATGGTGGGCGCGTCCAGGAAGACGTAATGAGAGTTTGCCCCGCGTAACGGGGCAAATCCCTCAACCGCCGAAAGATGATGTTTTCCCTCCGCGATTCGCCGAACCAAAGCTCAATGTAGGTTTTTTATTGCCGCTCGCAACAATGGTCGCGGTCGATTTATCGGACTTCACTGTCTGGGTATCTATGTTTCCGTTGATCGGTGCAGCTGCAAATGCAGTGCCTGCGGTCATGAATGCACCAACGGCTAACAAAGCTATGGTCTTCATCGTTCCTCCTTTGCTGGCCCCGCCAGCTGACGCCGAAAATACGATGAGATCGTGCGGGCGTTGACACACAATCCGGTGTCACGAAACGCTAGATTTCAATTAAATGATATACGGCACTTGTCGTATTTCGGCATGGCTGAACGCAGAAAATAAGCGCCCCGTACCACATGATGGACGCTGCGGAGGCATTAGGGCTTGATTTGTGGCAATAAATGGTGGGCGCGACAGGGATTGAACCTGTGACCCCTCCCGTGTGAAGGGAGTGCTCTACCGCTGAGCTACGCGCCCTTAGAGGCACATATGTGCTCAATCAAGGTGACGCGGATATACGTTCCCGCTCAGGGCAAAGTCAAGCATGACAACACTTATTTCCCAAATGATTTTCCCTACCGAAAACCGTCCGGGTAGACCCAACGAAAATAGCGACTATCGAACGATAGCCGCCATATCCAAGGATTAAACATCCCTACTTCTGACAGATACCAGCGGCGTAACGCCGATTAAATTGCTGCCAGACGCGAAGCCACCGTCTTGTCGGATGCCTTCTGCATGCCCGAGTCGCGATCATAAACGTCACTGTAATAACGAATCTGGCCATTCGCATCCGGCCATGCCGTGAAATAGGAAATATAGACCGGCACCGGCTCCGGCACCTTGATGCCGCGCTCGTTCTTGCCGAAATATTTCTCCAAATCACCGACTGGCTTGCCGAGCACTGCCGCAGCCATATCACGTGGGCGTTCCAGACGAATGCAGCCATGGCTCAGCGCACGCATGTCGCGGCCGAAATAGGACTTTGCCGGCGTATCATGCATGTAGATATCATGTTCGTTCGGGAACAGGATTTTCAGTTCGCCCAAGGCATTGTCGAGGCTCGGCTTCTGACGAATACCGACATGCGCCTTTCCCGAAGCAACCGCGCTCCAATTAACGGCGCTCGCCGAAACCTTCTTGCCGCCGACATAGACTTCATAGCCGTTGCGGTCGAGATAGCTCGTGTCGCGCATGACCTTCGGCAGCATTTCGTTCAGAATAATTGAACGCGGCACACCCCAGGACGGATTGAAGACGACGGTTTGCACCTTGTTGTAGAAGAAATAGGTCTGATGGGTCGGCGAGCCAATCACCACATTCATACCCAGCTTTTCCTGGCCGCCTTCGAAATATTCAGCGCGGTATGCGGGCTGGTTGACCATTACATAGCGCGTGCCGAAATCATGCGGCAGCCAGCGCAGACGTTCCATCGAATAGAGAATACGGTCGCGCTTGACGGATGATTGCTCACCCTGCAACGCCGAAATCGTGTTTCGTCCGATAACCCCATCGGGCGCGCCGCCTGAAAGCTTCTGATAGTCCTTGATCGCGGAAACAAGTTCCGGATCGTAAAGGCTCGTATCGGCATGGGCCTGCAACACATCGCGGTGCTTTTCCAGATAATCAGCAGGCGCGTGTTTGGTAATCAGGGCAACCACCTTGCTCAACTGGTCGCTCGTGTCGCCCGGACGAATGACGCCGTCGAGCGACACGCGAATGGGTTCGCCCGTCGGTGCATCTGTCTGGGACAAAGCCTGCTTCAAAGCCGCATATTGCGCATTATCCGGCTGGAACCCGTGCAAATAGGCGGATGCATCCGCTTCACCGGCCAGTCTTTCCAGCACAGTTTTGGGATCGACGCGATCACGCGGCAGGTCGTGGAAACCGCTCAGGCGGTCGGCGATCACGCGTCCCTCGCCTGCATCCATCGCATAGCGCAATGCCCGGGCCGACATGCGAACTTCAAACTCTGCCAGCTTCTGCTGACGTTCCGCATTCTGCGACGGATCGAAATTGTCCGAAGGGATCGTGACTGCATATTCATCCGGATTGAGACCGTCTTCGCCAGCGCGTGCGAAGAAAGCGGCTACGGCCTTGGCGCGGTCAAGCACCTTGCCGTCGGCAGACCACATGAAAGAACGGTTGGTCGAATAATAGGAAACAATCGCTTCAGCGATTGGCTTTTCAGCCTTCACATCAACCGACTTCAGATAGTCCATGGCGGCGTCGAAAGCGCGGTTGCCAGCCGTTTCGGTCGTATCAGGCGCCTTTTCCACACGGATCGGCGACATGCCGGATGTCAGTGGATCAACAGTTGGCGCAGAGGTTGCCGCAGTCACCTGCAGATCGAGCGCGCTGAAATCGATCTTGATCAGCGTTTCCGGCTTGTAATCATAAATCTCCGGCCCCTTGACCGTCACACGCTGCGCGGGCGGAGCGATACGCGTGCGCGCTGCCGGTGCGGCGGCAGCTGGTGCTGCTTTTATGCGCGGCGCGGCCGCTGCGGGTGGAAGCGGTGCTACGGGCTGCTCGGCCTGTTGGCGGCGCTGTTGAAACAGCTCGAAAAGTGAATTTGCTGCCTGTGCCTGCGTGACCGGGAACAAGGCCGATGCGGCAAGAGCCAGTACCATCGCATTGCGGATATAAGACCCGCTGGTGCGATTTTTCTTTGCATCCATCTGCGCGCGCCGAGAAAACTGCATTTCAACCGCCAAAGTTAGCATGTCCGCCGAAAGGCGAATCCGTCTCAATCATTTCGCGTAGATTTTATGAATCTCGTATAGAAAGTTTTAACGCTAATGCCACTTCTTTCAATTTCTTGCTCGAAAATAATCACAAAACTTTGAGGGAGGCGCATCCGCGCAACAGCTGTCCCGCAAGGGATGCCGCTCGCCATTCCCCTCATTGCGCAATGTGCCGCAGTGGATTCCGCCTCTCATCGCGCTAAAAGCCCCTCAGAATTAACCCCGGACGCTGCCCGGTAATCCGGGTTTTGAGCAACATACGTGCAGGCTGGCGATCTCGCGATTTCTGGCCGGTGCGGCAGGCAAGCAAGCGAGGTACCACGATGGCAGAAGCAAGCGCCGCCGATCTCTTTCCTCTTGGCGAAGACACCACCCCTTACCGCAAACTAACCTCCGACCATGTTTCGGTCGATACGTTCAAGGGTCAGGAAATTCTGACCGTCGACCCGGAAGGTCTGCGTCTTCTGTCCGAGGCGGCATTTGCCGACATCAACCATCTGCTGCGTCCCGGCCATTTGCAGCAGCTTGCCAAAATCATGGAAGACCCGGAAGCGACCGACAATGATCGCTTCGTCGCCTATGATCTTCTGAAAAACGCGAATATCGCCGCAGGCGGCGTCCTGCCGATGTGTCAGGATACCGGCACCGCGATCATCATGGGCAAGAAGGGCCGTCGCGTCTGGACAGAAGGCGGCGATGCCGATGCGCTCGGCAGCGGCGTGCTCGACGCCTATAACAAGAAGAACCTGCGTTATTCGCAGCTGGCGCCGCTGTCGATGTTCGAAGAGAAGAACACCAAGAACAACCTGCCTGCGCAGATCGACATTTATGAAGAAGGCGAAGACGCCTACAAGTTCCTCTTCGTGGCAAAGGGTGGCGGCTCAGCCAACAAGACGTTCCTTTATCAGGGCACGCCTTCGCTGTTGACCCATGACCGGATGATCGACTTCCTCAAGGACAAGATCCTGAGCCTCGGCACGGCGGCCTGCCCGCCTTACCATCTCGCTATCGTCATCGGCGGCACGTCAGCCGAGATGAACCTCAAGACGGTCAAGCTCGCCTCGACGCGTTATCTCGACAGCCTCCCGACGGCGGGTTCGGAAACTGGCCATGCGTTCCGCGATCTGGAAATGGAAGCCGAAATCCACAAGCTGACCCAGTCACTGGGCGTCGGCGCGCAGTTCGGCGGCAAATATTTCTGCCATGACGTGCGCGTCATCCGTCTGCCGCGCCATGGCGCATCGCTGCCGATCGGTATCGGCGTGTCCTGCTCGGCAGACCGTCAGGCCAAAGGCAAGATCACCAAGGAAGGCATCTTTCTGGAACAGCTGGAGACCAATCCCGCGCAATACATGCCGGATATCGACGAAGAAAAGCTCTCCTCGCATGTGGTGAAGATCGACCTCAACCAGCCGATGGCCGAAATCTTGAAGGAGCTGTCCAAGCATCCCGTCAAGACACAGCTTTCGCTGACTGGCCCGATTATCGTCGCCCGCGATCTGGCACATGCGAAAATTCGCGAACGGCTGGAAAACGGCGAATCCATGCCGGATTATTTCAAGAACCACCCGATTTATTATGCCGGTCCGGCCAAGACTCCCGCTGGTTATGCATCGGGTTCGTTCGGCCCGACGACGGCTGGGCGCATGGATTCCTATGTCGACCAGTTCCAGTCGTTTGGCGGCTCCATGGTGATGCTCGCCAAGGGTAACCGTTCGCGTCAGGTGCGCGAAGCCTGCGGAAGCCATGGCGGTTTCTATCTCGGCTCCATTGGTGGTCCCGCCGCCCGTCTGGCGCAGGACTGCATCAAGAAAGTGGAAGTGGTCGAGTATCCAGAACTCGGCATGGAAGCCATCTGGCGCATCGAAGTGGAAGATTTCCCAGCTTTCATCGTCATCGACGACAAGGGCAATGATTTCTTCAAGGAACTCAACCTGGGTTGATCTGGCCCGATTGATCTCCGAAACGAATAAGGGCGGCTTCCAGAGCCGCCCTTTTTGTATCAGGCATTCGCACCGCCATCGGCAGTTAGCGTAGCACCCGTAACGAAGCGCGACTCTGGACCGGCAAGCCATGCCACCAAGCTTGCAATATCATCCGGCGAGCCATAGCTGCCGGTCGCAATGCGCTCCAGCTGCGGACCGGAGTGATCGCCGTCAGCAGGATTCATATCCGTATTGGTAGACCCCGGCTGCACGACATTCACCGTAACGCCCTTGGGGCCAAGATCGCGGGCAAGCCCCTTCGTCAGACCAATGAGCGCCGACTTGCTGGCGGCATAGAGGCTGATCCCCGGCCATGCGACAAGGTCCGCCAGATTGGAGCCAATGGTGACGATACGCCCGCCCTCGCCCAGATGCGGCGCAGCCGCTATAACAGCGGCGAAAACAGCTCGGAAATTGACCGCCATCACCTCATCGAAATCCGCAATCGTCGTCTCACCCAGCGGAGCAGCGCGCCAGATGCCAGCGCTGTTGACCAGAATATCCAGCCGTCCCAGCTCTTTGACCGCCGCTGCAATCGCGGCGGCAATTTCATCCGCATGACGATTATCCGCCTTGAACGCGACTGCCCGGCCGCCTTCGGCGGCAATCTCGGACACGACCGCTTCGGCTTTTTCCCTGGAACTCACATAGGTGATGGCGACGATGGCACCGTCCTTGGCCAGCCGTCGCGCAATCGCGGCACCAATGCCGCGGCTGCCGCCGGTTACGAAGGCCACCTTCCCATTCAAAGGTTTTCCCGACATGAAATATCCTTTCTGTAACGATTGATACATAAAAGGTGTCAGGCTTGTCGAATGACGTCAAGTGGATTATTTAACGATCAATACAAAAAGGAGATAGCCGTGTCGGAACGCGGAAGACCTCGCAACTTTGACCGAGAAAAAGCATTGCGCGCAGCAATGTATGTTTTCTGGGAAAAGGGCTTTGACGGCGCATCACTGTCAGACCTGACAGCCGCCATGGGCATCAATGCGCCGAGCCTCTATGCCGCCTTCGGCAGCAAGGAGGGGCTTTATATGCATGCCTTGTCGCTCTATTCGAGCGAAGTCGGCACAGATATCTGGACGCAACTGGAAGAAACATCGGACGTAAAGCAGGCATTCGAGCGCTTTTTGCTGGTGAGTGCCGAGACTTTCTCGGTCACCGACAAGCCGCGCGGATGCCTGATCGCGCTGGATGCGCTGTACCGCACCCAGTCCAGCCAGAATGTCTGCAATGAACTAAAGGCGCGTCGCAACGGGAATATCAACGTGCTGCGCGCCCGCCTTCAACGCAGTGTCGAGGAAGGCTCCTTGCCCGCGACCATCGACACGGACGCTATCGCCACCTTTTACGCGACGGTACAGAACGGTATGTCCATCCTGGCGCGCGATGGTGGCAGCGTGGAAAGTCTTGTCGCCACGGCGCATGGCGCGATGGCGGCGTGGGACAGGCTCACCGCGGCCTGATTGGTTACGGGCCGCTTATGCCACGGCGCGCAGGGGCACTGGACCGCTCACGTAATCCGCGATTTTGTCGGCCACATCCGTGCTGGCGATGATCCGCCGGTGGCCAAGACCGTCAGCCCAGTGCAGACGGACATGCGGCCCCGCTTTCGCTGCCATTTCCGCACAGCGCGCTGGCACTTCCTTGTCGTCGCGTGCGTGAATAACCAGCGTCGGGATCAACAATCGGCGCAGATGCGCATCGGTATCGAAATCATGGATCGGGCGCGCGGCGATTTGCTGGACCGTGTCCTTCATCGCCTGACGCACATCGGCGTTCAGGCGAAGCACCTTTCCGAATCCGTCGAAAACACCCTCCATCGAATGCGGTGACGCAATCGTGACCAGCTTGGCGGGACGCCGCTCACGATAACAACCAAGCGGCCCCGCAGCTGCATTGACGACAACCGCACCGCCGAAGGAATGCCCGACCATGGCGTAGAACGGCCCATACTGACGCCACGCGGCATCCACCGCCGCGATGGCCCGGATGAAATCCAGTTCGCGTCCCGCTGAAGCGCCATGCCCCGGCAGATCGAGAGCGACAACCCGTTCGCCGCGTGCGACCAGCGCGCTGATAATGGCCATCATATCCGCGCTGCGTGAACCCCAGCCATGCACTACCAGCGAGGTACGGGCATTCTGTCGAGCCATCCCTGCTGGCTCGAAAAGATAGGTTGCGACAACGCCCCGATCGATAATCAGGTCAAGCCGCTTTGCCTTGAGCAACTCGCGGCTCGTCTGACGCAGCCTTTCCGCATAGGCTTTTGTTTGGGGCTTACGGCTCGGTGTGCGACAGAAAATCCTGAATGCCGCGCGGCCGGCACGTTCCGGTGCGATGCGCCCAAGCACACCCAGACCGAATCGCGTAACCTGTAGGGATAACGTCGCCATAACGGGGCCTCAATCATGTTCAATCCTGAACAAATAATTGTACAAGAATGAACAAAATGCAAGACAAGAATCAAAAGCTGCCGTGGGATAATCCGCGCTTTAAAAACTGGATTGCGGTTGCGAGAGCCGGCAAAGCGGTTGAACGCGCGCTGGCGCAGGGACTGGCACCCTTCGATCTCAAGATCGCCGACCTCGATGTGCTGATGAATATTTATCGCCACCCCGGCGAATCGCAGCACGATCTCGCGCGCCGGATTTTGGTCGGACGCTCGAACATCACGATGTTGCTGCCGAAACTGGAGAATCGGGGATTGCTAATGCGCACCGGCGATCCGGTAGACAAACGCATCATTCGCCTTACTCTCACGCCGGACGGCGAAAAGCTGCTCGGTGAAGCGCTTTTAGTCTATACCGATCTGATCGACCGCGTCATGGCGCAATCGACCGCAGCGCAATGCAATGCGATGGGCAACATGATGCGGCGTATCGCGGATATGCTGGAAAAGGATTAAGCTCGATTAGCGGTCGCGCTTGAGCCCTTTTTCGGCCAGCTCGTCGAGATAAGTCTGCCACAGCGTCTCCTTATCGGTGCCGAGCTTATGCAGATAGGTCCAGGAAAACAGGCCGGTGTCGTGCATGTCGTCAAAGGTTATGCGCACCGCATAATTGCCGACCGGCTCGACCTTGATGATTTCGACGTTGCGCTTGCCGCCAACCGTAATGCGTTGTTCGGGAGAATGGCCCTGCACTTCTGCCGACGGAGAAAGCACGCGCAACAGCTCGGCTGTTAGTTCAAATCGCTCTCCGTTGTCGAAAGCCACCGTCAGCAATTTGCGGTCGCTGGAAACGCGCAGTTCGGTCGGCCAAACGTCGCTCATCACTTTTCTCCATATTGAGCTTGCTCCGTCATCGTCGAAGCTTGCTTGTGATAGGCCGCATGTCAAATTACCGCAAGGGTATTGAAACTGCTTCAGCCGCGCAAAACTGGACAATGCGTGGCGGAAGCCTTATCTCATAAGAACGGGTCGATACTGCGTCGCACCTCATGGAAACAATGGCTTCACAGATGAAAACCTTGCAGGCACAGCCCCTTGTTTCTCCAACCGGACCGATGATCGATCCTTTCGGGCGGATGGTCAGCTATCTGCGTGTTTCGGTGACGGATCGTTGCGACTTCCGCTGCACCTATTGCATGGCGGAACATATGACCTTTCTTCCCAAGAAGGATCTGCTGACGCTTGAAGAGCTGGAACGGCTTTGCACCGTGTTCATCGACAAGGGCGTGCGCAAGCTGCGGCTCACCGGCGGCGAACCGCTGGTGCGCAAGAACATCATGCATCTGATCCGCGGGCTTTCGCGCCATCTGGCATCCGGAGCGCTGGATGAACTGACGCTGACCACCAACGGCTCGCAGCTTGCGCGCTTTGCCCATGAACTGGCCGATTGCGGCATGAAGCGCATCAATGTCTCGCTCGATACGCTGAACCCTGACAAGTTTCACGAAATAACCCGCTGGGGTGATCTCGCACGTGTGCTAGAAGGCATCGATGCCGCCCAGAAGGCCGGTATTCGTGTGAAGATCAATGCCGTGGCGCTCAAAGATTTCAACGAGCTCGAAATCCCCGAGCTGATCCGCTGGGCTCATGGTCGCGATATGGACCTGACGCTCATCGAAACCATGCCGATGGGCGAAATCGAATTCGACCGCACCGATCAGTATCTGCCGCTGTCGCAGGTGCGTAATGATCTGTCACGTCAGTTCACGCTGACCGATATTCCGTACCGGACGGGCGGCCCTGCCCGCTATGTCACGATCGAGGAAACTGGCGGTCGCCTCGGCTTCATCACACCTCTGACGCATAATTTCTGCGAAAGCTGCAACCGCGTCCGCCTCACCTGCACAGGCATGCTTTATATGTGCCTCGGCCAGAATGACGATGCCGATCTGCGCAAGGTGCTGCGGGAAAACGACAGCGATACGTTTTTGAGCCGGGCTATCGATGAGGCAATCTCGCGCAAACCCAAGGGCCATGATTTCATCATTGATCGCGATCATAACCGCCCAGCTGTGGCGCGCCACATGAGCCTGACGGGTGGTTAATCCCCGCGCTATACTTTTAGGCGAAAATAATCACAAATAATTGTCGCGCAATAAACTTTAACAAGGTATTGGATTCTAAACTGGATTCTATACCGTGCTGCAGTCAGATAATTTCCGCGCAAGTATTTATATGCTTCTCGCCATGGGCACCTTCACCATCGGGGACAGCATAACCAAATTCCTTCTCACGGAAATGAACAGCGGGCAGTACATGCTGATCCGCGGTTTTTTTGCCACTTCGATGATTGGTTTTTTGGCCTGGCGTCATGGCGCGCTGCGCAATCTTTCTCTGGAGTGGATGACGGTCCTGCGCGTGCTGGGCGAAGTCGTTGCGACAATCACTTACATTGTCTCGCTGGGTCATCTTTCCCAGGCGTTCTGTTCCGCCGTGTTTCAGGCCACACCTTTGGTCGTCACGCTGGGCGCTGCAATCTTTCTCAAGGAAAAAGTTGGCTGGCGGCGCTGGGTCTCCATTCTGGTGGGCTTCGTCGGTGTAATCATCATCATTCGCCCCGGTTCAGCCGGTGCGGCAAGCCTCGGTGCCGTTGGCATTTTGCTGGCGAGTGTCGCTTGCGCGGCCATGCGCGATATTGCAACGCGCCGTGTGCCCGCCCATGTGCCGACATTCTACCTTTCCACGCTTACCGCCGGTGCGATTGCGGTTACCGGCGGCGTATTGACCGTCCCCATGGGCGGTTGGCAGCCTGTCGGCCTTCTTTCCATCGCGACCTTGCTGGGCGCAGCCGTGCTTTTGCTGATCGGATATCACTTTATCATTCTCGCCATGCGTGAGGGCGAAGTGTCCTTCGTGTCCCCGTTCCGCTATTCCAGCCTGCTCTGGGCGATAGGCTTGAGCATTGCAATCTTTGGTGAAGCGCCGGATGCGTATACAATTGCTGGATCTGTTCTGGTCGTCGGAAGCGGCATTTACATGGTCTATCGCGAAAACGCGCTCAAGAAGCGTGAGAAGAACAAAAGCACTCTGGCGTCTATTCCAACCGGCCTCGGACCAAAATGATGACCATCAAGGATGTAGCCGGTGCGATCATCGCGGGCGGATTATCGAGCCGTATGCGCGAAGGCGGAATAGACGGTGACAAATTCCTGCAGGTTTTGGGTGCCGGTTCCGTCATTGGTGAAGTCGCCGCACGGCTGAAACCGCAGGTGAGCGCGCTTTTCATCAATGCCAATGGCGACGCCTCCCGACTGTTCAGCCTCGGCCTACCGGTTGTAGCGGACATTTCCGCATCACATGGCGGTCCGCTGCCCGGCATCCTCACGGCGCTCATCCACGCAAAAAATTCGACATGGCTGCTGACCGCAGCGGCGGACACGCCGTTTCTGCCTGCCGATCTGGGAGAGCGGCTTTTCGAACGTCAACGAGCGACCGGCAAGGACATCGTTCTTGCAAGCTCCGCCGGGCATATTCACCCGATCTTTGGCCTGTGGCGCACGCAGCTGGCGGATCGTCTGAAAGACTGGCTTTCAACCGCAGAGAAAGCCAGTGTTCTCGCTTTCGCACGCGATGTTGAATTTGAAACGGTGGACTTTCCGCTCTTGGCGACCAAGGATGGCGCGGAGAACTATGATCCCTTCTTCAATATCAACCGGCCCGACGACCTTGTCGAAGCCCGGCGATTGCATAGACTGAACGGAGATACGGAATGACACATAAGCTTTTCGGCATTACGGGCTGGAAGAATTCCGGCAAGACCACACTGACCGAAAAGCTCGTGCGCTGCCTGACCGAACGTGGCTATCGCATCGCCACGATCAAGCACGCGCATCATAATTTCGACATCGATCACGAAGGCACCGATTCCTGGCGGCATCGTCAAGCAGGTGCCGCAGAAGTGGCCATCGTTTCGGAGCGCCGCTTCGCCATCATGCATGAAAATCTCGACGGTCCGGAAATCGCCCTGCAAGACATCGCGGACAAGCTTGCGCCGTGCGATTTGATTCTCGTCGAGGGCTATAAGCGCGAGCCGCACAAGAAAATCGAGCTTCGCCGAACGGGCAGCCATGATGGCCCGCCGCTCGCCGAAAACGATCCAAGCATCGTCGCCATTGCAACCGATCATCCACAGTCGGGCTTGAGCCTGCCGGTCTTCGATATCAATATGGTCGATGAAATCGCCGATTTCATCCAAAATGAAATGGCACTTTGAGCAATTCCCTATCGCTTTCCGCCAAAACGTCAGCATTCACTATTTTGCCACGTCTTTCGGCGGAATAGCCTGTGAATTCCACAATAATTATACGCAAAATTATTACGCAACCCATCTTGCCTTCGGGTGAAAAGTGGTGGGAATATCGTGCTCAGATTGGAGGGCGGCGGCGAAGATGCGAAAAAATATTGCGCAGCCTCCGTTGAACCATCTATTGGTAGCCACAGGAGGAATGACTATCAATCGGTAATCCTCAATTTTAAATTGCAATTGCACTACAGATGGCTGAACCAGAACAATAATCAGGGAACCAGCCTGAGTAAACGAGAGGACTAAATATGCGCGTATTGAAGCGTATCGTAGCAGCAGCTTCGGTTGCAACCATTGCAACCATGGCAGGCGGATTGGCCATTGGCGCCGCAAATGCCCAAGAGCCCTTGAAGCTCACCATCGCCACCGAAGGCGCCTACCCCCCCTTCAATTTCATCAAGCCGGACGGCACCCTTTCGGGATTTGACGTCGATATCGCGAAAGCACTTTGCGATGAGATGAAGGCTCAGTGCACGTTCGTCACTCAGGAATGGGATGGCGCAATTCCGGCCCTTCAGGCTGGCAAGTTCGACGCTTTCATCGCTTCCATGTCGATCACCGACGAGCGCAAGAAGCAGGTCGATTTCTCGAACAAATATTACAACACGCCTCCGGGCATCGTCGCTCCGAAAGATAGCGACATCAAGGGCGTGACCAAGGAAGATCTCGCTGGCAAGACGATCGGCGTTCAGGTTTCCACCACCCATGCCAACTACTCGGAAAAGACCTTTACCGACAGCACGATCAAGGCCTACCCGACTGCCGAGGAATACCGCCTCGATCTGGCCAATGGCCGTCTCGACGCCGCCAATGACGACAGCGTAACGCTGGGCGAATGGCTGAAGACGCCGGATGGCGCCTGCTGCAAGATGGTCGGCACCTTCCCGCCGGTTGTTGAAATTCACGGTCCCGGTGCGGGCGTTGCCTTCAAGAA
>NZ_JABXGB010000004.1:0-252383 GCF_022627935.1 Ochrobactrum sp. C6C9 | reverse complement strand
AGACGGATCGCCTCTTCAACCGCAATCTCGTCAAAAGGGTTCATCGACATCTTGACGTTGGCAAGCTCAACGCCCGAGCCGTCTCCCTTCACACGGATCTTTACGTTGTAATCGACAACCCGTTTTACTGCGACAAGGACTTTCATTCCTGACTCCTTCGAATTTTTGCTGCCCCAATTGCATCGGTGCCAGACATAATCGCAGCCAACTGGATGGCTCCCGTCGATGCGTACATCGCGTTATGGTCTGGTTGATAAGAACTGGGGCAAATCACATTAAAAATCGATGATTTCTGCGGCTCTGGCTGCGAGTGCAAAGGGCCCCTCGCGCCAGGAATAGCCAAGCTGCATGGCGGTATCGATTGCACCAGCGTCCGATGCAATCTCGGACAGATGTGTCTCGCAGTAGCGCACCAGCTTGCGCAACACCGAACGCGCGTAGTTCCCAACCGGACCTTGTTTGCTAAGCAGGTCATGCAATTCCGTAGGCAACGGCACCGGGCGAGTGGCGCGATAAAGCATTTTGTCAGTATCGAGCACTTCGAACTGCCCATCGGCGGCCTTGCGGTAGAACCCGCCGCCCGCCTTGCGCCCAAACGACCCTTTTGCCAGCAATTCAATGATGAGCGGATTGCCCGGCAGATTATAGTCCTGCAAGGCATCATCTTTCGGCAGCGCCTGCATCAAACCGCCCCATATGGTTGGCACGAGGTCAATGCCAATCAGATCGAGCAACCCGAAAACACCGGTATTTGGAACTCCGAGTACCGTCTGCACAGCGTCGGCAGTTTCGATATCCAGTCCAAAACGACAAGCTTCCGTGACCGACACCGCTATCCAGAAACAGCCGATACGGTTGGCTATGAAGCCTGGCGTGTCATGGCAATCAATCGGTGTTTTGCCCAGCAATAATCTGGCCGCTTGATGCAACTGATCGCGCAGGTCAGGATCAGCCTGATCGTCGACAACAACTTCCAGAAGCGGCATCAGTCGTGGCGGATTGAAGAAATGCGTGATGGCAAAGCGGCGTGCAAGACTGCTTTCCATATCAGCAACCAGATCATGACGCGGGATGGTTGATGTGTTCGAAGAGAGAATTGCCGACGGTTTCAGATGGGGTGCAATTTTCCGGAACAACTCGCGTTTAATGTCGAGTTTTTCCACCACTGCCTCAATGACCCAGTCTGCATCCTGTAACCGCGCGAGATGATCGTCAATATTGCCGGGGCGTATTCGGGCTGCAGCCTCCGGCGTCGTAAACCCGCCCAATTTAAGCTGGCGGGAAATCCCGGTTTCCGCCGGTTCGATACGGTTGACGCCACGGGCAATATCCAGCAGTTCAACGGCAATAACGGCATCGGCAAACTGCGCTGCAATACCCGCCCCCATGGCGCCGGCTCCGATGAGCCCGACTTTCTTTATTCCGGTTGTCTCGGCACCCGCGACTTTTGCTATCAGATTTTGCATGACGTGATCTCAGTCCAGTCGTACATCGATGAGCACCGGCCCATCCTTGGCCAGAGCTTTGGTCAAGGCTAAATCCAGCTCGCTATTGGTGGTCACCGTCACCGCCTCGACGCCAAAGCCCCGTGCAATCGATACCCAGTCAATTTCCGGCCGGACCAAGCTCATCATGTCGAGCGCTGTCGGGCCGGGTTCGGCACCAACCTTGGCATATTCTCCGAGCAGAATGGCGTAGGAGCGATTGTCGAGCAGCAATGTGGTGACGGGCAAGTTTTCGCGGGCCTGCGTCCACAATGCCTGGACCGTATAGGCGGCGGAACCGTCAGCCTGCAAAGCGATGACCCGTCGTCCCTTGTCGCCGACCGCTTCCGCCCCGATGGCAGCGCCCGTTGCGAGCGGCATTCCTCCACCGATTGCACCGCCTGTCACAGTCAACCAATCACACGGAGCAGCCAATGGCATGACCGCAGCAAAACCGCCTCCTGAGGTCAGCGCCTCATTGACGATGATGCTGTTTTCCGGAATCTGACGCGCTACAATCTGGGCCAGAGTATCCGACGTTACCGGACCATCCACCGGCACTTCGATCTCTCCATTCTGGATGGCGATGTCGCTTTCACGAGCCCCAAGCGCTGTGGCCAAAGCAGTCAACGCACCCTTCGCGTCCTGATGAGCGGTCGTCAGAGTCAGAACCTCGGCATCGGCGCGATGCAGCAGGCTCGGCAGACCGGGATAGCGGAAGAAGCCCACTGGCGGCGGACAATTGACCAGCACGACCAGATCATAAGGATCAAGACAATGTAGCGCTTCCGTTACCACATAAGGCACGACCGGCAGCACCAGCCGCCCTTTTCCCTTCGGCATGTTGGAAATGGTTGAACTTCCCATCAATTCAGCGCCGGTTTGGTCGGCAATGCCCTTGAGTAAGGGATGCAACTCTTCGACGACAGCCGGATTACCGAGGATGATGACCGCCTTGCGGCCAGATTTCAGAGCTTCGGCAACTTGTGTCACGATTGCCGGGTCCATTGGAGATGGCCCTTCTATGTCCCCAAGTTCCGCCGTTTCGCCGCCTTCGCTCCATGACACGTCTGCGGGCAAGACCAGAGACGCGATCTGGCCATAGCCAAAAGAGGCCTCTTTCAGACCAGCCATGGCGTCGGCACCGATTGATGCCGGTTTTGTGCCGAAGCGGTGCCATTCTGAACTGCCCCCTACGAGCGCTTCCACATCGGCAGTCAACGGACTGTCATGCGCAACATGATCTGTTGCATGATCGCCGACAATATTGAGCATGCCGCTGCCAGCACGACGCGCATTATGAATATTGGCAATGCCATTGGCATAACCTGGACCGCAATGCAGCAGTGTTACCGCCGGGCGCTGCGTGACGCGGAAATAGCCGTCGGCCATCCCGGTCACCACATTCTCCTGCAAACCCAGCACACAGCGGATACCGGGTATCCGATCAAGCGCCGCGACAAAATGCATTTCACTCGTGCCGGGATTGGCAAAGCAGGTATCTACCTTGGCAGCAACAAGACTATGGACGAGCGCTTCCGCTCCAGTGAGATGCGGTCTGTTCATAATGTTTCCAGTCGGACTTGAGTGAACATGGCCGCCATACGCCGACGGCGGCCAGTGGCTTCATTCTAACGATGTTCTATGATGAGGGCGTCCACAGCGATGGCGCTGTCGGTTCCCAGCATCAACGGATTGACGTCTAGTTCGAGCAAATTATGCCGATGATCGCCAGCATAGGCCGCAATGGCCATGACAGCATCAATAACCGGCTCCAGTTGCACCTTTGGCTTGCCGCGAAAACCGTCGAGAAGCGCAAAGCTCTTCAGTCCGCGTAGTGCATTTTCAACGTCTGCACGACTGACCGGTAACAGCAATGGTGTGGCGTCCTTCAACAGCTCCACCAGAATACCGCCTGCACCGATGACGAGAACCAGCCCAAACAGCGGGTCGCGTTTGACGCCGACGATCAGTTCAGCAAGTGGGGCCGCTTGCATCGGTTCCATCAGAAATGTCGTAAGCTCGATTGAAGCATCGTGCTGTTTGACCGATGCGACCATGCGCTCGGCTGCAGCGATGGCATCATTTCGGCTACGAATGTTGAGAGCAACACCGCCAACTTCTGTCTTATGCGCCAGCTGATCGTGCAGAACCTTCAGAACCATCGGGGTGTCGAAGGTTTCCGGCAGTTCGCGGATCGTCTCAATGGTCAAAATGTTGCCGTTCGGCACATTCAACCCATAGGAGCTCAATCGCCGCTTGGATTCCGCTTCATTCACTGTCACGCCGTTTGAAGGCAAGGCGGTGACTGCAAACGGGACTTTGGGTTCCAGGGCAGCATCGCCCTGCCGCCGGTCGCACCCAACCATTTTGCAATAATTCGCCCATTTCGCGACAACCTGCGCAGCATCATGCAGACCATTCAGAGGGACTATCCCTTGCGCGATCAGCGCTTCGGCATCTTCTGGCGGTATGCTTTCCGTATTCACCGATGCATGAAATACCGGCTTATCCGCAATCTTGCCAGCTGCAGCCAGAGCCCGGTCCATAGCCTGATGCGCGGATTTATCCTTGTAGGGCGATCCGACCGGCGGATAATCGATCACCAGCATAGCCGCATCGTAATCACCGTTCAGCATGGTGGTGAACATGGGTGTCAGCAGTTCTTCGCTGCCCCAATAGCCTGCTGTGAAATCGAGCGGGTTGGACACATGACCAAAATCAGGCAATGTCGGCTTGATGATAGCTTTCTGTTGCTGACTTGGCTGTGGCAATTGCAGGCCAGCAAAGGAACAATAATCCGCAGCCAGGCCATTATCGCCGCCGGAACTGGAAAACACGGTGATGCGCTCGCCTTCAAGCGGTGCGGCAATCGAAGCAAGCTTTATCATTTCGAGGAATTGCGGGACCGTATCGGTCTCGATCACGCCGAGACGGGCAAACAATGCTTCATAATATTCATTTTGCCCTGCCAGCGAACTCGTATGGCTGGCGGCCATCACCGCACCAAGTTCTGAACGCCCGGAACGGCAGACGATGACCGGAATACGCTTTGCACGCGCCCGCAAGGCGGCCTGCGAGAACGCGGCCACATCACGTATGCCTTCCATAAACAGACCCAGACAAGTCACGTTCGGGTCATCGATGAGGTAATCAATATAGTCTTCAAAGCCGAGAACAGCCTGGTTGCCCGCGCTGATCAGATAGGAATAAGGCACCGAACGACCGTTGGAAACCAGATGCCCGGTGACGTTGCCACTCTGGGAAATGACCGCCGCGCCGCGACTGTTCTGCAACTTCGGGTAAAGTGCTGGCCAGATCGAGCCATGATTGACGTAATTGACGAGGCCATAACAATTCGGGCCGACCACCGCCATGTCGCCTGCAGCTTCGACAAAAGCCAGATTTCGCTCAAAACCCGCCGCGCCAATTTCGGAAAAGCCGGAAGCATAGCAAACGACACCACCCGCCTTCATGGCCGACAGTTCATGCAATGCGGTGATGGTCGCATCGGCATTGACGGCCAGAAATACAGCATCAGGCGAAACAGGCAGATCGGCAATCGACGGAATGCATTTATATCCGGCGATTTCGCTGCGCTTGGGATTCACCACATAGACATCGCCAGCATAATCCTGCTGACGCAGGGTTTTCAATGTTGCCTCGACCTGACCACCACCAATGAAGGCCATGGCGCGGGGCGCAAGAAGACGCGCAAAATTCTCTCGCAGCGTAGGGCTGATACGGCCCTCCTCCACGCTCGTACTCACCTGTAGCATATTCCTCTGCCTCTTAACTTAAGGCACTGCCAGCCCAGCGGGCTCAAACTTCCACGGCAGCGCTCGTTCCAGCTTGACTGGTAAGAGGTGCAGACGTCGGGAAATTCTCCACATCGAAATTGGGCAGCAGCGGATGATCGGCGGGATTTTCGCCAAACAGATCGCACAGCCATTTGCGGATGATGATACAGCAATCCTCGGCCGAATAGGCTTCTTCCATGACCCAGCCGTGCCATAGCCCGTCCGCCAGTTGCGTAAGAGCGATGGCCGCCAGGCGGACATCAATTTCCATATTCTTTTCTGCCGCGACCTTGGCAAGCCGACGTCCGAGAAACGCGCGGTATTTGCCCCATAGTTCGCGATGTAATGCCATGATCTCTGGAACAATCCAGGCGGCACTGTTGTAGTGAATATGAACCTGTTGATATCCGCGTCCGTGGAAAAATGGCCCACAGGCAACAAAGTATAGCGTATCGAAATTCCCGGTCTTCACCGATGATACAAGGTGCCGGTAATAATCGTCCCCATTTTGAAGGTAATAGCGATGTGCTGCGGTCAGCAGATCTTCCTTGCTGTCAAAATAGTGGTTTATCAATCCACGTGAAAAACCAGATTCTTCACTGATCGTGTTGATCGTCGAATTCAGATAGCCATGTTTGACTATTGAATTCAGCGTCGCAAGGATCAGATCCTGTCGTCTGATTTCGTTGGTTTGCCTCTTTTTGACAGCTTTCCGCATTCTTTACCTTCTCGAAGGCCGATGACTAACGGCGACACTTATTATTGATACGGTCTCAACAGATCCTTTGCGATAATATCCTGATGGACCTCGGACGTACCTTCCCAGATACGTTCGATACGCGCATCTCGCCAGAAACGCTGGATGGGGAATTCTTCCATAACGCCCATGCCACCAAAGATTTGCACGGCATCGTCCGCAACCCGGAACACCATTTCCGAGCACCAGTAATTCACCATTGACGCTTCAGTGCGGTTCATCGTCTGATTCTCAATTTTCCACGCGGCTTCTTTCACCATAAGATCACCGAGCTTTATATCAACCGCCATATTGGCAACCTTGAAACCGACCCCCTGGAATTCACCAATTGTTTTGCCAAACGCCTTGCGGGTTCCGGCCCACTCCTTGGTCATTTCGAAGATGCGTTCAGAACGACCGACACAATGGGCGGCCAAAGCAACCCGGCCATCGTAGAGCCACTCATTGGCAGTATCGAAGCCCTTGCCCTCTTCGCCCAGAATATCATCGCTATGAACACGAACATCTTCGAGATAGACCATCGTCGGATTATAGCCGCGGGTGACGATCGACTTCATCGGCTCTACACGCAATCCCGGCAGGGTTTTGTCGAGCAGAAACGCCGTAAAACGCTTGCGTGGTCCGCGTGGCGTTTCATCCACGCCGGTAACGGCAATGAGAACGATGAAATCTGCGATATCGGCGTGAGAGATAAACTGTTTCACCCCGTTGATAACCCAGTGATCCCCATCGCGCACGGCCTTGGTCGTAATGCCGCGTGCGTCAGACCCCGCACCGGGTTCCGTGAGCGCGAAGGCATCCTTACGTTCGCCTCGGATAGCTGGCTTCAGATATTTTTCAATTTGGTCGCCCTTGCATTTGAAGAGGATGCCGGTAACGCCACGGTTCATGCACATGGTGAGCGCGGCGCTCGATTTACCAAGCACGCGTTCAGCCTGCATCTTGGTCTGCTTGTCGAGACCCGGGCCACCCCATTCTTCCGGCAGATTCATCCCGGCGAAGCCCGCCTGGATCGATTTTTGCTGAATTTCCTGTTTGATTTCCTCAGGAACGTAGCGAAGTTCCTCAACGAGATTCTCGTGCGGATAAAGTTCGCGCTTGCAGAACTCTTCCAGTGAATCGATGAGCGCCTGTTGTTCAAAACTTAATGCAAAATCCATGGTGTTCCCCCTTTACGCGCCGATGAAATTCGGTGCGCGGCGCTCATTGGCAGCAGCCAGGCCTTCTTTATGATCTTGGGTCTGTGCGCAGACCTTGCCCGCCGCTACTTCTTCCAGCTGCTGATCGGATAGGCTGCGCGTATGAGCGCTGTTCAGCAATTTCTTGGTCCGCGCGATGGCAACAGTCGGCCCGCTTGCCAGTTGCCGGGCGAAGGCCAGCGTGTCCTGCCACAGATTGTCAGAGCTGCTGACGTGGCTGACGAGCCGATTTTGAAGCGCAATCTGGGCGGTCCATAATTCACCCGTATAAGCAAAACGCTTTGCCGCCTCGAGACCAATCACGCGCGGCATCAACCAGGTTCCCCCGCAGTCCGGGTTGTAGCCGACATTGGTATAGGAACAGATGAACTTGGCCTTTTCCGATGCGTAGCGAAAATCGCACGCCAAAGCCATATCAAGACCGGCACCAACGGCTGCACCGTCGATCATGGCGATAACGGGCTTGGGCATCTCATGGACCTGCTGGACCAGTCGCAGCGACTCCTCGACCCAGTTCATGTCCGGCCAATCCGTTCTGCCCGCCGCCCATTCCTTCACGTCTGCACCGGCTGAAAAGGCGCCACCGCGTCCGGCCAGAATAAGGGCGCGGAGCGTTTGATCAGCCGCCGCCTCCTTTAGTGCCTTGCGCAGTTCTATGGTGATCCCCATACCGAGCGCATTGCGCGCCTCCGGCCGGTTGAGCGCGATAACGCCCACCGCGTCATGACGTTCAATTTCAAGAAATTTGTACATAGCTCTCCCTTTCTGCCCGGCCACAAGGGTTGGGCAGTCTCAATTGTCATTCAGTTATTGGTTCAGCGTCCGCGCCAGCGCGGCGGTCGTTTTTCGAGGAAGGCTTTTTGGCCTTCGATCATATCCTCCGAGGACAGCATAGCGGCAAAGGTGGACAGCTCCGGATTATCGCCAGCTCGCAATTTCATGGCGTCGCGGTCTGACATGCCATCCACGGCACGCAACGCTTCTTTCAACGCTTGTTGTGCCAGCGGTGCAGATTCCGCAATTTTCCGGGCTATTTCCAATGCCATCGGCATAAGATTTTCTCGTGACGCGGTGCGATAAACCAAACCCCAACGCTGCGCATCC
This sequence comes from Ochrobactrum sp. C6C9, assembly GCF_022627935.1. Classification (NCBI taxonomy): domain Bacteria; kingdom Pseudomonadati; phylum Pseudomonadota; class Alphaproteobacteria; order Hyphomicrobiales; family Brucellaceae; genus Ochrobactrum; species Ochrobactrum sp. C6C9. The sequence continues at coordinate 244,039 of NZ_JABXGB010000004.1, read as the reverse complement.
TGCGCGCTCATGGGGTCGCCGGTCCAGATCATCGCGGTTGCCACATAATAGGGAATACGGCGAGGCAGACGTTGCAGTCCCCCGCCATCGGGCAGCAGTCCCCGCTCGAGCTCGGGCAGCTGGATGAAGGCGTCATCCGCCATCAAAAGAATATCGCAAGCCAACGATATTTCGAGACCACCGCCAATGGCCGGGGCGTTGATAGCAGCGATCAGCGGCTTTCTGAGTGACCACAACGTCGTTATACCGCCGAAACCGCCCTCTTTTGCGCCTTCGGTGCTTGCACCACTGTTCTGATCCGTTCCTTCCTTGAAATCATAGCCAGCTGAAAAGGCACGCTCTGACCCGCTGGACACAATACCGACACGCAGGTCGGGATCACCTTGCAAATAGAGCGCTGCCTTCTCCAGATTGCGGCTTAGACTGCGGCAGATCGCATTAACCTTTGGCTTGACCATACGAATCTCAAGTACGGATCCGTGTCTCTCAAGGTGGACAAAGCCATCCATTTCTCGGTTAAGTTCTGCAATCATATCAACCACCGTTCTTTGCTGCCCGCTGGCTGTAAATGTGCAGCAGAAGCGGTGGTAGCGATGTGACAATCAGCATGAGTGTTGAAACCGCCGCCAATGTAGGATCGAGATCATCGCGCAGCGTGGAGAAGGTAACGCGCGGCAATGTCGACATGGGCCCCGATGCCACCATCAGCGAGATAATCAATTCGTCGAAAGAGATCAGGAAAGACAGCAGCATCGAGGTTGCGACCGAAAGCTTGAGCTGAGGCAAAGTCACAGTCAGAAAGGCTTTGAGCCGATTGGCACCGAGACTGCGTGCCACCATTTCCTGCGATGAGTCATAACTGCTGAAACCGGCCAGCATGGTCAGGATCACAAACGGCATCGCAACCACGGAATGGCCGAGGATCATGCCCCAAATGGTGTTCAACAGCATTCCGATCTTTGCATAGACAAAGAAAATGCCGACAGCGATCAGGATCGAGGGCACTGCCAGCGGCGCAACCAGCACCGTCTTCAAAAGACCCTGAACGGCGATGCGTCCCTGATTAAGAGCGTAGGATGCCGCCACGCCGGTGACAGTCGCAACGATCATGGTCCCGAATGCGACCCGCAGCGACACCCAGAGCGAACTGATCCACTTTTCCTGACCGAAAAATGAAGCATACCAGCGTGTAGACCAGCCTGCTGGCGGGAAAACCAGTGATGTCGTTGAACTGAACGAAACCGGAATGACGATCAGGGTCGGAACGATCAGGAAAAATAGCACCAATCCGACGAGAATGTAGAGCCAGAGACGTGCACGGTGAGAAACGTGAGCTTCCATCATACCACCTATCGATCCGACGACAGCCGGCGCACCAACACCAGACTGATCCACAAGCAAAGAGCCGTCATTGCCAGCAGCAACACCGCAAGGGCAGCCGCAGGACCCCATGTCGGGTAAAGCGAGATCATCTCCTCAATGCGCTGCGCAATCATCTTTACCTTGCCACCGCCGAGCAGTGCGGGCGTGATGTAAAAGCCGAGGCACATGACGAACACCATTATGGCGCCAGCGACCAATCCGGGCATCGAAAGCGGAAGGAAGATGCGCAGGAACGCGTGCGTTGGCGACGACCCCACATTGGCGGCAGCACGCATCAGATTGGCGTCGATGGCCTTCATCGATGCATAAAGCGGCAGCACCAGAAACGGGATCATGATATGCACCATACCGATGACAACGCCGGTGGTGTTGTTGACCAATGCCAGCGGCTGGTTGATCAAGCCAAGGCCTTGCAATGTCTTATTGGCCACGCCGTTGCGCTGCAAAATGATAAGCCATGAAAAGGTACGCACCAGCCCGGATGTCCAGAAGGGCACCAGCACTGCCAACATCAGTAGCCCCGCCCATTTGGGGGACAGGATCGACATCAGATAGGCAACCGGATAGCCGAGCAGCAGGCAGATAACGGTGACGATGAGCGCGATCTTGAACGTATTGAGAAACATCTCGATGTAGACAGGTTCCGAAAAGAACAATCGGAAATTTCCGAGACCATATTCCCCATTGATGTCGACAAAAGACATCGACAGCAACCACAACAGCGGCGCCACCATCAAGATGCCAACAATAGCGAGTGCAGGGATGGTGAGGCGCACCATCGACCAGCTTTCGTATTTTTTTTTGCGGTTCAGCGCACGGCGGTTTTCATCCAGTTCGGCTTGCGTCACTGGTTTGGGGGCTGCAACAGGAAATGAGACAACAGCTTTTGTCATCATCAAGCCTCCGCGCGCACAAGCCGCGCGTCCGCCCGTTCCAGGCGCAGCGCCACGCGTTCACCAACCTTTGGCACTGCCCGCAAATTTTCCGAGCGGTTGGCAATGCGTGTGAATACCTTATGGCCACCATCCAGCATGACCTCGAAAAGCAGGCATTCACCCTGGTAGATGGCCGTGACGACCTGACCCGAAAACAGGTTTGCTCCCGAAGCGCGCGCCGCCGCTTCGTCTGTGGCAAAACGCAGGCGCTCGGGGCGCATGCTCAGCAACATGTCGTCGTGCAGTTCGCCAACATCATCCGACAAATTTACGTCCTGGTCGCCATAGCTGACACCTGCGTTAGTGCGCCGGAGCGGCAGAAAACTGGTTTCACCAATGAATTCCGCAACAAAACGGCTTTCCGGGTGTTCATAAAGATCGGTCGGCGACGCGATCTGGGCCAGTTTGCCCTTCGAAAATACGGCAATCCGGTCCGACATTGTGAGCGCTTCACGCTGATCATGCGTAACAGAAATGGTCGTCATGTCCAGCCGGTCATGCAGTTTGCGGATTTCGATCTGCATCGTTTCCCGCAGTTGCTTGTCGAGCGCGGACAAGGGTTCATCCATCAGCAGAATGCGCGGTTCGAACACGATGGCGCGCGCCAGCGCTATACGCTGGCGTTGTCCCCCAGACAGTTCGGTGATCTTACGCTCGCCATAGCCACCGAGTTGCACCAGATCGAGTACTTTCTTGACCCGTTCCTCGATTTCGGCACGACCGAACTTACGCAAACGCAGCGGATAAGCGACATTCTCGAATACCGACATATGCGGGAACAAGGCATAGTTCTGAAAAACCATGCCGATATTGCGCTTATGGGGCGGAAGATGCACGATTTCCTGTGTACCAATCTTGATCGAACCATCCGTCGGACGGGAAAAGCCCGCAATCATCATCAGAAGGCTTGTTTTTCCTGACCCGGAGGGGCCGAGCAATGTGAGAAATTCACCGGCTTTAATCGCCAGCGATACGTCGTCAACCGCCCGGACCGTACCGTAATGTTTGGACAGTGCTTGGATCGTAACCGGCAAAGCCGTCGTTGAGGAGTGTTTCATCTCTGCTTTCCATCAGCGCACAACAGGACACCGCAGCGTTGTCAGCTACAGACTGTAATCTCGGGCTCCAAGAAGAAAATTCCGGGTTGGAGGCCGAAACCTCCAACCTTCCAGAACCAGCTATTGCATCATAGCCTTGTCCCACATGGTCTGCGCCTTTTCGTGATTTTCGGCCCAGTACGGCATGTTGGTGATGAGCTGCTTCTTGAGATTCTCAGTGCTCGTGACAATGCTCGCCGCCTTGTCGGCGGGTACAAGCCCTTGTTTGAAGGCATCCTGATTCATCGGCCCATAGGCGATATAATTTGGCAGGTTCGCCTGATATTTTGGATCGAGCAGATGGTTGACCAGGCGCATTGCACCTTCCGGATTGGGTGAATTTTTGGGAATGACCAGGCATTCCACATCCATCACCGCGTCGTCAAGCTTATAGGTATAAGGTGCGCCTTCCTTGATGGCGGCATCTATGCGGGCTGCCCAGATCGATAACATATCGACCTCTTCGGACGTTGCGAGCTGGGTCGCCTGCGCGCCCGTGGCCCATTGAACACTGATATTCGGTTTCAGCGTAGACCATTTGGCCATCGCCCTCTCCATATCAATGGGATAAATCTTGTCCTTGGCCACGCCATCGGCCATCAGGGCAATTTCCATATTTGTCGCTGGCGAATTTCCCGAGATAGCGCGGCTGCCGGGGAATTTTTCCGTATCGAAGAAGTCGGCCCAGTTTTGTGGCCCCTTGTCACCATAAACGTTTTTGTTATAGGCAAGGACCGACGTATAGGCGGTGAATCCTACCCAATATTTTGAGCGCAGGTGTTCCGGGATTCCAGCCGCATTGGGAATTTTTGAATAATCGAGCGGAACCAGAAGCTCTTCTTTACCGGCCAGATCACACAGACCACCATAGAGTTCGGCCACATCGATATCGACCGCATTTGCACGCACCTTGGTACGGATATCGCGGATACCACCAGCCAGTACATAATCGACAACGGTCATGCCATGGTCTTGGGGCAAGTGGTCAAGAATGGCCTTTCGCACGCCTTCCTGATAGGCGCCGCCGTAGGACGCATAACTGACCTTTTCTTCAGCCCCAGCCGAACCGGCTGCCATGGCAAGCACTGCACCCAGTATGAATGTCTTTTTCATTGTTCCTCCTCCCTATGCGGCCCACTAGCCGCGTTTTTTTGTATGCAACAACCGGCAAAGGTACTTCCTCCAAAGCACCTTATTCGGCATTCCGCTGACAAAAGTCAGTTGGAAAATGCGTGTAACCCCCTTGTCATGGCAAGGCGGCAATCACTGACAATACGCTCGATAAGCTCCTGACAGCTCGGAACATCCTTGATCAACCCAAGCGTCTGACTTGCCCAGACCAGACCGCTATCCAGTTCGCCAGTTGTCAGCGCGTGGCGACCTCGCTCTCCGGAAACCAGCGGTCGAACATCTGTAAACTCCGCACCGCCCGGCCGACCTTCGATAGCGACGACTTCATCGGAGATTGCGTTTTTCAAAACACGCCCGGTGTTTCTGAAAGTTCGAAAGATCAAGTTGGTGTCGCGCTCACCGGCATTGACCAGCGCCTGTTTGATGTTCTCATGAATGGGAGCTTCTTTGGTGGCACAAAAGCGCGTCCCCATGTTCACGCCCTCGGCACCGAGCATAAAAGCTGCCGCCATGCCTTCGCCAGTGCCGATACCGCCCGAGGCGATCAATGGAATTTTGACCTGCGCCGCAGCAGCGGCAAAAAGGACCAAACCGCCAACATCATCCTCACCCGGATGCCCCGCCGCTTCAAATCCATCGATGGAGATGGCATCCACACCAGCCCGTTCCGCTGACAGCGCATGACGCACAGCCGTACACTTGTGAACGACAACCGCACCAGCCGCCTTTATTTTCTCGATGAACTCTTTTGGACTGCGTCCCGCCGTCTCTATCACCTTCACACCCGACTGTAGCGCCGCATCAAGATACTCTTCATAAGGTGGAGGCGCTGTCGTGGGGAGTATCGTGAGATTGACGCCAAATGGCTTATCGGTCATCTGCCGGCAGCGAGCGATCTCTTCGCTTAGCGCTTTGGGACTAGGTTGCGTCAGTGCTGTCAAGATTCCAAGGCCGCCCGCATTCGATACAGCTGATGCAAGTTCGGCACGACCAACCCATTGCATTCCGCCTTGAATGATCGGGTATTTCGTTTTCAATAGCTCGGTTACTCGGGTCTTCACGCCCCACTCCCTGCTGCAATCAAACCTGATGATTAGATACTGAAATTCGCCGCGGATGAAGTCAAACAAAAAATTTGCTGAACGTCCAACTTTTTATTAACATGCAGATATAACACGATGATTTTCGTCGGAGCCCCATAAAGAGGGCCAATTGGAGGGGGAACATCATGAAACTGCGAAAGATCACGCCATATCAAAGGTGTAGTCTGAATCATCGCTCAATATCCTCGAATTCGCCACCCCCGGAGCAGCGCGCAGAGACCCCGAATCCCGTGTCGCAGACAGCAGGTCTGATAGTTCGGGCGCGGTCTCCAGAGCGGCAACCTGTCGCGGTCATGGCGCGTCCACATGTGTGATGTAACGATCGCCATAACGCTTCCCCATCTTGAGCACTGTCCTTGCGAGTATTTTCAGGTCGCGACTGACCTTGAGGGGGCTGCATGATCCCACTGCGTTTCCTTGGCGCTGCCGCTCTCTGCACAAGCAGTCTTGCTTTTACCCTGAATGATACGACGACCAAGTTTCTCATCAGCGACTATGATGTGTCATCGATCATTTTGATCCGCGGCCTGATGGCATTGCCGATTCTTTACCTGTTTCATGTGCGGACAACCGGCCGAAGCAAAATATGGTCGGCCAGAATTGGGCTCCATGCGCTGCGGGGAGCTTTTGGCTTGATCGCCGCCTATTTATACATCGCTTCCCTGAAAACTCTGACTGTCGCTGAAGCGACAGTCATTCTCTTTATGACACCCGTCATTATCACTGCGATGTCCCGTTTTCTGCTCAAGGAGAATGTCAGTTTTCGCACATGGCTGTCGATCTGTTTCTGTTTCCTTGGCGTGGTCGTGGCGATCAATCCACGGGCATCCAACTTCAATTATGCTATGGGGCTGGCTGGGACATCGAGCGTGTTTTACGCCATCAATGCGATCAGTTCGCGTTGGATTCCGTCCGAAGATAACCTGTGGACGATCTCGTTTTTTGGCGCGTTCTTTTCGGCGCTATTTGTCGCCCCGTTCGCCATTGAGCATTGGCGTGGATTGCAAGTCCCACACATTGCCCAGTTTGGGGCTGCGGCGGCATTCTCCAGCATGGGCATAGGTTTAAGCGCCATTGCCTACCGCATGACATCACCTGCCCTCCTCGCCCCCTTCGGTTATTCGGGGCTGATCTGGTCGATTACGGTCACCTGGCTTTTCTGGGGCATTCATCCGGGTCTCAATGCCATTCTCGGCACGCTCATCATTCTGGGCAGCGTCACATTGACCATCAAAACCAGCCGCATCGATCCGCAACCCAATCCGCAGAACTGTATCAAGGGACCCACAAATGACGACCCCAATCCTTGTCGATATGAATAAAGAAACCGGCTTCCGCACCATCACATTCAACCGCCCGGAAAAATACAACGCTATCGATGAGGCGATGGCAGCAGCCTTTCATGAGGCCGTGCAAGCCATAGCATCGGACAAGGGCATACGTTGCGTCGTTCTCAAAGGCGCGGGCAAAGCGTTTATGGCAGGTGGAGATGTCGCGGCTTTTGCAGCCGACCCTGATCGGGCTGATCTTGTCTTGCAGCGCATATTGCGCCACATGCACCCAGCTTTGTTAATCCTGCAGCAATTGCCAGTGCCTGTCATCGCGGCAATACACGGACCGGCAGCTGGCGCCGGATTGAGCATGGTTCTATCGGCAGACTATGCCATCTGCAGTCAATCAGCAGAGTTCATTCTTGCTTATGATCGACTGGCGACGGTGCCCGATTGCGGCGGCAGCTGGTATCTTCGGCAAAAGCTGGGGCCGCGTGCTGCTTTTGCCCTTATGCTCAAGGGTGGCAAACTCAATGCCAGTCAGGCCAAAGCAGTTGGGATCGTCAACGACGTGGTTGAGGATAGCAGTTACCAGGAACAGCTTTCTGCCCTGATACAAAAAATTGCCTCTGGCCCAACACGAGCCTTTGGACTGTTCAAGCAATTGCTGGCCGCGGATCTTTCGTTGGCGGCTCAACTTGAGGCAGAAAAGGCAGCCTTCATGGAAGCCACTTATACGCATGATTTCCGGGCTGCCATCCACAACTTCCCGAACAAGCAACCGGTTCAATTTCTCGGATACTGAAACGAGATCGTGTCCGACGGGAACCGTTGTATTCAACGTCACCCTGCAAAACCTAACAATTACCAGAGAGGGAAATATCGTGCTCCAATCCGACCAGAACACCAATTACATCGTAAAGACTGACATTTATATCGATGGCGCTTGGGTCGAACCTTTCGGAACCGACACCATTGCCGTCGTCAACCCCGCCAATGAGCAGCCTTATGCAACCATTTCGGCAGGCTCAACTCAGGATGTTGATCGAGCGGTCACAGCCGCCCGTAGGGCATTCTCTTCCTGGAGCGAAACCCCGGTTGAGGAGCGCGCCCGCTTCTTGCGCAAGATCGCAGAAATATATGAGGCGCGTCTCGAAGATATGGCCAAAACCATTTCGCTTGAAATGGGTGCGCCTATCACCATGGCCCGCGATCAACAGGCCGCTGCAGGCTTGTATCACCTCAACGCGTTCATCCAGGCGCTGAAAAACTTCGATTTTGAAGAAAAGCGAACAGATAATTCCGGCGAGATCATCGTGCGCGAACCAATCGGCGTCTGCGGTCTGATTACCCCATGGAATTGGCCAATGAACCAGATTGCTTTGAAAGTTATTCCAGCGATCGCGGTCGGATGCACGGTAGTTTTGAAACCCTCCGAAATAGCGCCCATGTCTGCAATGCTCTTTGCCGAATTTCTCCATGAGGCAGGGCTTCCAAAAGGCGTTTTCAACCTTGTCAACGGCGAAGGTTTGGTCGTGGGCGAAGCCATGTCACGTCACGCGGACATCGACATGATGTCATTCACCGGCTCGACCCGTGCGGGCACAGCCGTCGCGCGCGGCGCGGCAGATACAGTCAAACGTGTCTCACTTGAGCTCGGAGGCAAATCCCCCAATTTGATTTTCGCGGATAGCGACATTGAAAGCGCGGTAGAGCGCGCCATTGCGGAGTGCTTCAACAATACCGGTCAATCCTGCAATGCCCCCACCCGATTGCTGGTCGAGAACTCGGTTTACGATCAGGTCGTGCAGCTCGCCGCTCGTGCCACCGATCAGATGCTGGTCGGTGATCCGGCTCTCGAAGGAGATCATATTGGCCCGCTATCATCGAAAGTTCATTTCGACAAAGTTCAAGGTCTGATCCAAGCAGGCATTGATGAGGGTGCACGTCTGGTTGCCGGTGGCCTCGGTCATCCGAAAGGATTTAACGCCGGCAACTACGTCCGCCCGACCATATTTGCGGATGTACGGAACGATATGACGATTGCGCGCGAAGAGATATTTGGTCCGGTGTTGGTCATCATTCCGTTTGCCGATGAACAGGAGGCTATCGCTATCGCGAATGATACACCATACGGTTTATCCGCTTATGTCCAAACCGGATCTGTTGAGCGCGCCAAACGCCTTGGGCGGAAGCTCCGCGCAGGCATGGTGCAGATCAACGGCTCATCGCTTGGTTCCGGCAGCCCGTTCGGCGGCTACAAGCAATCCGGCAATGGCCGTGAAGGTGGAAAATGGGGGCTGGAAGACTTTACGGAAGTTAAAGTAATCTCCGGCTAAACGGACGCGAAAAACGCCAACCGCGGCGAGTTCGATCGATGTTGGAAATTAATCCACTCGACTGACATCATGAAGCCAACTGATTGATGATAGCGCGTTCTCGCCGCGCTCCCAAACGCTAACGATCCAAATTTTTGAACAAAAGCTGAACTGTTTATTTTACCGTCATAAGTGTTGAGCAGCCCTGCCCACTAGACGATGTTTCGCGGCAATGATCGCGCGAATTTTTACGTCCGCCCACAGCGGCCCGTGATCAGGGTATCCAATTTTTTGCACCGCGCATCTGCAGTTGCTTCCAGAAAGGCAGTATCGCTTTGCGCTTTTCATTCCGCTCCCTGTGAAAAGATTTTGAGAAATTATCGGCATTAAAGACTCATTATTGCATTACAAAAATTATCCGCTATCATATTTCAATCGAAGTAATCGCATAACAATTAAATGGGAAAATGACAGTGCCAGTGATTGCGGAACTGATCGAGCTAATCGGTGCTGACGCGGTGATCGTCGATGCCGTCGAAATGGCGCATGCCACCGAAGACTGGCGCGGTCGATATAGTGGCAAGGCGCTTTGCGTTGCGCGTCCGGCGAATACGGAACAGGTGGCGGCCATCGTCGCCTGCTGTAATCGCCACGACGTTCCCGTATTGCCGCAGGGCGGCAATACGGGTCTGGTCGGCGGGTCCGTACCGGCAAAGGATGGTCCTGCTCCAGTGATCGTGAGCCTCGAACGCATGCGCCGGATTCGCAACATCGATCCTGTCAACAACACGATGGAAGTCGATGCGGGTTGCGTCCTTGCCAACATCCACACCGCGGCGACCGATGCTGGTCGTTATTATCCGGTCAGCCTTGGCGCGGAAGGCTCTTGCCAGATCGGCGGCACCATCGCCACCAATGCGGGCGGCACGTCGGTTCTGCGTTATGGCAATACCCGCGAAAACATTCTCGGCCTGGAGGCCGTCTTGCCGGATGGTTCGATCTGGTCCGATCTCAAGGCCCTGCGCAAGAACAATTCCGGCTATGATCTGAAGCATCTCTTCATCGGCTCCGAAGGCACGCTCGGCATCATCACCGCCGCTGTCCTGAAACTGCACCCGCAGCCTATCCGCCATGTCGTGGCATGGGCCGGGCTGCCCAGCGCCTATTCCGCCGTCAAGCTTCTGACCACCGTGCAGGAGCGCTACGGCGCCAAGCTTTCCGGCTATGAACTGATGAACCGCCTCCAACTCGATCTGGTGGTGGCAAACGTTCCGCAGCGCCGTTCGCCGGTCGATACGGAACATGATTGGCATTTGCTGATCGAACTGTCCGACAGCGGTGGCGAAGATGATCTCGACGCTGCGCTGGAAAACCTGCTGGGACAGGCTTTCGAGGATGGCCTTATCGAAAATGCCGTGATCGCCAGCAGCGAGGCCCAGCGCGCCGCGATGTGGGAAGTGCGCCACAGCGTTTCCGAAGCCAATAAAAAGGCAGGCGTGGGACTGACCACCGACTGCGCCGTACCGGTTGCCGCGACCGCCGAATTCATCGACCGCGCCAGCGCCGCAGTGCTTGATCTCGCACCCGATGCGTCACTCGTCATTGTGGGGCATCTCGGCGACGGCAATGTCCATTTCATTCCGTTCTTTACCTTCGACGACTGGAAAGCGCTGGAAGACCGCGACGCGCTCGCAGCCAATATCCGCCATGCCGTCAACGACGCATCCTTTGCGCTGGGCGGCACATTCAGCGCCGAACATGGCGTCGGACAGGTCTCGCTCAAGGAAATGGAGCGTTACAAGACAATCACCGATCTGGCGCTGATGCGGGCTGTGAAGTCCGCCATCGATCCAAAAGGATTGTTCAACCCTGGCCGTCTCATACCGGCAGCACGGGCGGAGCATTGAAATCGAAAGCATTTCCAGCAGAAGCGTGAAGCGGCTTTGCGTCGGATAATGCAAAAAAACAATGAGTTAGATCCGACCGTTGGTTGGTTCAGCATTTTTGAAAGGGAACGAACATGATAATCAAGAATACCACCTGGTCACGCCGCCAGTTTCTGAAAACCACCGCAGCAGGTGCAGTCGCTCTGGCCGCCCCTGCGATCTGGACGCCGTCGCAGGCCCAGAACAAGCGCATCGTCGTGCGCGATGACGGTGGCATCTACACCAAGGCTTACGGTGCCGTTTTCTACCGTCCGTTCCAGGAAGCAACCGGCATCGAAGTCGTGGGTGTTCAGGCCAACGCGGAGCCAACCGCGCAGATCCGTTCAATGGTCGATGCCGGGTCCTACACCTGGGACATGGCGAAGATCAGCGAACCGGCCATCCTCATGCTCACTGCGGGAGACAAGAAGTATCTCGAAAAGCATGGTCTCGAAAGCGAAGCCGTCATCGCCAGCCTGCCGAAGCAGTATCTGTCGGAATACGGCGTGGGCAACAATGTTTACACCACCGTTCTTGCCTATCGTACTGATGCTTTCGAAGGACGCGAAGCGCCCAAATCCTGGGCCGACTTCTTCAATCTGGAAAAGATTGAAGGCCGTCGCGCGCTGCGCAAGCACCCGTTCGACACCATCGAACAGGCCCTGATGGCTGACGGCGTGGCCAATGCGGATGTCTATCCTTGCGATCTCGACCGCGCCTTCAAGTCGCTCGACCGCATCAAGAAGGACGTTTCGGTATTCTGGACCAGCGGTGCGCAGGTCGAGCAGATGCTGATCTCCGGCGAAGTGGACATGATCCCGACTTGGGTTTCGCGCGCGCAGTCGGCGCAGTCGGGCGGCGCTCCGGTTGAAATCGTCTGGGACCAGAACATCTGGGGCCTCGACAACTGGGCTATCCTCGCCGGAACGCCGAATGCCGACGCCTGCCGCGAATTCATCAAATTCGCTTCCGACCCGAAGCGTCAGGCGCAGCTGGTTGAATATTTCGCCGCTGGCGTTACCCAGCCAGAAGCCTTCGACATCATCGATCCGAAAGTCGCGCAAAACTGCCCGACCTTCCCGGATCACATCAAGAACGGCGTCAAGATCAATGCCCAGTATTGGTATGACAATCAGGACAAGGCCATCGAACGCTATAATAGCTGGCTCCTGAGCTAACCGGAGCAGCAGGCCCGGCATCAGCCGGGCCTGTCACTTCGAGCAGATACGATGTTCGTTCAAACAAAAATTTAGAGCGCCGATCCGGTTCAAGCCGATCGAAACGCGCTCTGGCCCAGCGGAATTGACATGTCTTCATCCAGCCTAACCATCCAGAAACTCGCCAAGCGCTATGGCGACTTCATCGCACTTGCCGAAACGGACCTTCTCGTCCCGGAAGGCGAGTTCCTGACCCTGCTCGGCCCATCGGGATCAGGCAAGACAACCCTTCTCAGCCTCATCGCGGGTCTTGCACGACCGGATAACGGCGCTGTTCTGATCGGCAATGAGGACGTGACCTACAGCGCGCCGCATCTGCGCGACATCGGCGTGGTTTTCCAGAACTACGCCCTGTTTCCGCATATGACTATTCTGGAGAACATCGCCTTTCCGCTGAAGATGCGCAAAGTGGCTGCAGAAGATGCCCGCAAGCGCGCCACCGAAGCGCTGGAAATGATCCGCCTGCCGCATATTGCGCAGCGCTATCCGAAGGAACTGTCCGGCGGCCAGCAGCAGCGCGTGGCGCTTGCCCGCTGCATGGTCTACCGTCCGTCGATCATTCTCATGGACGAACCGCTCGGCGCGCTCGACAAGAAGCTGCGCGAACACATGCAGCTTGAGATCAAGCGCATTCACCGGGAACTCGGCGCTACCATCGTTTATGTGACGCATGATCAGGAAGAAGCGATGACTATGTCGGATCGCATCTGCCTGATGAATTCCGGCAATATCGAGCAGCTCGGCACGCCTGCCGACCTCTATTTCCGTCCGAAGACTCTGTTCGTCGCCGACTTCCTCGGTGAATCGAACCTGCTGCCTGCAAAGGTCGAGAAGATCGAGGGTGATGAAGCGGTAGTCCGCATCGGCGCAAAATCCGTCGAAGCGCGCGCGCTCAGCAATGGGTCGATTGCAGCTTCGGCTTCCATCCATGTGATGATCCGCCCGCAGAACCTTTCTGTGGCGCTTGCTGACGAAAGCAATGCTTCGGCGCTCCGCGCCACCGTCACCGATGTGATGGTGACGGGCAGCCTCACCAAAATCTATATGCGCGCAGAAGACGAAAGCCTGCCCGAACTGGTTGCGGCTTTCCCCACCCGTATTTCCGGTCGCGCTTTCCAGATCGGCGACGTGCTTGCACTTTCGTGGCACGGCACCGACGCGGTCACCATTGCCGGCAACGGGAAGGCCTGACCATGAGCGCGCTTCCGACCCGTACCAGCAAACCGCCAAGGCCGCTGTGGATCAAGCATTCGCTGATGATCACGCCGCTGATCGTGCTTCTGCTGGCCTTCCTCGTTTATCCCGTCGGCAAGCTGCTGTCGTTAAGCTTTATCGGTCGCGACGGATTCTCGCTCGCCGCCTATCAGCAGCTTTTCGCCTCCAGTCTTTATCTCAACGTCCTGTGGATCACGCTGAAGATTTCGCTGGCGACGACCGCACTTTCGGTCGTGCTCGGCTATCCCGTGGCCTATCTCATCTCCACCGCAGGTCCGAAAGCCAAGAGTTGGCTGATCTTCCTTGTGCTCCTGTCGTTCTGGACCAGCTTTCTAGTGCGTGCTTTCGCCTGGGTGGTGATTCTCGGTCGTAACGGCGCCATCAATCAGTTCCTGCTGGCGATTGGCGTCATCGACCGTCCGGCCAACCTGATCTACAGCCTCGGCGCAGTTCTGGTCGGCATGGTGCATGCCATGCTTCCGCTTGCCGTCATGACCATGCTGTCGGTCATGGAAAATATCGACCGCAACCTGCCGCGCGCCGCCTCCACGCTTGGAGCGCGTCCGGGTTCGGCCTTCTGGACGGTCTATTTTCCGCTATCCATGCCCGGTGTGGCGGCTGCCGCCATCATGGTCTTCGTCACCTCCATCGGCTTTTTCATCGTGCCTGCGCTTCTGGGCGGTCGCTTTGAAACCATGATCACCCAGCTCATCATCGATCAGGTACAGCAGACACTGAACTGGGGTCTGGCCGGAGCGATTTCCGTGCTGCTTCTGGTGGTCGTGCTGGCGGTCTTCGTCATCTATGACCGGATTTTCGGCTTCGAAAGCCTGACCGGCGAAACCTCGGCAATCAATGTGAACCGCGACACCGCCGCACGTCGCGCCGGTGCAAAGTTTCTCGCCATCATTGGCGATATCAGCGACAGACTGATCGCGCTCTTTCCCGGCAGCCGCAAAAGCTCCGATGCCGAAACCTCGCCCAAGTTGCTGAGCGGCTTCGTCTGGGCTCTGCTCATCATGATCAGCCTTCCAGCCATCATGATGATCCCGATCTCGTTCAGCGCCGCTGGACTGAACTGGCCGCCGTCCGGCTTCACCATGCAATGGTATGAGCAGATGTGGAACACGCCCGTCTGGTCACAAGCCCTGTGGCGTTCGCTGGTCGTGGCGTTGGGCGCAGGCATCCTGTCGATGCTGATCGGCATTCCCGCTGCCTTCCTGCTGGCCCGCGCCAATATTCGCGGCAAGGCAGCAATCCTCGCCTTCGTGCTGTCGCCCATCGTTGCGCCGCGCATCATCATCGCCGTTGGTCTGTTCTATGTCTTCGCAGAACTCGGGCTGGTCGGAACTTCACTCGGTCTCATCATTGGTCATACGGTGGTGTGTGTGCCCTATGTGGTCATGACCATGGTGGCGGTGCTGCGCAACTACGATACGCGTCTTGATCTCGCTGCCCAGAGCCTCGGCGCCAGCCCGATGAAGAGCCTTGCCTATGTCACCTTCCCGATGCTGGCGGCAGGCATGTTCTCCGCCTTCCTCTTCGCCTTCGCAACCTCGTTCGATGAACTGACCATCGCGCTGTTCTCGTCGGGCGGCCTGAATTCCACCCTGCCCAAGCAGTTCTGGGACGAAGTGACCCTTCAGGTCTCGCCGGTCATCGCTGCGGTATCGACGTGCCTCCTCGTCTTTATCTCAGTGCTGATCTTCGTGGCCGACCGCCTGCGCCAGCGCAGCATGTCCCGCTGAACCAATTATTGAATTCGCATGAAAGGACTACCCATGATCAACTCTTCCAGTCTTCGCGGCATTTTGCCTGCGCTCGTCACCCCGGTTCAAAGCGACGACACGATCGACCTGAAGGCGACCGATGCTCTGCTCGCCTGGCTCAAGCAGCAGGGTGTGGACGGTGTGGTTCCGCTTGGCGGCACGGGTGAATATGGCGCATTGGCTCGCCGCGAGCGCAACCGCTTCGTCGAGCTTTCGGCCAAGGCGATGGAAGGAAAGGGCCCTGTCGTCGCCGGTGTGCTCGATCCCGGTTATCACGACGCCATCGCTTCGGCGAAGGACTTTGCAGCGGCTGGCGCAGACGCTCTGCTAGTGATCACGCCTTACTACACCAACCCGACGCAGGCCGGCATCCGGGACTATTTCCTTCGTTATGCGGACGAATCTCCCGTGCCGATCCTGCTCTATGAAATCCCGTATCGCACGCGCATCGCTATCGATCCGGAAGTTATTCACGAGCTGTCGCGTCACGAGCGCATCATCGGCATGAAGGCATGCAACACCGACATGTACCACTATCTGCGCGTGGTAGCGGGCATCGATGCAGCATCTTTCGCCGTACTCAGCGGAGAAGACCACCTGTTCCCGCTGCATGTTGCAGCTGGTGCAACGGGCGGCATCGTCGTGACCGCAAACCTTCTGCCGCGCGTCTGGCGCAAGATGTTTGATCTCGCCGCAGAGGGCAAGACCGCTGATGCGCTGGCGCTGCATCGCGACATGATCCCGTTGATGAATCTGGCCTTTGCGGAAACCAATCCGGGACCGATGAAGTCGGTGATGGATCTGATCGATGTCAACGCCCCCACCATGCTTGCACCACTGCGCCAGCCGAAGCCGGAATTGAGCGAAGCGCTGAAGAAGGAATATGCACGTCTTCTGGACAAGTACGAAAGATCGCCTGTCGATCTTGCTTCTTGAGCCTTTAGTTAGGCAAATACAAAGTTGAGGTCGGGTTCGCGATCCGACCTTTCGAGCGCAGGGCTTTGCGGTCCTGCGCTTTTGCAGCACATGGAAAACGAAAGAGCCGAAATGTCGATGCAGGCGGATACAGGGAAAAAATCGGGTGAAACGGGCCGCGAGGAAGCCGATCCCAAGCGCTCGTCCCTATTCGTCGGATCGACCGAAAAGACATTTCAGATTCTGCAGGTCTTCGACGGGCCGCAGCGGCAGTTGCCGCTTTCGGAAATCGCAAAGCTGGCGGGGCTGGATCGCAGCGCCGCGCAACGTCTGGTCCATACGTTGGAGACGCTTGGATTTCTGCGCCGCGTCCACAATACCCGCAACTACGCCCTGACCTCAAAGGTTCTACAGTTCGCCTATAACTATCTTTCCGCCCATGAAGTCCTCCATAAGGCAGCCCCCTATCTGTTGGAGATCAGCCGCACGGTTGGGGAAACAGCCAACCTCCAGGAACTGGACGGGACCGAAATTGTCTATGTCGGACGCTTTCCGGGCCAACATCTCGTCAATGTCGATATCATGGTCGGCAGTCGCCTGCCGGCGCTTTTCACGGCATCGGGCACGGTCATTCTGTCCCACCGTTCGCCGGAAGAACAGGAAGACGTCTTCGAACGCTCTGTACTGAAGTCGCTGACGCCCTATACGGTGACGGACAAAGGCCGCTTGAAAGCCCGCATTCAGGAGGCGGCTGAGAAGGGTTATGCGATCGTCGCCAACGAAACAGTTCTCGGCGATATTTCGGTTGCCGCAGCCGTCACCGACGAACGTGGTCGCGCTGTCGCTGCTGTCAACATCGCCGCACCGACCACGCGCTGGTCACTCGAACGCGTCGAAGCCGAATTGGCGCATCATGTTCAAGTCGCCGCCACGTCGATCTCCATGTCGAAGTTTATTCGTTAGGACAAGACGCGTCGGCTCAACCGCCTCACGCATTGGAGGCTCATCCTCCGTTATGGAATGTAACGTCTTTCCGTCTGACATGGATTGAATTTTGCCTATCGATTAACAATATTGCTCAAAATACCGGCAAAAAGAAATAGCTTGACGGAATTGCGCTAAATTCAGTAATTTCTCAGTCAAATTGTTACTTGGCATTTGGGCCCTTCTCGGAATCTGAAAATTCCGGAGGGGTTTTTTTGTTTGGCTTTCTGCATGTCTCAAAACAACAAAATTGACATCCCTGTCGGCGTCTTGTTTTCGCACTCCGGTCCTTATCAAAAGCTGGGTTACGAGGGCTATTGCGGAGCTATGGCGGCGATCAAGGCCGTCAATGATCGTGCGCTTCCGTTCAATCTCGTGCCGCGCATCGCCGACCCAAGTGGTAACCCTGACCGTTATGCGCCGCTGAGCGAAGAACTGATCTCGCAAAAGGGTGTCAAACACATCATCGGCTGCACCACATCCTGGAGCCGCAAGGAAGTCATTCCCGTTGTCGAAAAGCGCGATACACTGCTCTGGTATCCGTGCGTCTATGAGGGATTTGAGGCCAGCGACCGCGTCGTTTATGCGGCGGCCTGCGCCAATCAGCATCTTGTGCCGCTGATCGACTTCATCGTTCCCCGCTTCGGCAATCGCGCCATATTGCTCGGTTCAAACTATATCTGGGGTTGGGAAACCAATCGCCTCGCCCGCGAAATGCTGAATGCCGCAGGCGGCGAGGTTCTCGGAGAGCGAGCCATTGCAATCGGTGACACGGATATCAGCCATCTCATCCGCGAAATCGAAAGCAAGAAGCCCGACTTCATCCTCAACAATCTGATCGGTGAATCGTCCTACACGTTCCTGCGCGCCTATGCAGAACTGGGCCGCAAAAACCGCGATTTCCGCACCGATGTCAGGCCGGTTCTGAGCTGCAATCTCTATGAAAGCGAGCTGGAGCATGTCGGCGATGCCGCCGCGGGCAATTATAGCGTAAGCTGTTATTTCCGCACGCTGCCGGGCGAAACCAATCGCGCCTTTCTGGAGGCCGTCAGAAGCAATGGCTTTGACGGTAGCCTATCGGCCATCTTCGCCCAGGCCTATTCCAGCGTCCTGATGATCGCCGCCGGTATTGAGCGGGCTGGCACCGACGATGTCGAAAAAGTGCTTGCCGCCGTCCAGACGCACCCCACCAGCACGCCGCTTGGCGATGTGCTGGTCGAGCCGCGAACAAACCATATCGCCCTGCCCGCGCATATCGGACGGGCCAGACAAGATTGCAGCTTTGAAATCGTGCATGAGGCCGAGGTCGCCATTCAACCGGACCCGTTCATGGCGCGAACGCATCTGCAAACATCCGCCAATCCCGGCCACCAACCCGGCTTTCTGAGGCTCGTCAAATGACTATGACAGACCCGGCCTTCACCGTCGCCAGTTGGGGCGCATTCGAAAACTGGACCGCGCTGATCGTTCATCGCCGCCACACCAATGTCGATGCGATTGTGCAGCAGTTGCGCCGCATCGGCGTGGACGCTGTGGAATGCTGGCCGGACCTGCCTGAGCACGCCGACATCTCCCGGTTCAACGTCGTCTTTTTCGATGTCGATATGGGACATGACGAGCAATTTCCGTGGCCGCCGCAGCAGGCGCCTGTGCCCACCGTCGCCCTGATCGGCTCGGAAGCGCCGGGCCGGATCGGCTGGGCGCTCAATCAGGGTGCAGATGCACAGCTTTTGAAGCCAATCGGCAATGCGGGCGTTTATAGCGCTCTGGTCATCGCGATGCATAATTTCCAGCGTCGCCATGCGCTGGCAACTGAAATCGGTGAGCTGCGCGAAAGCCTTGCCGGGCGCGAAGCCATCGCACAGGCCACGGCAATCCTGATGTTCGCAGACAATATCTCCGCCAGACAGGCCTATCAGAAACTGCGCCTTGCCGCGATGGCGGAGCGCGTCAGTGTCGAAGCCTTTGCCCGGCGCTTTCTGAACGAAAAGCAGACAGGGAACGATCGTGAGCGCGCTTGACACTCTTCCGGTCGGCCAGAAAAAAGCCGAACGCGGCGTTCTTGGCCGCATCATCCGCCGACCGCTGGCCGCATTCGGCCTTGTCGTCATCGTCGTCACTGTCGCAGCCGCGCTCTTTGCGCCCTGGATCGTCCCCTTCGATCCGAACGAACAGTTCTTCGACGGGCTGACGCTGGAAGGCGCGCCGCTCGCGCCCAATCTGAAATTCTGGTTCGGCACCGACCTCGTCGGGCGCGATCTTTTCTCCCGCCTGATTTATGGCGCGCAGACCTCGCTGATCATCGGCGTCGTGGCCAACGGTATTGCCGTGCTGATCGGCTCGACTGTCGGCATTTGCGCCGGGTATTTCCGTGGCTGGGTGGAAACCGTGCTGATGCGCTTTACCGATCTGATGATGGCCTTCCCCGCTTTGCTGCTGGCCATTGTGCTCGCCGCTATCTTCAAGCCGAGCCTCTGGATCGTCGCAATGGTGATCGCCATGGTCAACTGGGTTCAGATTGCGCGCGTGCTCTATACGGAAACCCGATCTCTCTCGGAACGCGATTTCATCGAGGCCGAGCGCGCAATGGGTGCGGGTGCACCCCGCATCATCCTCAAGCATATCCTGCCGCATCTCTTTTCCACGATGATCGTCTGGGCAACGCTCGGTATCGCCACCACCGTTCTACTGGAGGCGACCCTGTCCTTCCTCGGCATTGGTTTGCAGCCGCCGACGGCCTCCTGGGGCAATATCATATTCGAAAACCAGACCTATTTCACGAGCGCTCCCTGGCTCGTCTTCATTCCGGGCGCGGCAATCCTGTTGCTGGCGCTGGCCTTCAACCTCGTCGGTGATGCCTTGCGCGATGTGCTCGACCCAACCCAGCAGGGACACCACTGATGCTCGCCTATATTGCCCGCCGCCTCATCCAGACTGTGATGATCCTGATCGGCATCAGCTTCGTGACCTTCATCCTGCTTTATCTGGTGCCCGCCGATCCAGCGCGCCAGATTGCCGGGCGCAGCGCCACCGCACAAACGGTCGAAAATATTCGTGAGCAGCTTGGCCTCAACCTGCCTTTCTATGAGCAATATCTGCGCTATCTGAAGGGGCTCGTTCAGGGCGATCTCGGACGCTCCTATCTGCAGAAAACCGAAGTGGCGTCGCTGATCTGGTCGCGCCTGCCCGCAAGCCTACTGCTGATGGCCGGAGCAATCTTTTCGGAACTCGCCATCGGTCTCACCATGGGCGTCATCGCGGCCACCCGGCGCGGCAGCCGCACCGACAATGCCTTGATGATCTTTTCCTTCGTCGGCGTTTCAGCACCGCAATTCGTCATCGGCATTCTGATGCTCTACGTGTTTGCGGTTAAGCTCGGCTGGTTCCCGATTGGCGGCTACGGAACGTTCATGCATCTCGTACTGCCTTCGCTGACGCTCGGCCTTCTGGGCGCAGGCTGGTATTCGCGCATGATGCGTTCCTCGCTGCTCGACGTTCTTCGTCAGGATTATATCCGCACTGCCCGCGCCAAGGGGCTGGCACGCTGGAAAATCCTGCTGCGTCACGCCATGCCCAACGCCATCCTGCCGATCATCGCGATGATCGGCATCGACATCGGCCTGTTCATGTCGGGCATTGTCGTCGTTGAAAGCGTGTTCGGCTGGCCCGGCATCGGCCAGCTTGCCTGGCAGGCAATCCAGCGTGTCGATATTCCCATCATCATGGGCGTCACGATTGTCTCCGCTTTCGCCATCGTTCTCGGCAATCTCATCGCCGACCTCATCACTCCACTGATCGATCCGCGCATCAAGCTGCGGTGAAACCAAAAGACTCCAGAGAAAGGGACACCAATGAAAAAGACTTTTCTATCCGGCATATCGGCGCTGGCGCTTGGCCTCGCCATCTCGTTCGGCGCGCAGGCCGCCGACATCAAGCAGGGCGGCTCGATGATCGTCACCTATAAGGACGACGTTTCGACGCTCGACCCCGCCATAGGCTATGACTGGCAGAACTGGTCGATGATCAAGTCGCTGTTCGACGGTCTAATGGACTACGAGCCGGGCACCACCAATCTGCGCAAGGAAATCGCGGAAGATTACACAATCTCCGACGACGGCAAGACCTTCACCTTCAAATTGCGGAAGGGCGTGAAGTTCCACAATGGTCGCGAACTGAACGCCGATGACGTCAAATATTCCATCGAACGCGTCGTCAACCCGAAGACCCAGAGCCCCGGCGCTGGTTTCTTCGGCTCCATCGTCGGTTTTGAAGATGCATCCGCAGGCAAAGCGGAGACGCTCTCCGGCATCACCGTTATCGATCCTTACACGATCAAGTTCGAACTGAGTCGCCCGGACGCGACCTTCCTGCATGTGCTGGCGCTGAATTTCGCCCACGTCGTGCCCAAGGAAGAAGTCGAGAAATACGGTGCAGATTTCGGCAAGCATCCGGTTGGTTCCGGCGCGTTCAAGATGACCGAATGGACGCTCGGCCAGCGCATCGTCTTCGAACGTTTCAAGGATTATTACAATCCGTCGCTGCCGAAGCTCGACCAGATTACCTTTGAAGTCGGTCAGGAGCCGGTCGTTGCCCTTCTGCGTTTGCAGAACGGCGAAGTCGACATTCCGGGTGATGGCATTCCGCCTGCGAAATTCATCGAAGTTACCAAAGATCCTAAGTTCAAGGACCTGATTATTCAGGGCGGCCAGTTGCACACCGGCTACGTGACCATGAACGTCAAGATCAAGCCTTTCGACAATGTGAAGGTGCGTCAGGCCGTCAACATGGCCATCAACAAGGACCGCATCGTCCGTATCATCAACGGTCGCGCCGTTCCGGCCAATCAGCCGCTGCCGCCATCGATGCCGGGCTATGCCAAGGACTATAAGGGCTATCCTTACGATCCTGAAAAGGCAAAGGCGCTGCTTGCCGAAGCCGGTGTGGGCGATGGTTTCGAAACTGAACTGTTCGTCGCCAATACCGATCCGCAGCCGCGCATTGCGCAGGCCATCCAGCAGGATCTGGCCGCCATCGGCATCAAGGCCTCGATCAAGTCTCTGGCGCAGGCCAATGTCATCGCGGCTGGCGGCGAGCCCGAAGGCGCACCGATGATCTGGTCCGGCGGCATGGGCTGGATTGCCGACTTCCCCGATCCGTCCAACTTCTACGGCCCGATCCTGGGTTGCAGCGGCGCGGTACAGGGTGGCTGGAACTGGTCATGGTACTGCAATGCAGAGCTGGACAAGAAGGCGCAGGAAGCTGACGCCATCGTTGACCCGGCCCGCAAGCAAGAGCGCGAAGCCATGTGGCGCGATATCTATCTGAAGATCATGGACGACGCGCCGTGGGCGCCGATCTTCAACGAGGAGCGCTTCTCGGTTCGCTCCGAACGTCTGGGCGGCCCCGACGCGATCTTCGTCGATCCTGTCCACATCCCGGTCAATTACGACGAGGTTTATGCAAAAGATGTGCAATAATTGCCATTACACCATTCATGGTCGGCATCATCATTTCGGCTGGGACAACTCGTTCCAGCCGGCTGAAACGGTCGCGCCCGGCTCGACCCTGAAATTCGAATGTCTGGACAGCGGTGCAGGCCACTATCATCGCGGCAGCACGGTCGCCGATGTGTCGACGATGGACTTTTCCAAGGTCAATCCCGTTACCGGCCCCATCTTCGTCGATGGCGCCAAGCCGGGCGATGTCCTGAAAATCACCATTCACCAGTTTGAGCCTTCGGGCTTCGGCTGGACCGCAAATATTCCAGGCTTCGGTCTTCTTGCTGATGACTTCAAGGAGCCGGCACTAGCATTGTGGAACTACAATCCCACAACGCTGGAGCCAGCACTTTTCGGAGAGCATGCGCGCGTTCCGCTGAAACCGTTCGCCGGAACCATCGGCGTTGCACCGGCGGAAAAGGGCCTGCATTCGGTTGTGCCGCCGCGTCGCGTCGGCGGTAACCTCGACATCCGCGATCTCGCAGCCGGGACCACGCTTTATCTGCCGATCGAAGTCGAAGGCGCTTTGTTCTCCATTGGTGACACCCATGCGGCACAGGGCGACGGCGAAGTTTGCGGCACCGCCATCGAAAGCGCGATGAATGTCGCCCTGACGTTGGATCTCATCAAGGATACGCCACTGAAGATGCCCCGGTTCACCACGCCGGGGCCAGTGACGCGGCACCTCGATACCAAGGGTTACGAAGTCACCACCGGTATCGGGTCCGATCTGTGGGAAGGCGCGAAAGCTGCTCTCTCCAACATGATCGATCTTCTTTGCCAGACGCAGAACCTCAACCCGGTGGATGCCTATATGCTCTGCTCGGCCTGCGGTGATCTGCGCATCAGCGAAATCGTCGATCAGCCGAACTGGGTCGTCTCGTTCTACTTCCCGCGTTCCGTTTTCGAATAAGGCATAAGGGGGCGGTCCCTGCCGCCCTCTTCCATCACTCAGCGAGCACAATCATGAACACGCCTTCTCCGCTTCTGCAGGTAAGAGATCTGGTGACGCAGGTTGCGACACCCGACGGTGCACGCACTGTCGTCGACCGGCTTTCCTTCGATCTGCAATCCGGGAAGACCTTGTGCATTGCCGGCGAAAGTGGTTCCGGCAAATCCATGACCGTGCTCTCGCTGATGCAGCTTTTGCCAAAGTCCTTGGCGCGCGTGACCGGTGGCACCGCCATGATGAACGGTCGCGACATTCTCAAGCTCAACGAAAACCAGATGCGTAGCGTGCGCGGGCGTCATATCGGGATGATCTTTCAGGAACCCATGACCTCGCTGAACCCGGTTCTGACCGTGGGGCGACAACTGGCGGAAGCCGTCGCCAATGAAGCTGGCCCGAAAGGCAGCCTGTCGGGTGCCGCGCTGAAACAGCGTTGCAAGGACTTGCTCGATCAGGTGCAGATTTCCGATTCCAGTCGTCGTTTGCTGCAATATCCATATGAACTTTCCGGCGGCATGCGTCAGCGCGTCATGATCGCCATGGCGCTTGCCCAGAAGCCTGAAATTCTCATCGCCGACGAGCCGACAACCGCGCTCGACGTAACGGTGCAGTCGCAGATACTGGCACTCATTCGCAAGCTACAGGCCGAGAACGGCATCTCGGTCGTTCTCATCACGCATGATATGGGTGTTGTCGCCGAAATGGCAGACCACGTCCTCGTGATGAACAAGGGCAGGCAGGTAGAGCAAGGTCCGCTGCGCGAGGTCTTCCATCACCCTCGGGACGAATATACGCAGCGATTGCTCGCCGCCGTGCCACGGCTTGGCGAAATGACCGGCACGGACAGACCCAAACGCGCGCCAGCGGAACCAAAAGCCGCGCCCGCGCCCGAACCTTCTTGTAGCGTTCTTGAAGTTGAAAATCTTGTTGTCCGCTTCGACATAAAGGGCGGCATATTACAGCGTCCTGTCCGGCGCGTTCATGCCGTGGAGGGCGTCTCCTTCACCGTCAATCGCGGTGAAACGCTGTCACTGGTCGGTGAATCGGGTTGCGGCAAGTCCACGACGGGCAAGGCCCTGCTCAATCTGGTGCCATGGAGCGGCGATATCCGCATTGACGGCAAGAGCACAAAGGGCCTGAGCCGCACGGCGATGCGGCCAGTGCTTCGCGACATTCAAATGATCTTTCAGGATCCCTATGCTTCTCTTGATCCGCGCATGCGGGTTGGCGACCTTGTGGGTGAGCCGCTGACGATCCATGGTCTGGCATCCGGCAGTGAGCTGAAAGACCGGGTCGAATATCTCTTCCGTCGCGTCGGCATGTCTGCCGACCAGATGAAGCGCTATCCGCACGAATTCTCCGGCGGCCAGCGGCAGCGCATCTGCATCGCGCGAGCTTTGTCGCTTTCACCGAAGCTGATCGTTGCGGACGAAAGTGTTGCGGCTCTGGACGTCTCCATTCAAGCGCAGGTTTTAGACCTTCTGCAGGATATCCAGAACGAGACAGGCGTGTCCTATCTTTTCATCAGCCACGACATGGCGGTTGTCGAGCAGATCAGCCACCGTGTGGCGGTGATGTATGCAGGTCGCTTTGTGGAAACCGGGACACGCTCGCAGGTGTTTGAGCATCCCGCCCATGACTATACGCGTCGGCTGATGTCGGCGGTTCCCGTAGCTGATCCAGATCGTGAGCGTCGATTGTTTGTCGCCAATGAGGGAGAGCTTCCAAGTCCCGTCAAGTCGCTCGATTATGTAGCGCCACATCTTGATTGCGTGGAGCTAGGCGGCGAACACTTCGTTTGGCGGGAAGCTGTGGCCTGATGCTGGGAGCGCCCACCCATGACATTGCTTTGGGCACTGGCTTTTAGTTGAAGCGGTCAATCAGCTCTGAAATTGACCCCAATCCCAGCTGCCCCATAGCATTGATCAATTCGGCACGCAGCAATTCAGCCATCTGTTCCGGCCCCCTGGCAACACCGGCCGCAGCGACGGCGTAAAGAAAAGGACGGCCAATAAAAACGAAATCGGCTCCGCGATCGAGTGCAGAAATGATATCGGTCCCTGAGCGGATTCCGCCATCCATTAGCACCGGGATCTGTCGTCCCACGGCTGCGCGAATTTCCGGCAACGCAGCTAATGGCGCCGGTGCCGCTTCGAACTGCCGTCCTCCATGGCTGGAAACAATCAGTGCATCCGCCCCTGTGTCGACAATTCTTCGGGCGTCGGACGGATTCAACACACCTTTGACGATGAATGTTCCTTTCCAGCGTCGCCGCAGGTCGCCCAGAATTGTCCAGTCGAGCCTGCCCGAAGTCTGGCGGGCCATCAATCGCGCCAGCGATGTGCCGGACTGCGACCCCGATGCATAGTTCGCAAAATTAGCAACTTTCGGTGACCCCGCACGCAACGTGGCAAGACACCAGGCTGGGTGGGTCGCAAAGCTGAAAATGCTTCCAAGACTGGGACGCAAGGGCAATGTAAAACCATTCGCCAAATCCCTCAGCCTTCTGCCGGGAGCCGGTATATCAACCGTGACGACAAGTTTTTTGATACCGGCAGATTCCGCACGATCAATCAGATTGTCCACGATAGACTGATCTTCGCCCACATAGAGCTGGAACCAGGCATCCGGGTTAACCTTGGTGATATCTTCAATGGTTGTCGATGCCGCCGTCGAAAGTACGTATGGAATGCCAAGCCGATAGGCAGTCGCTGCCAAGGCTATATCCGTTTTTGGCCACACAAGATCGGCAAGCCCTATCGGTGGAATACCAAAAGGCAAAGACTGTTCCGTACCAAAAAGGCGGCAGCTCGTGTCGAATTCAGTATGACCCCGCAGAACACTCGGCACGAGTTCCACGGCATTGAATGCAGCTTCGGCCCGACGCAACGCATTCTCGCGCCCGGCACCGCCATCGATAAAATCGAACGCTATGCGAGGCAGGCGCCGTTGAGCCGCCTGACGTGTGTGTGAAACGCCGATCAAACCCATGGCGCGTCCTCAAACTTCTTCTACGAGTGACGGTCGGCGGCGGCGCCACAAAGCGATGAGTGCAGGAATGGCAATCATCGCAATCCCGGCGGTCATAACACTCCCGACGAGCCAATTTGAAAAGAAGACTGAAAGTGACCCTTGGGAGATCATCAAGGACTGACGAAAGGCGTCCTCTGCTTTCTGACCGAGCACCATGGCGAGCACAAACGGAGCGATGGGGTAGTCCAGCTTCTTGAAGAGATAACCTACTACGCCGAATATCGCCAGCAACACCATATCGAATGATGCGCTCGCCACCGTATAGGCACCAATCAAACACACAAACATGATCAGCGGTGCCACGATGGCAAAACGGACCCGTAGAATGACAGCAAAGAAGGGAACCGTTGCCAGGGCGAAGATGACACCAATGACATTGCCGAGATACATTGAGGCAATCAAACCCCAGACGAAGTCCGTATTCTGGACAAACAGCATCGGACCGGGATTGAGCCCCCAGATCAACAGCCCCCCCATCATGACGGCAGCCGTCGCTGAACCTGGAATTCCAAGTGCCAGCATCGGCAATATTGCCGAGGAACCGGCGGCATGATCGGCGGTTTCCGGCGCGATGATACCTTCTGGAATACCGGTTCCGAATTTCTTTTTGCCGGAGCGTTGCGCGACACCATAGCTCATGAAGGAAGCCGCCGTTGGCCCTCCCGGTGTTATTCCCATCCAACAGCCAATGGCGAGGGAACGCAGATATGTTGCCCAATATCGCGGCAGCGTTGCAATCGTTTTGAAAACGCGACGGATTTCAAGCTTTGATTTCACGGAATCGAATTTCAGGTCTTCCTCCATCGTCAGCAACAGCTCTCCGATGCCGAAGAGGCCTATCACGGCAACTAGGAAGCTGATCCCGCGCAGCAGTTCAGAAAAGCCATAGGTCAACCGCACTTCACCTGAAACGGTATCCATTCCGACCGATGTGAGTGCAAAACCAAGCGCAATTACTGCAGCGCTCTTCAGCATCGACCCGGAACCGAACCCGATAAAGCAGGAAAAAGCGAGAAAATAGACGGCGAAATATTCCGCCGGTGAAAAGCTGAGCGCGAAGGAAGCAATCCAGCTCGATAAAACCGTGATCAGCGCCACCCCGCACAACGCACCGATACCTGCGGAGGAAAATGCATAGGTCAATGCTTCGGTAGTCTCACCGCGCTTGGCCATGGGATGACCATCGAATGTGGTTGCCACCGAAGATGGTTCGCCGGGGATGTTGAACAAGATCGATGTGGTCGATCCACCAAAGAGTGCGCCCCAGTACATACTGGTTAGCAGGATGATGGCCGAGACGGGCTCCATCGAGAATGTCAAAGGCAACAAAAGCGTCACGCCATTGGGCGCGCCCAATCCCGGCAAAACGCCGACGAGAAGCCCCATCATGACGCCTGCAATCATGAGGAATATATGATAGCCGCTAATAGCGATCGAAAAGCCGTGCAGAAGATTTTCGAAGTTTTCCATCATTTCCACCTCACAATCCGAGAAGAGGTTCGATCGGCCCCTTCAATAGCGGGATACGGAACCAGAACTCAAACATAACATAGAAAAGACCAACCGCGAGAAGAGCGATCAAAAGCGCATTCAAAGTCGAAGCCTTGGCTTGAAACCGGATAGTCAAAAACAGATAGATCAGGCCCGCGCAGTAGATGCCCAGAAGATAACTGGCAACGACCAGTCCTATGATGGGCAGGAAGAACGACAGGACATCGCGTGCGCCATCGAGTGTCAGAAAAACTCTGGCTCTATAACGCTCACGTTCGAGATAGCTCGAAATCGCGATCCCCATACCGGCGAGCCCTATTCCCCATCCAAGATAGAATGGTACATAGCCTGAGTCCGGGCCGCTGGATGTCCAGCCATAACCCAGACCGGCGGCACCGTAAGCAACGAGTACGCCTATAGCGACGAGCAGTGCTGCCACAAACATTTCGGCAGCAAAGCGCGTTAGCAATACCTTCCTGGTATCGTCCATATCGGTCTCTCCCATTTCCAGCAGACAGCGCGGCCTGAAGGCGACCGCACAAAGCTTGCCCTATTTGACAAGCCAACCTTCACGCTCAAACACCGCTCTGGCTCTCGCACTATCTTGATCGATATAAGTCTGAAGTTCAGACCCTTGCAAAAACAGATCGCCCTGCATGGTTTTCTGGAGATAGGCTTGCCATTCCGGCTTCTCGCGCACTTTCGACAGAAGATCGCGAAAATAGGCCTGTTGCTCGTTGGTTAATTTCGCTGCGGAAAAGATCGTTCGCGGAATCTCGTAGGATTGTATTTTGCTGCCCTGACTTGCACAGGTTGGAATATCTCCAAAGCCCTGCCCGTCATACACTTTGTTCGTGTCCTCAAGCTTGGCGTCTGCAAAAACGCAGATTGGCCTCACCGCCCCACCAGCCCACTGTCCCACATTTTCCGACGGGTTATTGGTATTGATGTCGATATGCCCGCCGGCCAGCTGTACAGCGGCTTCACTTCCACTCTTGAAAGGAATGTAAATGAAATTGCCGCCTGCCTCTGCCGCAATCATGCGCACGAGAATCTCATCACCGTCTTTGGACTGTGTGCCACCAGACTTCAAAGGTGCGGACTTATCTTTAGCGGCGTTCGCCACATCCTGATAGATCTTGTAGGCGCTATCTTTGTTGGCCCAGAGCAGGAAAACATCTCTGGCCATGCTGGCGACTGGTGTCAGATCGTCCATCGAATAGCCGACCCTTGCCTTCATTGGCAGCAGCCACGCATTATTGTTTCCGAACAATAGCTTATAAGGATCCTTGCCACCGGTGACACCATACATGAAGGCTTCGCTTCCAGCACCGGCTGGCTTATTCGTCACGACGACATCCACATCCGCCAAATCATACTTCTGAATTATAGACTGGATTGTGCGCGCAAACAGATCGGTCCCACCGCCCGGCCCCGCACCTGCCACGAATTCAAGATCCTGTGTCGGTTTCCATTCCGCCTGTGCGATGTCCGAAAACGACATAGCCGCGATCAATGCCAAAAATGCAGTCGAATAACGCATTCCATCCTCCCAGTGGTTTGCTTTCCATCAGTATTCCTGCTCATCCCAACAGATGAAGCAGAGGTACAATCATCCTTTTCCACGTCCCATCGACGTCGGCATTTTCAACAGTTCCGCTTTGCGTTCAGGCGACATCGAAAAGCCCAGCCCCGGAGTTTCCGGCAGAGCAATCTCACCTTCTCCCAGAGCTGTCAGTCCTTCAAAGACCCCTTTGCACAGTTCAACCGAGATCAGGTGCCATTCAACCAGACCGCCATTGGCCATGGCTGCGTGCAAATGCATATTATGAAAAGGAAATGCCCCGCCATTGTCGATTGTGGTGTTAAAAGCTTGCGCCATACCCGCGATCTTAGCGCCCATTGTATAGCCGCCACCGATACAGACATTCGGTTGCAAAACATCGACGGCCTGATGCATGAGAAGATCACGATACCGGAACAGCTGTCCCTCGTTCTGGCCCGCAGCTACCGGAATTCTAATCTTGCGGCGAAAGTCCGCCAGACTTCCAACATCGTTTCCACGCAGGGGCTCCTCGAAGAACCGAATATCGCAATCGGCAATCCGTTCTGCCAGAAGTTGCGCGTGAAATTTGTCCAAACTGCAATTGGCATCAATGAAGAGGTCGACATCGTCACCAACCGCCAGGCGCACTGCGCGAATTCTGGCCTCATCTTCGCGAATGACCGCATCAAGCGAACGACCACTATCACGACGCGCCAGCGCATGATGGCCAACGACCATTTTCAACCGTTTCTGCCCCTGCCGGGAGAGGTGAGCTGCCGCTTCCGCGAGTTCCTCCCGATCAAGCGCGGCGAAACCAAACGTTACATAGGTTTCGACCTTGCTGCGCGCACCACCCAACAGACGCCAAACCGGCATCTGCAGTTTCTTTCCCGCTATATCCCACAGTGCAATGTCGATTGCGGAGGCGACGTGACTTGCATAACCGGTTTGCCCACGAGGGCTGAGCAACCAATAAAGGCGTTCTGCCACGGCCTCACGCGACATTACAGGCATGCCGACAAGATTGGGTGCAACAAGGCTGTTGACGGCAGCGCTCACCACCTCTTCATCGGTAATCGCCGTAAAACCGTGTCCAATGGCACCGTCGGCGGTTTCAATCTCAACCACCACGGCAGACAATTCAGTCGAGCGATGAATTGCACCGATTTTCAACTCGCACGGCAGAAAGACCGGGATAGCCTCTACCCGCGCAATTGTATCGCCTGCTAAATCGCTTCTAACCAGCATATTCATGGCTTCCTCCCAAGTGCCGAGCAGTCATAATGCTCGACAACCATTCACGGCTTGACGTTGACCTCTACCAGCGCCAGCCCCTTGTTCGCTGACGCATGGGTGACAGCAGCCTCCAAAGCCGCCGGCAAATCTTCCGCTCGTTTAACGTGCTGTGCAAAAGCGCGACTGGCTTGTGCGACCATCGCAAAATCGGGTGTCGGTCCCAGAGAGGTCAGAGGCATGATATTGGCCTGCGCTGCATAGCCTTCCGGGTAAAGGTCGGCGACCGACTGCCGCACCGCACCCCATTCGGAATTGTTTACCACCACAACCACGATCGAAAGACCCAGGGCTTCTGCAATCTGATGACAGACCACAGGGTTGGCGAACATGTAGGAGCCATCGCCCATGGTCGCGACGACCAGTCGGTCAGCTTTTGCCAGTTTCATGCCCAGAGCGGCTGGAAACGACCAGCCCAAACCACCAGAATGCGGTTCCTGAAACCAGCTTCCATGCCTGTTCAATGTCAGCGGCTCCAACGGGCAACCGAGCTCCGACAGAACCGACGCTTCGTGGTTTTGTACGGCTCGCGAAAGGCAGAGGCTGACATAATCCTTGGTTATACCGGAGTCCTGCCCGGTCTCAGCCTTTGAAAGAACCTTTTCGCGTCGCGTGCGACAACGGCCCTGTGCGTCTTCGCGGCGGGTTTGGATATAATAGCCGCTTTCGACGCCCAACTCCTCCAAGGCCTTTTCCAATGCGACAAGAAATGGACCAACCTCGCTGGTAATGGTCCGATCCGACGGAAAATTCCGATATGGGAACCTTTCGTAGAGCGGATCCGCGCCGACCTGAAAAATCCGACAATCTGCTTTCGGTTCATGGATTGCAGGAGACCACGGCGCCAGACAATCCAAGACGACGATCAGATCAGCATCGTTGATCCATGGCGCGATTTCCGCACCGGTCGAAAAAGGATGATCAGTCGCAAGTGCAAGCTGCACTGCCCAATACTGGCTGACGGGGATAGCCCAGTTTCGGGCTATGCGATCAAGGGCAGCAAAACCCTGTTCTGTCCCAGCACCTTTTTGCGCCACGAATAGCGGCCGCCGCGCATCCCGGATGGCTTGCGCCAGCTCAGCCACGCCATCAAAATCGAGCGCAGAAACAGACGACGCCACTCGACTGGGCGCGGTCAGGCCTTCATAGTCAACAACCTCGCACAACACTTCGCGCGGAACACTGACGTAAACCGGACCTCTCGGTGTGGAATTTGCAATGGCAAATGCCCGATCAACGACATCTGGTATCTGCTCCGGAAAGCGGAGTTCATAGTCCCATTTGGAAGCTTCACGGACCAGCGCATGCTGATCGCGCATCTCCTGCCCCCAACCGATGGGCACTGTTCGGGCACCGAAACGACCCTTTTCAAGCGTTGGCGTTCGCCCCGACAGCAGCAGCATGGGGATTTGTTCCGCCGCGGCGTTGATGGCGCCCATGGCGCAATTTGCAAGGCCAACATTGGTGTGCGCCATCACCGCTTGAGGGCGGCCTGATGCGAGATAGTACCCATGCGCCATTGCGACAGCGGCTGACTCGTGGGGAATAACAAGCGCCTCCGGCAAAGCGATCCCATTCGCCTTGGCTTCAGCCAGCCCCTCAATGATCGGGGGAAAGTCAGTACCGGAATTGGCAAAAATATAATCCACGCCAACAGCTTTCAAACGCGCAAGGAGCGCACCTCCCGCGGTCATGGAATGGCTAGTCTGGGGACGAACATCCACGCGTTTTCCTCCTCCCGAGAATTTGCGTCTTGTTCTGCTTCTCGCAGATATTTCTATATGTGAAATTTATATTGCAATTAATGATAGATATGTTACGCTTCGTTTGTCAACACGCTTCGGAATTTTGCGGATATCGCGTTCTGTAGGGAGAAAAATGCGTCATGAGCCAGGCCAATGGATCGGTTATTAAGGCCTTCCAGATATTGGACTTATTCGACGATCAGCTGCTCCAGATTGGATCAAGCGATGTCGTATCGCGCCTGGGGTTGAATACGATAACAGCGCACCGTTTTCTGAAAACCCTCGAAGCTGCAGGCGCACTCGTGGCGGTTTCGCGTGGACATTATCGACTGGGCTACAAACTGGCCGAACTGGGAAAACGCGCCGCCGGAGCAGACAATTTGCGCAGCGCCTTGCAGCCTGTGCTCGACCAACTGACGAAGGACGTTGGCGAAGCAACACTTGCGTCCAGTTTTGACGGTGAAAGCGCGATTTGTATCGCCCGTGCCTTGCCGGATCGGCCGATGTTCGTATCGATACAGCTTGGCAGTCATCTTGAAGCCTATGCCAGCGCGCATGGCAAATTGTGGCTCGCCCATTTAAGTGAAACCGCGCTTGATGCCTATCTTGAGCGCGTTGAGCTCAAGGCGATCAATGAGGGCTTTGTGCCAAACCGGTCGGGGCTCATCGCCGAACTGCAGGATATTCGAGAGTCCGGCCTTGCGTTTAATCGGGGTGAACGGGAGCCCGATGTCTATGCGCTGGCTGTGCCAGTCCTTAACCCCTCCGGCAAAATGATCTGCGGCCTTTCAGTCTTCAGTTCAAAAAGCCGGATGGAACCGCTGATCGCCAATGATCTCGCAGCCAAACTCCGGGCTGCCGCAAAGAAAGTGCAGATCGCCTTCTACGGAACGGCAACCCACGCCAGTTGAACACACCTCAATTCCAAAAATGGGAGGATTAGATGAATATTGGACTGCTGATAGATGGCCAGGATGTTCCGGCACTGGGCAGCGCGACCTTTACCCGTATTGACCCCGTCACCGGAGAAGAGGCCACTGTAGCGCCCGCCGCCCGGCAGCCTGATATCGACAGGGCCGTCAAGTCATCGGCAACAGCCTTCGCAGAATGGTCCGAAGTCGGCCCGAGCGAGCGCCGCACCATCCTGCTCAAAGCAGCAGATCTTCTCGAAGCCAGGATCGGCGAATTCACCGCCTGCGGCATCGCTGAAACCGGGGCGACTGCCCCGTGGATCGGATTCAACGTCGGGTTGGCTGCCAAAATCCTGCGCGAAGTCGCCGCCGCAACAACCCAGATCAAGGGCGAGATCATTCCATCCGATAAGCCTGGAACCCTTTCCATGGCCGTACGCGAACCTGTTGGCGTCATGGTTGGAATGGCGCCATGGAATGCCCCTGTCATTTTGGCGGTACGCGCCTTTGCGATGCCCATTGCCTGTGGCAATACGGTTGTTCTCAAATCGTCCGAGATGTGCCCGCGACTGCATCGCATGCTGGGCGACGTAATGATTGAAGCGGGTCTGCCAAAAGGTGTTCTCAATATTGTCAGCCACAGCGCTGATGACGCACCGGAAGTTGTCAACGCGCTTGTAACGCATCCTCTCGTTAAGCGGATCAACTTCACGGGTTCCACGCGGGTGGGGAAGATCATCGCTCTTGAAGCTGCCAAACACCTCAAGCCTGTGCTTCTAGAACTGGGAGGCAAGGCGCCATTGGTCGTACTGGATGATGCCGATCTTGATGGCGCCGTCAACGCGGCGATTTTCGGTGCCTTCATGAATCAGGGGCAAATCTGCATGTCCACCGAACGCATCATTGTCGATGAAAAAATCGCCGATGAATTCGTGACCAGGTTTACGGCACGGGCTTCAGCATTGCCAAGCGGCAATCCACGCGAGAAAGTCGCTCTGGGCGCTGTCGTCGCGCAAGGCACAGTTGATCGGGTGCTCGAACTGGTTGCCGATGCCAAAGAATCCGGTGCCACAATCACAACTGGGGGCACGGCAAGCGGAACAATCATGCCAGCCACGATTGTCGACAGGGTTACACCCGCAATGCGTCTGTTTCGCGAGGAGTCATTCGGACCGGTCGTCTGCGTGGTGCGCGCCCGCGATGACAATCATGCCGTCGAGCTTGCAAATGACACGGAGTATGGTCTGTCCTCTGCCGTATTCAGCCAGAATATCGACCGCGCGCTCAAGGTTGCGCGTAAAATTGATGCCGGCATTTGCCATATCAATGGGCCGACGGTGGGAGATGAACCACAAATGCCTTTCGGCGGCGTCAAAGACAGCGGCTCTGGTAGATTTGGCGGGTCCGCAGGCATAGACAGTTTTACCAATCTTCGATGGATCACAATCGAAGACCCCAAGCAGCATTATCCATTCTAGCATCAGCTCCATCAAACCGGAGCCATATCAGACCCGATATGGCTCCGGCCAGCATCTCAAGAGGTCCCTACATCACAGCCAGCAACATTGTTCGCCAAAGGCGTCCTACCTCTCAATCTAACCCAGGAGTGGTATCACGATGACCAAATTGACCCGACGCAATGTGAATACTCTTATCGGTACACTTATAGCCGGTGGCATAGCACCGAACAGCGCCTACACACGGAATTACGGTAGTGGCGGCACAAGACTGGCGATGACCAATATACGCATGCTGATAGGCCAGGAGATGTCTGGCCCCGGCGCGATCCTGATTGAGAATGGAACTATTTCAGCGGTCCTTAACGAAACGGACAATACGGCAGCAGCTTTGCAGAATGCGCAGATTGTCGATTATCAAGGACGATATCTGATCCCCGCATTCACCAGCAACCACGCCCATGTCGGGCTTATCAAGGGCACGACGGGCGGACGACATAATTTCACACCGGAAAACGCTTATGCAGCGTTACGCCAGTTTCAGGCTTACGGTATCGGCACGGTGGTTTCGCTGGGCATGACCCCCACGCCCGAGCCCAAAACCCGCGAAAACATGCGCAATAACCCGCAATACGGTGCGTCCTTCATGACAGCAGGTGCGGGAATATTTGCCCCTGACGGTCTGTCACCACGTCCGCAGATACCGGAAGAAGCGCGTCAGGTCGTTCGCCAAATGGCGCAGCAACCGATAGATATCATCAAGCTATGGATCGACACATTCGGACCTATCCAACCGATGAGCGAGGATTGTTTTCGCGCAGCAATCGATGAAGCACACCAACTGGGTTTCGCTGTCGCCGCCCATGTCTACACACTCGACCACGCCAAAAAGCTGGTCGCTGCGGGCGCTGATATTCTAGCCCACGGTGTTCGCGACGTTGAGATCGATCAGGAGTTTATCGATGCTCTTCGCGAGAAGGGTACGTGGTATATTCCAACGGTGCACATGGACGAAGCAACTTATATTTTCGCCGACCAGCCATTGCTACTGGAAAACCCCTTCCTGCAATCGGCTTTAAGCCCTGAACTGAAAGACCAGTTTTCCAGCGCAGAATGGCGCGAAAAGACAGCTACCAGCGAACGGGCACAAAAAGCGCGACAAGATGTGGAAATGAACCTCCGCAATTTGTCAAAATTGATAGAGGCTGGCGGTGTAAAATTCGGCTTTGGTGCGGATGCAGGTGCTTTTCCAGAACGTATACCCGGCTTCGCCGAACATCGCGAGTTGGAACATCTGGTCAATGCAGGACTCCCGCCCGTTCAGGCAATCGGCGTAGCAACCGAGCAGGCCGCAGCGCTGCTGAAATTGACCGACAGGGGCAAGATTGCCGAAGGACAGCGGGCCGATTTGATCGTCCTTGATGCCAACCCGCTGGATGACATCACCAATACGCGAAAAATTCATGCCGTCTGGCAACAGGGCGAGCTGGTTTCCCTCGGCACTCCGTAATCGGCGGACTGTGTCGCATTCAACCGCCGCCAGATCGGTCTCATAGCCTCGTCTATATTGTTAAAAAGGGTATAGCGTCGGGCGTAATGCCCTTCCAGCGACGCGTCCGGAAGGTAATGCCGCTCGGCCTTGACCATGGCGGCTGCACCTTCGCTGAAATCGGCAAAAAGCCCGACACCGGTTCCGGCGGCAATCGCCGCTCCGAGCGCACCAGTTTCACGCGAACGGCTGACGGATACAGGAAGGCCGAGTATGTCCGCGAATATCTGAGGCCATATCAGGCTGCGAGCCCCACCGCCTGAAAGCACGGCTTCGTTGAACACGGCACCCGCTCTGCGAATCCTCTCGACATGCTGGCGATGACCGAAAGCGACACCTTCGAGAAGCGCCCGAACAAGATGTCCTTTGGTGTGCCAACCCGCGATACCGTAGAAACCAGCGCGAGCGTGACCGTCTTGCTGGGCACCATAGAGGTAGGGATGATAAAGCGGATCGTCCGCTGCTGGCGTGATCGCTCCGGCCAAGGCACAGCACGCATCGAAGGGTGAACCACCGTCCGCATTCTCACCTTCGAAGAACTCCTTGACCAGCCACTCCAGATTGGCGGCCGAGGTCGCGCTGTTCTCCATCGCCATGTAGCGGGTACGATCAAATGTCGAGGACATGAATACCGGTTCATTGAGGTCCGGTCCGTCGATAATGACCTGATTGATGCTCCAGGTGCCTGCAATGATTGAGGCGCTACCGGTGCGCGAGACGCCTGAGCCGAGCGCCGAAGCGACAACGTCGAATAGCCCCCCAACCACCGGCGTTCCCGCAGCGAGCCCCGTCTGCGCCGCAATTTCTTGCGTGACAGTACCCGCGATATCAGCGCTTTCGATCAGCGGAGGAAGGAGGTCGATACAATCTTCAAGGCCATAGGCTGCCATCAAGGTCTTGTCATAGCGGCGCGTCGCCAGATTGAGCAGACCCGCGCCGGACATGTCCGAAACCTCGCTGACGCGTTGGCCAGTCAGGCGATTGACGACGAAATCCTTCGAGAAGAACACCGTGCCGATGTTGCTGAACAACTCCGGCCGGTTTCGTTTCAACCATGCAAGCAAGGTCGGCGTCTGCGATGGCCAGGGGCGCTGGCGCGCGATCGGCTGGGTGCGCTCGCCCACACCCCGAGCGGCCCATTGCTCGACCAGCCCGGTCGCACGCGTATCGATCGACTGGATGCCGATGAGCGGCGCGCCATCCCGGTCCAGCGCATAAAGTCCGTTGCCATGGCCTGCGCAACCGATTGCGATAATTTCAGCCGGCGATATCCCTGCACGCTCGATACAGCTACGGATCACGTGCCGTGCGTTCGTCCATAGCTCATCCAGACCACGCTCTACATGGCCTGGGCATGGCATGCGGCTGCGTCCCTCCTCGGAAGCAGCCGCAATTTCATGACCTGTTCGGTCGAAGATCACCGCCTTGATAACGGTGTTTCCAGCGTCGAGCCCTAAAAGATATTCTCCCATATAGAACCCCTCCCAAGGTCCAAAATCTCTGCTTTAGCCCTTCAGATAAAGTTCGAATGCCTCTTCCCCGCTCGCATTCCCATGGATAATGGCCATCAACCCTCGCACGACCGCATTGGGATTGGCATGCTGATAAATGTTGCGCCCATAGACCATGCCCAACGCACCTTGCCGCATCAAGTTCGCAGATTTGTCGAACACCGCACGAAGATCTTCCTTGCCGCCACCGCGCACCAGAACCGGGCACCGTGCGGCTTCGACCACGCGGTGGAAATCTTCCACATTATTCGTCGGGTCCGCCTTGATGATATCCGCGCCCATTTCGCGCGCAAGCCGCGTCAGTGTCACAATTTTTTCGGCATCACCGTCGACCATATAGCCGCCCTTTTCGGTGACCGGCTGCATGACCAGTGGCTCGATCATAAGCGGCATTCCGTATTTGTCGCAATCGGCTCGCACGCGGGAAATGTTCTGCACACATTGACGGAACAACTCAGGCTCGTCCGGCAGCATGAAGAGGTTGACGACGACGCAAGCCGCATCCATCTCGATTGCACCGATCAACGGCTCTGCCTCGTTCTGCAACACTGCCCACATGTCACGATGGCGGATGCGATTATAGGGGTTGCCCATATCGATACGCATGACTAAAGCCGGTTTGTCCTTCCCCGGAATGTCCTGCAGAAGGTCTGACTGGCCGTAATTCATCTGGATCGCATCCGGTGCCGCCTCGACCAACGCCTTGACGACAGACTGAATATCTTCCAGCCCATCCAGAAAGGATGGCTCGTTGCAGACGCCGTGATCGATAGCTACGTCAAGGCAGCGCCCGCCGCCAAACAGCCTGTTCATCCGGACTTTGCTATTGTGTCGCATTCTGTACTCCTTTGTTCGTTCCTTGCGGAAAGCATGATTTCGCTGACGCCGTGGCGCTCGCTGAGAAGGTTGAGAAAACGGGCGCGCTCAATGGCACGCTGTGTGGTGGTCCAGCGCTTTTCTTGAGAAAGCAGGTCGAGAACGGCATCCATCATGTCGAGCGAAAGCTCACCCGAAACGGCCAGCGTCGTTCGTCGCAAAAGCAGATCATCGAGATGTTCGACTGCCTCGTCCCGGATCAGGAACAGGATTTCACGCTCGGAATAACCGGGGTGTGGCAGTGGCCTTTCCGGTCCTGCGGCGATGAAGTCGGCAACTGTCTCGGCATGCGTACCATAACGCTCGAACAATTGAGCCATGCGCACCTCGGACATACGCCTCGCTGTCGCCAGGCCAGCCAGCCAAACCAGCGCGTTGGCGGGAAATACGCGACCGCCGCCGATTGCGCGATCAGTTGTCGAAACAAGCCGTTGCCGACCAAGCTTTTCCAGAACGATATCTGCTGCCATTTCACCAAACGAGCGGAATGTCGTCCATTTCCCACCGATCATGCACAACACCGACGGGCCGTCGTCACCCTGTTCGATGACCGTACAGAAATGGTCCCGTGGAATGCGTCCGGTAAAGCTGTCAGTGCTGGTGGGCAATGGCCTTACGCCGGAAAACTGGAAGACGATCTCGTCAGGCCTGACCCTGATGTCTGGCAGAACGAAGGCGAGTGATTGCAGGATATAGTCCCGCTCCTCCGCCTCGCAACGCACCGCCTCGGGATTGTCCACCCGAATATCCGTGGATCCGACGAGGACCTTGCCGAGATAGGGAAAGAGGATGCAAATTCGCCCATCCTCGTTCTCGTAATAAATCATGTGATCGGCAAGCGCGTCACGCAATTCCGCATTGTCGATGATCAGATGCGAGCCCTTGGTGCCGCCCATCAAGGGCGCCGGGCGCGCTTGCGGTGAAAAAAGTGCTTCATTGGCAATGTCGATCCAGCCGCCGGTGGCGTTGATGATCAACGCCGGATCGATGGTAACAGAGGTGCCACCGAGATGGTCTTCAACGCGATAGCGCCCATCCTCTGTGCGGCGCAGTTCTGCGTAATTCAACGCCCAAACATCACCGCCCGCCTCCAAACCATCCCTCAGCAGTTCGATCCCCAATCTCTCTGGATGGCTCACCCAGGCGTCAAAATAGGTTGCGGAACTTTTGATATTGCGGTTGAGCGCGGGCCATTTTTTGAGCGTCGTGCGACGACCGCGAAACTGGTGACGCGGCATCAGTGCCCGCTTTCGCGTCAGGAAATCATAGATGCAGAGGCCTGCTTTGATTGCGAGGGCACCGCGGCGACTGGGCCGTCGGCTTAACCCCAGGAACCGGACGATGCCGTTGCCAAGACCGGAGAAGATATCGAACACAGGTACTGTCGTCGGCAGCGGCGCAACATAATGCGGCGCATTGCGTAGCAGACGGTCACGCTCGGCCAGCGACTCCTTCACAAGCTTGAACTCGCCATTTTCCAGATAGCGAAGCCCTCCATGGACCATGCGTGAGAGGGCCGAACTGGCGCCCGAGCAATAATCGTGCTTCTCCACCAGCAATACATTTAGCCCTTGCAACGCGAGTTCCCGGAAGACGCTGACGCCATTGATGCCGCCGCCAATCACGCACACGTCCACCTTCGGGATCTGGCGGATCCCGTCCAATATCTCTTCACGCTTCATGATGGCGATCCGTTACCTGTCCATGTCAGTCAGTTTCACCGCTATGGTCGTATCGATGGCGGCAAGATCGGCAGCGTCCAGCCGGATTGTTCCAGCCCGCGCATTGTCCATTGCCTGTGCCGGGTTACGCGCTCCGCAGAGCGCAAAGGTCACACCGGGCTGCGCAAGCGTCCAGGCGATCACCGTTTGAGCGATACTGGCACTGTGCTTTTCAGCAACCGGTCGGATGGTGTCGGCAAATGCCGTCGCCTTCTGCCGATTGCCGACGGAGAAGCGCGGATTGTTCTTGCGCTGATCGTCGCCAGAAAACACCCGGTCTGCCCCTATTGCGCCGGATAAGAGCCCCAGCGCCAGCGACGAATAGCTCAATGTCGCGATGCCTTTGTCTCGGGTCAGCGGCAGAAGGTCTGCCTCGATTTCACGATCAATCATGCTGTATCGCTCTTGAATGGCGTCGAGACCCCCAATCGCAATATAGGCTTCAAGATCATGGCGGCTGACATTGCTCGCTCCAATCGCCCGGATCTTGCCGGAGGTTCGAAGATCCTCCAGCGCCCGCATCGTCTCCTCAACCGGTGTCGTCGGGTCCTGCCAATGGGTGATGTAGAGGTCGATATAGTCTGTTCCAAGCCTTCTCAGGCTTTCTTCAACCTCGTGCTGGATCGCATCGCGACCGAGGTATCGGTGGACCGGCTTGCCGTCCTGATCGAAAAAGTGCCGCCCCTTTCGCGTATGCCAGACAAGGCCGCATTTGGTGGCAATAACCGCCTTCTCGCGGCGTCCGGCCAATGCCTTTCCGACGATCTCTTCGGAGCGGCCAAGCCCATAGGCTGGCGCAGTGTCAATCAGCGTGACACCGGCATCGAGCGAAGCCTGTATCGCAGCGATAGATTCTTTTTCGTCGGTGCCGCCCCACATCCAGCCGCCGATCGCCCAGGTTCCCAGCCCGACTGCCGAAGCGGAGACGCCGGACTTGCCGATCTCTCTTATCAACTGTTGCCCGCTCATATCCATTTCCCCTCGCCATTCGCCAGTTCCAATACCCGAGCGCCCGTTGCCTCGTCAGTCACCAGCGTATCCAGATGATTGCCGCGCAGAACGCTGAGGATCGGCGCTGCCTTGTTCGGCCCGCTCGCCACACCGATCTTGGTCGGGATCGAAGCGAATTCGGGCAGCGTCAATGACACCAGCGAACGGTTGAGGCTGTAGTCGCAGACCTGCCCCCGATCATCGAGCAGATGTGCAAGAAGTTCGCATGCCGCGCCAGAACGCTCGATTGCAGCGCGATCCGTGCTGGAAGATGGATGCAGGTCGTAATAGCTTGAATCATCCGTCAGGATCGAACCGATGCCGACCACTGCGATCTTGGCTTCGCGGGCTCGTTCGAACACGTCGGCGACGGAGCGCATATTCATCAGCATGTCACGCTCAGCCGCACTATCGGCAAACAGCGGCGCATGGATTTGGTAGGAGTGACCGCCCAGCCGATCCGCCATCAACGTTGAGACGTGATTGACGTCGGTATAATGCTTTCCCTGCACACAACCGGTCGCCGGGATCACCTCCACAGCGAAGTGCCGCTGCGCCTGAAGCCCGGCCACTACGGCACTGACGCCCTTGCCACCGGTGATGCAGATCGTATCTCCGTCGGTAATCTCCTCAAGCAGCAACCGAGCTGCCGCCTCACCAACCGCCTGAAGAGCCGTTTGCGGATTGTCAGACACGGTCGGCACGATCACGGCACGACCGATGCCGCCGAGCGCCAGAAGCTGTTCCTCCATGTCGACCAGCGGTTCGACGGGCGACTTGATCTTGATTTCGACGAGGCCGAGCTGGCGACCACGCTTGATGAGGCGGTTTACCGTCGCATGCGAGATGCCAAGCTGGTCGGCAATTTGCGCCTGTGTCAATCCTTCGAGAAAATGCAGGACCAGGGCCTGATGCATCTGCCTTGCGACGACAATTTCCTCGCGCGGCGCGTTAGCGGGTTTCCGTTTGGCAATCGGCATGTCAGGCAGCCTTCCGCTTATGAAGAAAATGGTCAATCGATACGGCGGCAAGCAGAATGCAACCCTTGATCATGTCTTGCCAATAGACCGAGACGTTTAGCAAGATCAGCGAACTTGTGACCACCGAAAGCAGGGCAATACCGAGAATTGCCCCCAGGATCGTGCCTGAGCCCCCACTCAACGAGGCGCCCCCGATCACGGCAGCGGCAATGATGTTGAGTTCCATGCCAACACCGAAGGTGGGCGTCGCTGCACCGAAGCGGGACATGTAGATAACGCCTGCCACACCCGACAGCGTGGCGCAAAGTACTGTTACCCAGAATTTCACCTGATTGGTCTTGATGCCGGAATAGAGCGCTGCCTTCTCGTTGCTGCCGGTGTAGAAAACCTTGCGGAAGGCCGTTGCACGACGCAGCAGGAAATCGAAAAATACGACCACGGCGACGAAGATCAGAATGACAATCGGGACGCCCTGAAACGTGCCCTGCCCGATCGCCTTGAACGATGGCGGCAAGGTGAAGAGCGACAGCGGGGTGCCTTTGGTTATGATCAGGCAGACGCCGCGTACGATCACCATCGCTGCCAGCGATGTGATGAAGTGGTTCAAGCCCACGACCGTAACGAAGAAACCCATGACACAGCCGATCAATCCGCTGGCGATAATGCCGATCAGCGATGCGCTCCAGGGGTCGAGCCCCATCAGAAACAATGTCCCCGAAAGAACCATCGAGAAGCAGACGACCGAACCCACCGACAGGTCGATGCCGCCGACGATCAACAAGATCGTCATACCAACAACGACAATGCCTTCTACCGAAAACGACATCAGCATGGCCCGAAAATTGCCAAATGTCAGGAAGTGCGGCGACGCGAAGCTCATGGCGATGCAAAG
Source organism: Ochrobactrum sp. C6C9 (assembly GCF_022627935.1). Taxonomy (NCBI): domain Bacteria; kingdom Pseudomonadati; phylum Pseudomonadota; class Alphaproteobacteria; order Hyphomicrobiales; family Brucellaceae; genus Ochrobactrum; species Ochrobactrum sp. C6C9. The sequence goes on along the minus strand of NZ_JABXGB010000004.1, from coordinate 200,334 downwards.
CGCCAGAATGATCGCGATCAGTCCCGCTTCGCGCATCGTGCCCAGCCGTTTCCAGCCTGAGGCGCCTTTTCCATAGGTTGTTGTCACTGTTGCGCTCGTCATGACCGTCTTCCCAGCCCCTGTTTCCTGTTCATGCGACATGCTGTGATGCCTTCGAATTCTTGGGGTCATCAATGCCCGACGCAAGCCGCATGATCGCTTGTTCCGTCATCGCTTCGCCCTCGACTTCACCCATAACCCTACCCTCCCGGATGACCAGCACCCTGTCGCAAAGGCCGAGAAGTTCCGGCAGTTCCGATGAAATCACAATGATGCCAATTCCGGAGCGCGCGAGATCACGCAGCAGCCGGTGGATTTCCGATTTCGCACCAACATCGATGCCTCGCGTCGGTTCGTCCATCAGGATGACCTTCGGATTGACCGCCAGCTGCTTGGCTATGGCCACCTTCTGCTGATTGCCGCCCGAAAGCGACGAGACAGGCATGCCGATCCCGCCCATTCGCACGCCGAGCCGACGGGTGAGTTCTTGTGCGCGTTCGGCTTCAGCCTTGGAGTTCAATAGACCTAGCGGTCCGGTCAGCGATTTCAGGTCCAGGACAGCAATGTTTTGGGCAATAGAAAGATCGAGGAAGACCCCGGAACCCTTCCGGTCTTCCGAGAGATAGACAACCCCCGCCTGCACTGCGTCGGCGTAAGACTTCGCCCGAAGCTTCTGCCCATACAGAAACACCTCGCCCTCGTGAACAGGGCGCAATCCGCAGATGCCTTCGGCGATTTCGGTACGTCCCGATCCAATCAGCCCACCAACACCCAGAATTTCGCCTTGTCGCAAGTTGAAACTGACGTCTTTGAAACGGCTGTTGTCCCCAAGACCACGGACACTCAGAACGGTTTCTTCCGTACGCTCTTCCAAAGCCTGCTTTTCAGGATAGAGCTGCGTAATCTCGCGACCGACCATACGACGCACGATATCATCCGGCGTCAGGTCCGCGACGTTCTCTGTCGAAACATAGCGCCCATCGCGCAGCACGGTGACCCGATCACACAGGCTGAAGATTTCGGCCATGCGGTGGCTGATATAGATGATCGATATTCCCTGGGATTTCAGGTTTCGGATAATACCGAACAAAACCTTTGTCTCGGCTTCCGTCAGCGCCGCCGTTGGTTCATCGAAGATCAGAACTTTGCAATCGAGCGTCAATGCTTTTGCAATTTCGACCAGTTGCTGGTTGGAGATCGACAGTTCCGAGACCTTGCGGCGCACATCAATCGGTGCCAGCCGGTCCATCACTGCCTGCGCGTTCCGCTGTAACTCGGCGTAGTTCATGAAGGGCGAACGGCGACGATCTGTTGCCGCCATGAACATGTTCTCGGCCACGGTCACATCGGGGCAGAGCGCAATTTCCTGATGGACAAGACCAAGCCCAAGAGCCTGCGCAATGGTGGGCGACGTTACCCGGACCGGCGAACCCTCTACGCGGATTTCGCCTTCTGTCGGCTGCACCACACCGGCAATGATGTTCATGAGCGTCGACTTCCCCGCGCCATTTTCGCCGCAGATCGCATGAACTTCGCCCTTCGCGAGGCTGAAGTTCACGTCCGTTAACGCTTTCACCGCACCGAAATGCTTGCTCACGTTGCGGATTTCCAAAACGGGCACAGACACCATGACATGCTCCTCCCCAAGCGTGCGGTGGCCATACGGAACTTAACCATCCCGGATGGCCGACACAAAAGGTTACTCGTCGATCCCTTTGGTGCCCCGCCGCTTCAGGTACTTGTCCCAATAAAAGTCGTCCGCATTCTCTGCCGTAACAATCGACAGCCCATTGTCGACGAATGGAATGCTCATCGGATTGAAGCCGGAACGCTTGGAGTCGTTCATCGGGTCAATGAGTTCGGGATGTTTGGCGAGCCACAGCATCATGAAGCCCATATAGCCTTGCATGCCCTGATTAGGGTTGATCGAGCCGAACACTTGTCCAGCCTTGATCATATCGAGGATGTTGGCATTGACGTCGGCACACATGACGAGGATCTTGCCGCCGCTTTCCTGATTGGCCTGGGAGGCCCCGATCGCCGAGTTGGCTTCCGGCATGAAAACCGCGCCCAGGTTTGGGTGTGCCTGAACCAGACTCATAAGCCCCTGATAGGCCTTGTTAGGGTCCTGGTTGGAGGCCGCCCGACCAACGAGCTTCATGTCTGGATATTTTTCATCCATCCGGGCGATGAAAGCCGCTATGCGCTTGTCATGGTTATCCTGACCCGGATTTTCGAGAACGGCATATTCGCCCTTGCCACCCATCTTCTTTGCAATCGCGTCGGCGGCATAGGTGCCTTCGCGGGTATTGTCCGAAGTGATGAACGAAATACGTTTCGAGAGTGGTGAGTCCGCAGCGAAAGTGACGACGGCAGTGCCCTGATCAATCGCCCGGTTGATCGGCTCAACGAAGGGGTCCGAGTTCATCGGATGGACAAGAATGCCCGCCGGATTTTGGGCCAGCGCCTGATCGAAGGTAGCGATCTGCTTGTTGACGTCATATTCCGGCGTGCCGGTATAGGCTGTCTCGCAACCGAACTGCTGACCGGCTTGTTTGAACATCTCGTAAACCGGGAACCAATATTCGACGCCCGAAACCATGACGTTCATGACATATTTTTCGCCCGGCTTGCAGCGAAATGGATTTTCCGTTTCCGCGCTTGCCACGCCGGTGAATAGCGTCGTTGCTAGGATCGCCGCTGCGGATGTGCTTAGAAAATTGCGCAAGTTCCCTCCTTGAGGCCGAAGCCCCTCCCAATATCCTTTGTCGCCCTACCGAGCGGCCGATGAACCCTGAAGACCGAACCTCCTCCTCGAAATCCGGTAAAGCCAGATAATCGGAAGAAATTTGCTATGTCAATATAATTCACATAATGAAATATATTTCACACTGCTCCGAGCAGCGTCGAGTACAAGTTGCTAATCCTGCGCGGGAAAAATCTTTGATGTCATTGTAGGCGCTGATGAGAAGGGCAGGCATGCGTGACGCGGATATGTGGCAGAACCATCAAGCAAAGTAGAATGATGGTGAAACGCCTATTGAATAGATGCGGTGCAAGCGGCACTAGAGCATTTCCAGCAAAAGTGCGTAGCGGTTTTGCGTAGGATAATGCGTAAAAACAAATAGATAGAGCGGTTCCTCGATTCCGTTTTAACCGGAACCGCTCTAGAACAGCCGCTTCCACCGTCAGCTGTCATCAATGTGTGATTATGGCTTGCGCCTGCTATAGTCCCAAAGGGATTTATTGCTTGACGAAACGGCAATTGCGCCCTCTTTCATTGCCTTTGCTACATCGGTCTCATCACAGATAAAGCCGGAAGCTACGATAGGCGGGAGACGGCGTTTGTCCTCTGCAGATAGATAGCCGAGCATGGGCGATGGCATGATCTGCACCAGATTGGGCCCACTTTGCGAAACCGCCTTCAGGCTGCGCGGCCAGGTGGACCGGTCGGTCACAAAGACTTTCTGCATGGTCAGAAGGCCGCATTGCGCGGCCTTCTGGATTGTTGGAACACGGGTCGACAGCAGAACCGAAATGCCAATTTCGGCAAGGAATTCGATAGCTCCCTTGTCCTGCGACAGGCCTTCGCAACTGTCGATGTTCAGAACGATCAGCTTGTTGCTTTTCTTAAGCGCGTTGAGCACTTCGGCCACATGGCGCAAGGCAATGTTGGCGACAATGCCAACTTCCGCCTTGCTGTCCAGAAATGCCTGAAGATTATCCACGCCGTAGAGCGTCGCCATCACTGGCGTTCGCAAAAGCCGCTCACCGATCGTTCTGTCCAAAGTCATTCCATCATTTTCCGTCTCTTGGCATGTCGAGCGAAAGTCCGAGCTTGCCGGGGTTAAGCAGATTGTCCGGGTCGAGCGCCTTCTTCACCGTTTCAAGGAGAGGAAACGCAGAACCCAGAGCGTCCTTCATGTAAGGCGCGCGGAGCAGTCCGACGCCGTGGTGATGGCTCAAGGCGGCACCATACTTGATTAGAACGGCATTGGCAGCATCCCAGGCAGCACGATACCATTCGGCGCGCTTTTCCACTTCCACGTCGCCACGCAGCGAGAAATAGAGGCAGGCGCCGTCGACATAGGCATGCGACTGATGCGCCGAACCGGCCAGCGTCCCCGGCACTGCATTGATTGCAGCGACGACCTCGTCGTAGATCGCAGGCAGATCGCGCCAGCATCCCGTCATTTCCAGCGTATCGGCAACAAAGCCCGGGCTGCGCTTGAAGCCTTCGGCGCTCTTGCCGGTCAGATAGCGCGTGTCGAGCCACTTCTCGAAGATCGTGTCACCATCGAGCTTGTCACCGAGTTCGGCGCAAACCTTCTCGCTGATCGCCGTCACGGCGTCGACCATTTCCTGAGCGCCTTCATCCGCGATCAACAGCACGTTGCTTTCCGGCAGGCCGAACTGCACACCGCTTTCCAGCTCGTCGTAAAGACGCAGTGCTGCGGGATTGGCGCCGCCCTGCATGATACGGCGGCAGGCTTCCAGACCGATGCCGAAGCTCTTGAAGCCATAAGCGATCGCGCGGGCATAATCCGGCAGACGATGCAGCTTAAAGCGCGCCTTCACGATAATGCCAAGCGTGCCTTCCGAACCAATGAATAGCTGCTGGAGATCGGGTCCGATGGCTGCACGGGCATAGTTTCCAACCGTCACCAGCGAACCGTCCGCCAGCACGACTTCCATGCCGTACACCATGTCCTCGATCTTGCCATAGCGTGTCGAAAGCTGACCTGCGCCGCGGCAAGCGATCCAGCCGCCCACGGTGCTGATACCGAATGAGGACGGCCAATGGCCCATGGTCATGCCAAAGTCGCGCTGGATCATCTCCTCGAAAATATCGCCGAACATGCCAGCTTCAACTTCAACGATCTGGCTGTCCGCATCGAAGCTGACGAAACGGTTGAGATTGCAGACATCAAGCACAATACCGCCGCGCAACGGGAGTGCCGCGCCCGTAACGTTGGAGCGTCCGGCAGAAACCGTAACCGGAACTTTTGCTTCATGCGCAAGGCGCATGACGGACTGAACCTGTTCGACCGTCGAAACGCGAACGAATACGCCGTCGACCGTTGCGGGCTTTCCACCCGTTTCCGCGACCATGGTGCGCGCCCACCAGTCGCGGGTGTTCACGACGACATCTTCGCGCGCTGTCAGAACTTCGTCTGCAACGCCCCGCAGCTTTTCAACGAGAGCAGCGTCTACGGCAACGGCGTTCTGAGCCAGATCGGCCTCGGTGCCGATTTCCTTGATGCTGCCGGCATAATGCGGCTGGGTCGGTGCGCCAACGACATAATTTCCACGATTATAACCACGTTTGATGGCTTCCTTGCTGATCATATTCAGTTCGCTCCTATGAGAATGGATTTTTCTTTTTCGGTCGCAGCCACATAAGCGGCGACCTGACGGTCGATTTCGGTTTGGGGGAGACCAAGCTCCTCACCCAGCAAAGCGCCCACCTTGGCGGCGGCACGGGCGGAAGCATCGCGCGCCATCAGGCGGGCACGCATACGACGCGACAGCACGTCATCGATGGTCCGGGCAAGTTCATGCCGGGCGGCGTAGATGACTTCGCCGCCGGTATAGGGCAACCCTTCCACAATCGGTTGGCCAAGTTCAGGACGAGCGGCCATCAGATCACTGACGAAGCGCGATTCCGTACCGTAACGTTCGCCCAGATGCGCCTCCATGCCACCCGAAGCGACGATTGCCTGCGCGTCATAACCGGCGGCACCGAGCAAAAAGGCTTTCTTGGTGGTGCAACGGCGGCGATCACCCAGAACTTTCGCGGCGGCATCCACCGTCTGTTCGGCCATATGGCGCGACGTCGTCAGCTTACCGCCCACAATCGTGACAAGGCCATCAGGCGCAACATGCACGGAATGGTCGCGTTTGACGTCCATGGTGCTGCCGCCCGATGAAGCGGCGACCAGCGGACGACATCCGGCAATGCTGCCGACGACATCATCTGGCGTCAGATCGATATTGAGCGCGCTGCAAGCGCCCTCGATCAGAAAATCGAGTTCTCGGCGGGTGCAATGCACATCATCGAGATCGCCCTGATAATCCTCATCGGTCGTGCCGAGATAGGAGACATTGCCCCAGCGCGTGATGGTCGCCCGGCGGCTACGGCCCGGCACCGGCACCGTCACCGTGCAGTCGTTGCGGATTTTCAGCCAGGGGATCGCCACGTGAACACCCTTGGCGGGGCGCACATGCAACGGCTTTTCGCCGTCCTTGCCAAGGCCCATCCAGTCGCGCAGCCATACGCCCGTCGCCATGATGACGGCCTTGGCGCGCACCCGGATTTCCTTGCCCTCGACGGTATGAACGATTGCGCCATCAACCCGGCCCGAACTGCGGGTGATCTCGGCAACTTTCGAGTGGTTGAGGACCGTCGCCCCATGAAAACCGGCCGAGCGGGCAAGCGCCAGCGTCAGGCGCGCATCGTCGACGCGGGCATCGAAATACATCAGGCCACCGCGCAGATACTCGTCCTTGAAGGTCGGGCAATGCGCCAGCACTTCCGCCGCAGTCAGCTTCTGATGCAGGATGCCTTCGCGCCATCCGCCTGCCAGATCATAGGTCCAGAGCAAGCCTTCAAACGCCTTGGCAAAGCGCGAGTCGAACACACCATCCCTTTCAAGAATGGGGAACAGGAAAGGCAGGCGCTGCACCAGATGGCTTGCGTTGCGGCGCAGGCGTTGGCGCTCCAGCAGGGAATGACGAACCAGCCCAAGATTGCCCTGTTCGATATAGCGCAAGCCGCCATGCACCATCTTGGAGGATTTCGATGATGTACCGGATGCGAAATCATCCTTCTCGACCAGCGCAACACGAAAGCCGCGCAGACTTGCGTCGAAGGCGCAGTAAGCCCCGGTCACGCCGCCGCCGACGATCAGAATATCGTAGGTTTCGGTGGCAAGACGGTCTTCCTGTTCCGAACGGTTCAGCCGCAGCGGTTCGGTGCGGATCATCCGGGCGCGATCCTTGTCCGCGCGCCGGGAGCGCAGATTCAGCATTTCAACTCCTGTTTAATGATAGTGACCGGATCGAACGCGTGCGACTTCCTCATCCGTGAGGGAATGCCACCGCGCTCTGCGGTCCTGTCTTTCCGCTTCGCTGGTCTTGGGGATAAAAAGATTGCCTTCGGGCAGCGTGCCGCGAGCTTCAGCAAGGTCGCTCCAGAGCAAGCCATCGCTGGCTGCCAGAAATGCGGTTCCCCGCAGGCTCGCGCGATCCTGATCCGCCATGCGCCGCACCGGCACACCGCTGAGATCGGCCTGCAGCTGAAGCAGCGTATCGCTGGAGGAAAGCCCTCCGCCTGCTACCACTTCCCGAACCGGAACGCCCGCCACTTTAGAGCTCGCCTCCGCACAGGAAACGACCGAATGCGCAATACCTTCCAGAATGGCATGAGCAAGATGCGCCCGGCTATGTGCCATCGAGAGCCCGGTCAGTGATGCCCGGCCATCGGGAACGATGTTTGGCTGGCGCAATCCCGTCAGGGTCGGCATGAAGAACAGGCCATCGGAAGACGGTACAGTTGCAGCCAGTTCGCTGATTTCCTTGGCATTCTCGAACCAGCGCATTTCATTACAGAGCCAGTTGAGCGCCGATCCGGTTGTGGCGGCGTAAGTCTCGACCGCGAAATGCGAGAGGTTCTCGCTCCGCCAGGCCGTCATGGTGAAAGTTGCCTCGTAGAGGCCGGGATTCTTTGGCGTCTGCTTTCCGATCACAAGATCGACGAAACTGCCCGTACCGTGTACGCACATGGCTTGCCCTGCATCGTGACAGCCAAGACCGACAAGACCACCGAGCTGATCACCGCAAGACGCCTTGATCGGCACGCGGATACCGAGAATATCCTGGCGCGTATAACCGAAATCGTCAGCATCCTGTTTCAGCGCGGGCAACAGCTCCAGCGGAAAATCCTGCGCCTCCACCCATTCGGTGAAGTAGCGGTTCTCAGCGAGAATATAGGCACCGGCAGAAGTCGCATTCGTCGGCGTGGTGACGGCCTTGCGTTCTTCGGACAGATTCCACAGCAGCCACGTGTCGACCGTGCCGAAAGCAAGCCTTTTCGCTTTCCATGCCTCCCGCACGGCGGGCGTCTCCTGCATGTGGCGCGCCGCCCATAGATAGATCGCGCGTCCGCCCACAGGACGTCCGGCAAGCGACACGAGTTTCGCGTCCCAGACGGCTCCGAGTGGTTTCAGTTCTTCGGCATAGCGCGAATCCTGCCAGACCATGGCGGGAACCAGCGCCCGGCCCGTTTGCGTATCCCACAGAACACCGGTGGCGCGTTGCGTGGCGATTGCCATTGCAGCAATCTCCACGTCCGCATCACGTGCGGCTGCAATGGTCTTGCCGCACATTTCGATGGTCTTTTGCAAAAGAACATCGGCGTCCTGCTCCACCACGTTGTGACGTGGTGAAGAGACGGCAACCGTCGTGTAATTGACGGCGGAGACCGAACCGTCGGCCGCGACAAGCGCGGCCCTGGTTCCGGACGTTCCTTCATCAATGGCCAGAATGGCCTGTCTGCGTCCGTTCACATTATCCTCCGTTGTTACCGGTCGCCTTCGAACTGCGGCGCATTTGGCTCGTCATCTGGGCTGACCTTGGTGCGGGTCGGATCCCACTGAATGATCGAGCAGATGATGCAAGCGATCAGTGGAACCACTGACAGGATCAGGAATGTCGGGCCGAGGCCGTAGCTCTCACGAAAGAGCGGAAAGACCAGCAGGCCAAGGGCCGCTCCCATGGCGCCGAGTGCACCGATGATGCCGTTGGCGCCCGCACGCAGTTCGCTTCGGAACGAGAGCGACGACAGGCTCTTGCCGTTTGCGCCCGGACCACCGGAATGGAACAGGATGAACAGAGAAGGCACGATCACCGCGAGCCATGTCGGCATGGTGTCATGGAACAGGCCCATGATGACCAGCATGACGAAGACTGCACCAAAACCGATGGCGGAAGCCTTGCGCAGGCCAAGCACGCGCCCGATGACAGGTGAAGAAAAGCCGCCGATGATACCGAATACGTTGAACACCAGCGTGCCCAACATGGCATAGATGAAATCCTTGCCGAACAGCGCCGCACTGATGAGGGGTAGATACCAGCCCACAGCAAAATACTGGATGGATTGCCCGATCTGGACAGTGGCCGCTAGAATAGTGCGGGGCAGATAGATGCCACGGAAAATCAGGGCAACATTGGCAATGCCGCGGCGGGCCTGATTGAGAACCGGTAGACGGTCTTCCGGAAGAGCGGCAACGAAATCGCGATGATAGATGCGGGTCATCGCACGGGCGGCCTCTTCCAGCCTTTCCTTGCGGGCAAGCCAGATCGGGCTTTCAACCATGAACACTGCCTGAAGCACCATGATGGCAAAGGCAAAGATACCTGTGGCCGCGACGGAATAGCGCCAGATCGCATCACCCACATCCCAGCTGTAGAACAGCATGGCCAGAAGCACATTGGTACAAACGGCTGTGTACCAGATGCCCTGCCATGTATTGAGACGGCTGCGCAGGCGCGCAGGGGTGAACTCGGCAAGGACGGCCATGGCGATGGCAAAGTCGATACCGTAGGCGGCGCCAACGAAGAAGCGTCCCAACAGAATGACTTCATAGGAATGCGCGGTCATCACCAGCACTGCGCCGATGAGCGCGATGAGCTTTGCGAATATCAGCGGGCGCATACGACCCCAACGGTCGGCAATCCAGCCACCAATCGGATTGAACGCGATCGACACCCACGCGGCGAATGAGGTCATCAATGCGACCTGCGCCGCGTCCAGTCCCAGATCGCGTGTCATTGGCCCAAGGCCTGCGCTCAATGCCGAATTGGCGAAGGCATCAAGAAACAGGCCACCAAGGGCGAGCCACCAGATGACACCGGCGCGGCCTCGAATGCCGTCATTCGCATCTATGTAGGAAATGATATCCGGTACGCCCCTAAGGGCTATTTTGCTTCCGTGCATTACGGCGTCCTCCCAACGTCGCTATGACATCTGCAAGAGGACTTATCCGGATTCCAGACACAATAAGACCACCCTCGCAGATGGTCTTAAATCTTCAGTCTGCATTTGTAGTTATAGCCACTTTTTATGAGGAGTCAATGCACCACTTTTATCGCAGAAGCGACGCTGGATAATGCCGCTCTGAAGGAGGACGCACGGGCGGGCCAGCGCCGGGTATGCTGCGACATAGTCGGATGCGTAAGAGCTTGGCCGCAATCAAGACTTCAGCGCGCCAAGCAACTCTAGCAGCCCGGCTTTCAATGCAGCGACGTCATCCTCTTCGGCGCGCAACGCAATCTCGTTCATCGCGCCGTTGAGCAGTATGGCAAGCATAGTCGGGCCAGCTGAGAAGCGTATGGCGCCGGCATCAATCGCCTCTTCTACGCCGATGCGGAGGAGATCAAAGGAAAGTTCGCGATCAAGCGCTTCCCATCTTTCGCGCCCGAGTACGCCTGGCGCATCGATAACAAGTATGCGACGGCTTTCCGGTCGGAGCATAAAGTCAATCCACGCGAGAGAACCCTGCTCCAGCGCCTCGACAGGATTGGTCAAACCCTCGGTTGCGATTCGGATCTCCTCAGCGGCATCAACGGCGAGATCGCGACACACCGCCTCGAATAACTCCGACTTGTCCCGATAGTGATGATAGAGCGCACCTCGTGTCACACCGGCTGCAGCTATAATCGCCTCCGTGCTGGTTGGGGCATAGCCTTCCCGGGCAAACAATGTTCGCGCCGCAGCAACCAACCGCCCCTTGGTCTGGCTCGTGCGAAGTTCATTCTTGGTCATGGCCGCTTCCTTCAGAATTTTATTGACAGACAGTCTGTTTGTTTTTAAGTCTGCCATAAAAACAGATAGTCTGTTTGTTTATATTAGGCAAGGAGGCCAGTATGCGATTTACCGACCGCTACCCCATCATCGTCACCCCAAACAAAAACGCGGCACGCGACTTTTGGGCTAAATATCTTGAGTTTGAGGTGGCTTTCGATAGTTCATGGTTTTGCCTGCTCGTCGCAGAGGGCGGAACGGCCTCAATCGCCTTCATGACACCGGATCATCCTTCGTCGCCCCCCGGCCCCGAAATCTACACCGGAAGCGGACTCTGCTTCGAAATGGAAGTTGCGGACGCAAAGGCCGCCCATGAGGAACTGGCAGGCAGGGGGCTGCCAATTACTTATCCGCTCACTGAAGAGCCTTTCGGCCAGCGCCGCTTTGGCTTCGCAGATCCAACTGGCTTGTGGGTGGATGTGGTCGAGCAAATCGCGCCGCAAAGCGGCTTCTGGGACAAATATATGGTGTGATCCACACAATTCATCATCGCTCTCTAAACCATGAGATGGTTCCGCGCCCTTTGTGTGTCGAGAACCTCCGCTGGACCGTCCAGAACGATCTCACCACGGTCCATGATATAAACATGGTCGGCGAGTTCGCGACAGAAATCGAGATATTGTTCGACCAGCAGAATGGCCATGCCGGTGGAATCGCGCAGATAGCGGATGGCGCGACCAATATCCTTGATGATGGAAGGCTGGATGCCTTCCGTCGGTTCGTCGAGCACCAGAATGCGCGGTTTCAGCACCATGGCGCGACCGATTGCCAATTGCTGCTGCTGGCCGCCGGACAGATCGCCGCCGCGACGCGGCAGCATATCCTTCAGCACCGGAAAGAGATTGAATATCTCGTCGGGAATGAAGCGTTCGGAGCGTTTGAGCAAGGCGTAGCCGGTTTCGAGGTTTTCCTTCACCGTCAAAAGCGGAAAAATCTCGCGCCCCTGCGGAACATAACCCATACCCCGGCTGGCGCGCGCATAGGGCGGCAGGCCCTTCATGTCTTCATTGTCGAACACGACATGCCCGCCGCTCAGCGCCTGTTGCCCGGTAATGGCGCGCAGCAGGCTGGACTTGCCGACACCGTTGCGGCCCAGAACACAGGTGATGCGCCCCGCTTCTGCCTTCAGCGACACCCCGCGCAGGGCCTGCGCCGCGCCATAGTGAAGGCTCACATTTTCAACGCTCAACATCTGTAGCCTTTCTAGCGCCCAAGGTAATTTTCGATCACCTTCGGATCGGAACTGACGAAATCGATGGACCCTTCCGCAAGCACGCTGCCTTCTGCGAGACAGGTCACCTTGACGCCCAGCTCGCGGATGAAGCCCATATCGTGCTCCACCACCACGACCGAATGTGTTTTGGCGATCTCCTTCAGGAGAATGGCCGTCTCGGCGGTTTCGGCATCCGTCATGCCCGCCACTGGCTCGTCGACCAGCAGAAGCTTGGGCTCCTGCGCCAGTAGCATGCCGATTTCGAGCCATTGTTTCTGCCCGTGCGAAAGATTGGCGGCGAGTTCGTCGCGCCGCGCCCATAGCCGCACCGTCTTCAATATTTCTTCGATGCGCTCGCGATCCGCCTTGTCCTGCCGGTAGAGCAATGTCGCCCACACACCGCGCTTGCGGTCCAGCGCAAGCTCGATATTGTCCCAGACACTGTGGCTCTCGAATACGGTCGGCTTCTGGAATTTGCGGCCAATGCCGATCTGGGCGATATCGGCCTCATCCTTCCTGGTCAGATCGATATTGCCCTCGAAGAAGACTTCGCCCTCATCCGGTTTGGTCTTGCCGGTGATGATATCCATCATCGTGGTTTTGCCCGCGCCATTCGGGCCAATAATAGCGCGCAGCTCGCCGGGCTCTATCACGAAGGATAGCGAGTTCAGCGCCTTGAATCCATCGAACGAGACGGATACGCCGTTGAGATAGAGCAGGCTGTTGGTGCTTTCGGTCATGATATCTCTCACTCCGCAGCCGTTGCTTGCAGTTTGGCCTCATCGCCGGATGGGGTGGTTGCCGGTTTGCGCGACGCCATGAAGGCGCGGAACGTGCCGACAATCCCTTTCGGCAGGAACAGGGTAACGGCAACGAAGAGCGCGCCGAGCACGAACAGCCACATTTCCGGGAAAGCCGTTGTGAAGACGCTCTTGCCGAAATTGACCAGCACGGCCCCGATCACCGGCCCCACCAGTGTTGCCCGTCCGCCCACGGCCGTCCAGATCACAACCTCAATAGAATTCGCTGGCGTGAATTCGCCCGGATTGATGATGCCGACCTGCGGAACATAAAGCGCGCCCGCCACCGCCGCCATTATCGCCGAAACCGTGAAGATGAAGAGCTTGTAGTTTTCCGGACGGTAGCCCAGAAAACGCGTGCGACTTTCCGCGTCGCGCACGCTGACCAGCACCTTGCCGAATTTCGATTTGACGACTGCCGAACTGAAGATCAGCGCGACGGCCAGCACGAGTGCGGAAGCAGCGAAGAGTGCGGCGCGCGTACCGTCTGCCTGAATGTTGAAACCCAGAATATCCTTGAAATCGGTCAGGCCGTTATTGCCGCCGAAACCCATCTCGTTGCGGAAAAAGGCCAGCATCAGGGCATAGGTCATCGCCTGCGTGATGATCGACAGATAAACACCGGTGACGCGGGAGCGGAAGGCGAACCAGCCGAAGACGAAAGCCAGCAGCCCCGGCACCAGTAGCACCATCAGCAAAGCAAACCAGAAATGATCGAAGCCGAACCAGTACCACGGCAGTTCCTTCCAATTGAGGAACACCATGAAATCCGGCAGGCCGGGATTGCCATAGACGCCGCGCGCGCCGATCTGCCGCACCAGATACATGCCCATGGCATAACCGCCGAGTGCGAAGAAGGCGGCATGGCCGAGCGAGAGAATACCGCAGAAACCCCAGACCAGATCAAGCGCCAGCGCCAGCATGGCATAGGTCAGATATTTGCCGATGAGCGACACCATATAGGTCGGCACATGCAGCGGATGATCCGGCCCCGTCAGCAGATTGAGAGCCGGAATGACCAGTGCAGCCGCGATCAGGATTGCAGCAGCGATAAAGACACCGCGGTCGAGTTTTTTGAACAGAAATGCCGTGATCATGCTTCCACCGCCCTGCCCTTGAGAGCGAACAAACCGCGCGGGCGCTTCTGGATAAAGAGAATGATGAGGACCAGCACCAGAATCTTGCCGAGCACCGCGCCGGCATAAGGTTCGAGGAACTTGTTCAATATACCGAGCGAGAAGGCGCCGACGAGTGTACCCCACAAATTGCCGACACCGCCGAACACCACCACCATGAAGCTGTCGATAATATAACCCTGCCCGAGATTGGGCGACACATTATCGATCTGCGACAGGGCCACGCCCGCCATGCCGGCAATACCGGAACCGAGCGCAAAGGTGAAAGCATCGACATAAGGCGTGCGAATGCCCATTGACGACGCCATGCGGCGGTTCTGCGTGACGGCGCGCATTTGCAGGCCGAAGTTCGACCGCTTCAAGACCGCCAGCAGCGTGAAGAACACGGCCAGCGAAAACACGATAATCCACAGGCGGTTCCAGGTCACGGTCATGCCGCCGAGTTCAAAGGCACCCGACATCCAGGATGGATTGCCGACTTCACGATTGGTCGGTCCGAACACCGTGCGCACGGCCTGTTGCAGGATGAGTGAAATGCCCCAGGTCGCCAGCAATGTTTCAAGCGGACGCCCGTAGAGAAACCGGATGACGCCGCGCTCGATCACCAGACCGACCAGCGCGGTGAACAGGAACGCCAATGGTAGGGCGATGGCCAGCGACCAGTCGAACAGGCCGGGATAGCTGGTGCGGATGACCTCCTGCACCATGAAAGTGACATAGGCGCCCAGCATGACCATTTCGCCATGCGCCATGTTGATGATGCCCATGACGCCGAAGGTAATGGCAAGGCCGATGGCCGCAAGCAGCAGGACGGAGCCGAGCGACAGCCCGTACCAGACATTCTGCCCGGCGTCCCAGAAAGCCTGCCTTTGTTCGATATGACCGATGGCTGTATCGAGCGCGGCGGCAAGCTCTGGCTGCGCATTGGCGCGGGCGGCATTCAAAACCGACAAAGTGGAACGATCGCCATTGTCCTGAAGAAACTGCGTCGCCTTGAGCTTGTCGGCAACCGGACGGTCCGATGCCAGCAGCGCCGCAGCCTGCGCCTTTTCCAGAAGGGCGCGGATCGCGTCGTCCTGTTCCTTGGCCAGTGCCGCCTCGATCGGCTCAAGCGCATCCGCATCGGCGCTTGCGGCAACGATCTCCGCAGCCTTCAGCCGTTCGGCCCGGTTGGGGCTCATCAGCGTGAGACCGCCCAAGGCCGTGCGAACCGCGCGGCGGACGGAATTATTGACCTTGACCTTGTCCATCGCGGCTTTGGGCGCCTCGCCCGCCGCTTCACCGCCGACCGGATCGGTAAGCTGGAAATTAGCGCCGGATGCTTTCGTGATGAAGACACGACCATCCGACTTGCGTGCATAAAGATCGCCATCGCCAAGCGCGTTCAGCACAGGCACGACGCGCGTGTCGCCGGTGCCCGCAAGCTCGGAAATTCGTTCCTGCATCTGGGCAAAATTCGCCTTGCCCAACGCATCGACAAGCCCCTGAAATTCATCCGCCCGGGCTGTCGTCGCAAGTGCGGCAAACAGGACGGACATGACGAGCAGGACGGCCCGTATCCGGCGCTCCATGGCTGATTTCCTCAATAATAGCTGCATTCTCTATTGTGATTGCAAGGGGCGGGCCCGTTCTGCCCGCCCTCTGCATCCCCCGTTATCAGGACCCGCCCTGACCGCCGCACTTGCCCGTTTCGACGTTAAAGTTGCCGCAGGACATCGGCTTGCGCCAATCGGAGATCAGGTTCTTGGAATCCGGCAGATAATCGGACCATTCGTCACCGACGATCAGGCCCGGCGTCTGGCTGACGATTTCAAACTGACCGTTGGACTGGATTTCGCCGATCAGCACCGGCTTGGTGATGTGATGGTTCGGCATCATTGTCGAATAGCCACCCGAAAGATTAGGTACGGAAACGCCGACCAGCGCGTCGATCACCGCATCCTGATCCGTGGTTCCGGCCTTTTCGACGGCCTTCAGCCACATGTTGAAACCGATGAACGATGCTTCCATCGGATCGTTGGTGACGCGCTTGTCGTCCTTGGTATAAGCGCGCCAGGTTTCAATGAACTTGGCGTTGGTCGGATTATCGACGGATTGGAAATAGTTCCAGGCTGCGAGATGGCCGACCAGCGGCGCGGTGTCGATACCGGCCAGTTCTTCCTCACCGACCGAGAAGGCCACGACCGGGATATCTTCCGCCTTCACGCCCTGATTGGCGAGTTCCTTATAGAACGGCACATTGGCATCGCCATTGACCGTCGAAACCACGGCGGTCTTCTTGCCTGCACCGCCAAAACCCTTGATTGCCGCCACTTCCGTCTGCCAGTCGGAGAAACCGAACGGCGTGTAGTTGACGCGGATGTCTTCTGGCTTCACGCCCTTGGACAGCAGATAGGCTTCCAGAATCTTGTTGGTCGTGCGCGGATAGACATAGTCGGTGCCTTCCAGAACCCAGCGTTCGACGCCTTCGTTTTCCATCAGGTAATCTACGGCGGGAATGGCCTGCTGGTTGGGTGCCGCACCGGTATAGAACACATTGCGCTCGGATTCCTCGCCTTCATATTGCACCGGATAGAACAGGATATTGTTCAGTTCCTTGAAGACCGGCAGGACCGATTTGCGCGACACCGAGGTCCAGCAGCCGAACACGGCCGCAACCTTGTCCTGCGAAATGAGCTGGCGGGCCTTTTCCGCAAAAAGCGGCCAGTCCGAAGCCGGATCGACAACGACAGCCTCAAGCTTCTTGCCCAGAAGGCCGCCCTTCTTGTTCTGCTCTTCGATGAGCATCAGCATGGCGTCCTTGAGCGTCGTTTCCGAGATCGCCATCGTGCCCGACAGCGAATGGAGAATACCGACTTTGATCGTGTCTTCTTCGGCGAGTGCGCCAGAAAGGCTAGGGATGGTGAGCGCGCTTGCAAAAAGTGCGGCAAGCATCTGCGACCGGAATGTCATTGCGTGTCCCTCTCTGTTGGTTGGTCCCGATTTTTCGGGTTACTGCCAACTATTGGGGAGAGGGAGCCGTTTCCTTATACGTTAAATGACGTAGTTACCGGGGTGAAATATGCATTCATAGAATTACCTGCTATCTCTCTTTAAAACGGCACAGCAAGGTGCCGGAGGGGAAATGGAGCAGCATGGCAGCGCGGCAACGCATCATCCCGGTCCGACGGGAATATAACCGCTGGGTCGCGGATGAAACGCTGGAAGATTACGCGCTGCGCTTCACCGCGAAAAGCGCGCGCCGCTTTTCGTCCAATCGCATTGCCCATACCGCCATCGGCGCGATTTCCTTCCTCGCGCTCGAAGCCATCGGTGGCGCGATCACGCTATCCTACGGCACCAGCAACGCCGTAGCCGCCATTATCGTCGCAAGCCTCGTCATGCTGGCGGTCGGCCTGCCGATAAGCCGCTACGCGATACGCCACGGCGTCGACATAGACCTTCTGACACGCGGCGCGAGCTTTGGCTATATCGGATCGACCGTCACCTCGCTCATCTACGCGACCTTCACCTTCCTGCTCTTCGCCATCGAAGCTTCCATCATGTCGGGCGCTCTGGAACTGGCCTTCGGCATCCCGATGTGGATCGGCTATGTCATCAGCGCCGTCGTGGTCATACCGCTCGTCACCTATGGCGTACGCATGATCAGCCGCTTCCAGATCGCCACCCAGCCCTTCTGGATCGCGCTCAATATTCTGCCCTTCATTTTCATCGCATTGGTCGATTGGGAAAAATTCGACCTCTGGCTGACCTTCTCCGGCATTCAGGCAGGCTTTACCGGCGGCGACAGCGCGCCCTTCGTGCTGACGCAGTTCGGCGCCGCTTCGGCAGTCATTCTGGCACTGATGGCGCAGATCGGCGAACAGGTCGATTTCCTGCGCTTTCTTCCCCCTGAAGGCCAACGCAAATGGCGGCACAAGATCGCGGTCTTTCTCGCCGGTCCCGGCTGGGTCGTGCTCGGCGCGCCCAAACTGCTGGCCGGATCGTTTCTGGTGGTACTCACGCTGAGTGCCGGTGTTCCCGCCGATGTCGCAGCCGATCCGGCGCATATGTATCTGACGGCTTTCGGCTATATGATCCCGTCCCATACGGCGGCTTTGCTGTTGACCGTCGCCTTCGTCGTGGTCTCGCAACTGAAGATCAACGTCATGAACGCCTATGCCGGATCGCTTGCGTGGTCTAACTTCTTTTCCCGCCTGACGCACAGTCATCCCGGGCGCGTCGTCTGGCTAGTGTTCAATGTGTGTATCGGCCTTCTTCTGATGCAGCTTGGCATTTACAAGGTGCTGGAACAGACGCTCGGCGTCTTCTCCATCGTTGCCATGGCCTGGCTTTCCACGATTTCCGCCGATCTCTTCATCAACAAACGTCTTGGCCTGTCGCCGCCCGGTATCGAATTCAAACGCGCTCATCTCTATGACATCAACCCGGTTGGCACCGGCACCATGGCCATTGCATCATTCGCGTCATTGGCCGCCCATTTCGGGGCGTTTGGCACCATGGCCGCAGCACTTGCGCCTTTCATCGCGCTTCTGGTGGCCTTCATCGTTTCACCGCTGATCGCGTGGAAAACAGGCGGCAAATATTACCTCGCCCGCAAGCCCCGCCAAAGCTGGCAAAGCAAGCTCGCTATCACCTGTTCGGTCTGCGAGCATGATTTCGAGCCGGAGGACATGGCCTGGTGTCCGGCCTATGCGGCCCCGATCTGCTCGCTGTGCTGTTCGCTCGACAGCCGCTGCCACGATCTTTGCAAACCGAAAGCGCATCTGCGCGCCCAAAGCGCCAAAGTAGCCAATGCGCTGCTGCCCGCCGCCGTCATCGAAAAGCTTTCGACGCGGCTCGGGCGCTATGCCGTGACGGTTGCGGTTTCCATGGCATTTCTCGCTACCATCCTTGCGCTCGTCGCCTATCATGCGGGCGCGGCATCGCCGGAAACTGCGCAGGTCGTCAATCGCACGATCCTGATTGTGTTTTTCGTTCTGGCACTGATCGCCGTCATCGTCTGCTGGTTCTATGTGCTGGCGCATGACAGCCGCATCGTTGCGGAAGAGGAATCCTCGCGACAAACCGCACTTCTTTTAAAGGAAATCTCCGCGCACAAAAGAACCGACGCGGCGCTGCAACAGGCCAAAGACAATGCGGAAGCCGCCAACCGGGCCAAAAGCCGCTATGTCGTTGGCCTCAGCCACGAATTGCGAACGCCGCTGAATGCGGTGCTGGGTTACGCCCAGATATTGGAGCGCGACGAAACGATTCCCCCAGCCCGACAGCCTTCGATCAAGCTGATCCGCCGCAGCGCCGATCACCTTTCGGGCCTGATCGACGGGCTTCTCGATATATCCAAAATCGAAACCGGCCATTTGCAGGTCTATTCCAACGAAATCAATCTGCATGATTTTCTCGACCAGATCATCGACATGTTGAAGCCGCAGGCGGAAGCCAAGGGCATAAATTTCCACTACCGCAAGGCCGAAGCGCTGCCGCAATATGTTCGCACTGACGAAAAGCGCCTGCGTCAGATTCTAGTCAATCTGCTCACCAATGCGATCAAGTTCACCGAGAAAGGGGAAGTCGCGTTGGAGATTGCCTATCGCAATCAGGTCGCCACCTTCAGGATCATGGATACCGGACGCGGCATTGCGGACAAGGACCTTGAGCGCGTTTTCGAACCCTTCCAGCGCGGCCAGGCCGAACATACCCGCCATCTGCCGGGCCTCGGTCT
This sequence comes from Ochrobactrum sp. C6C9, assembly GCF_022627935.1. Classification (NCBI taxonomy): domain Bacteria; kingdom Pseudomonadati; phylum Pseudomonadota; class Alphaproteobacteria; order Hyphomicrobiales; family Brucellaceae; genus Ochrobactrum; species Ochrobactrum sp. C6C9. The sequence goes on along the minus strand of NZ_JABXGB010000004.1, from coordinate 180,560 downwards.
CGGCCTGACCATCACCAAACTCCTGACCAATACGCTTGGCGGTGAGCTTTCCGTCACCAGCGCCTATGGCAAGGGGTCCACATTTCAGGTTCGATTGATGCTGGGCGCCATCGACCGCCCGATCAATCTGGCCGCACCGACGCGAAAAATCCAAAACTATACCGGCCCGCGCCGCACTCTCATTGTGGTCGATGACAATGACGATCATTGCGCGCTGATGCGTGAAATCCTGACGCCGCTTGATTTCATCGTACTGACTGCCAAAAGCGGGACGGAATGCCTAACACTGATCGAAGGTATTCGTCCCGACCTCTATTTTATCGACATCCGAATGCCGCAGATGAATGGCTGGGAACTGGTGACCCGCCTGCGCGAGAAAGGCGAGAGTGTGCCGATCATCATGCTCTCGGCCAATATCGGCGATGGCACCCGGCCCGACAGCCTGCCGGACAATGCGCATAACGACACGCTGACGAAACCATTCGATATCCGGCAAATTCACGCCAAACTGGCGGTGCATCTGGGTATCGACTGGGTTTACGAAGAGAACCAGGAAAAAAAGCTGCAGTCGCGCGCTACAAGCATCAACAGCCCCGCGATTGCCGATTTGCAGGAACTGATCCGTCTGGGGGAGATCGGCTATGTTCGCGGCATCGAAGCCAAGCTCGCCCTTCTGGCGCAGGATGAACACCTTCAACCCTTCGTCGACAACGCGCGCGAATATATACGCGCCTTCAACATGTCGGGCTACGATATGTTCTTGCGCAATCTGGAGCAGAAAATGGATAACCGGCCATGAGCGTTCTTCCCCGCGACACGGTTCTTATCGTTGACGATTCTCCGCAGACGCTCGGCTTCCTGACCGAAGCGCTGGAACAGGCTGGCTACTCCGTGCTGATCGCAACATCCGGCAGCGCTGCGCTTGGCATTGCTGAACGTATCACACCGGACATGATCCTGATGGATGCAATTATGCCCGGAATGGACGGGTTCGAGACCTGCCGCCGGCTCAAGGCAAATCCAGCCATCTCGCAAGTGCCCATCGTATTCATGACCGGCCTGACAGAAACCGAACATATCGTCCATGCGCTGGAAGCGGGCGGTGTCGACTATTTGACCAAGCCCATCAATATCGATGAGCTGCGGGCGCGCATAAGGGTGCATCTCACCAATGCCCGCTCCGTGCAGAGTGCCCGCGTCGCGCTCGACGCCAGTGGCAGACATCTGTTTGCGGTGGACCGTGACGGCGCCATTCTCTGGTCCACGCCGCAGGCGATGCGCCTCATGGATAGTGCCAGTGAGAATGGGAACGGCCAGCTGCTTTTGAAGCAAAAATGCGCCGAGTTGCTACGGGCACGGGACCGAAAAGATATCTCCAACGATAGCCCGGAATTCGTCACGACCAACGGGCAGATATCCCTGCAACTGGCGCATCTCGGTTCGACCGGTCCCAATGAGTTTTTGTTCCGGCTGACTGCGATCAGCGAAAACGGCGAACAGGACATGCTACGCCGTCACTTTGGCCTGACGGCGCGGGAAAGCGATGTTTTGCTTTGGGTGGCCCATGGAAAAACAAATCGTGACATCGGCACTATTCTCGACCTGAGCGCTCGCACTGTGAACAAGCATCTGGAGCAAATCTATATTAAACTTGGGGTCGAGAACCGTGCGGCGGCAGCTGTGAAGGCTACCATCGTTCTTCATAGATAAAGGCTTGCCACTCCTGGAAGCGCCATTTTTACTTCTGCGTGAACAGAGAGCTTGAGTTGCATTATTTGCGATCAGAAAAATTTTCAGCGTTCGCAACTGCTGCGGCGAAGAGTTCGTCTCGGGATCGGGTCCCGGCCCCACTTTGCAAGCCCTCGTCAACGAAGTGCTGCATAGCGGCAATTTTATCGCTGCGCATCTGATCTCTACGGATCAAACCGCGCACATAGTCGCTCGCGTTTGAATAGCGTCCTGTCTTTGCCTGCGCCTCAACCCATTCTTTCATCGGATGAGGGAGCGATACGTTCATGGTTGCCATTTAAGTCTCCCTTCTTTGGCTTACATTGTGCATTGGCAAAGTTTGTCAATTCAATTTCAACGACTCTGCCGCAGTGACTATGTGCCGAAGTTGTGGCAACGAAGGAGGATGAAAGCACTCAGAGCATCATTACGTGATAATCAGATTGCGACCACCTTTGTGGCGTTTATCTGCGCGTTTTTGATGCTTCAGGGAATGCTGTCGGGCTTCACACGCAGCGCCATGGCCGGAAGTGAATACGAGAATGTATTCGGAGTAATCTGCTCGACCGCCGGAGCAGTTCATCTGCAAGCCAATGAAGATGACCACAAAACGCCGTCCAAATCTGGTGATTGCCCGTGTGCTTCTCTTTGCCGACTGGCATCGAGTGCCCTGCAAGTTGCGCTGACACCCACCCAGGCGTCTTTTCAAGAGCCCATTCGCAGCACCAGTCTGGTCCGATATTCAGTAATTTCGGCAGCCTCCAGTCCACAATCAAGTTTCTATTCTGAAGCCAGAGCTCCGCCGCCAATCTCCTGAACAGTTCACCTGGCGCAACCCGCCACATGGAATTCAGGAGAATTGCAATGTCTGAAGACACCCAAGGCGCGGCGCGTTTCGCATCCGCCCCATCCGATCTCTATCGTGCCGTTTGGCGCTGGCATTTCTATGCCGGTCTGCTTGTCCTTCCCTTTATGATCACATTAGCAATAACAGGTGCTCTGTACCTGTTTCAGAACGAACTCGACGGGATCATTCACGCCGACCTCAAGCGCGTCCAAGTTCAGGAAACTTCAAAAGTTTCTCCATCGGCAATGGTGGAAGCATCTCTCAAAGCTGTACCGGGAACCGCGATCAAATTTACCGATCCGGCAAGCCCGAACAGCTCTGCCGAGATAACAGTAAGCACGCCGGACAATGGGAAGGTCGCTGTCTACGTAAACCCTTATTCGGGAAGTGTGCTTGGATCGTTGCCTGATCGTGGCACAGTGATGTGGACAGTCCGATATCTGCACAGTCTGAAATATTTTGGGTCCTACGCCAGAATGGCGATTGAGATTGCCGCGGGATGGGCGATACTTCTGGTGGGAACCGGAATTTATCTCTGGTGGCCACGAAAGCAGTCCGGCGGTGTTGTGAGCGTGCGGGGCACCCCATCAAAACGTGTGTTCTGGAGAGATACGCATGCGGTAACCGGTATCGTTGTTGGTTTCTTTATCGTTTTCCTTGCCGTTACAGGAATGCCATGGTCTGGCGTGTGGGGTGGGAAGGTAAACGAATGGGCGAATGGCAACAATTTCGGATATCCTGCTGGCGTCCGTGTTGCCGTTCCTATGTCCGATGAACACCTGGATCATATTGCCAAAACAAGCTGGTCGCTTGAACAGGCGCAGGTTCCCATGTCGTCGGGCGACCATGACCAAATGAGTTCCATCGGCCTTGATAAAGCCGTGGCAAAATTTGACGATCTTGGGCTTCATCACGGTTACGCTGTCAATATTCCAACAACTCCGACGGGTGTATTTACCGGATCGGTCTACCCTGATGATCTGTCGCAACAACGGGTTGTCCACCTCGATCAATATTCAGGAAATGTTTTGATCGATATGAGCTATGCAGACTATGGGCCGCTTGGAAAAGCGCTGGAATGGGGAATTAATACCCATATGGGCCAGCAGTTCGGTCTCGCCAACCAGATTATCCTGGCGCTTGCCTGTATTGGCATCGTGCTCTTGGCGGTTTCTGCCGGGGTTATATGGTGGAAGCGGCGTCCCGAAGGCTCTCTTGGCGTTCCGCCGATGCCGGGTGACAGGCGGGTATTCCGGGGACTGTTGCTTATTCTCGTGATTGGCGGAATTGTGTTCCCACTCGTGGGAGCGTCCCTGCTCGTAATGCTCGTCCTTGACTGGATCTACACGCGCTCGCGAGACCGAGCGAGAGCCAATCGGAAAGCACGAGCCTAGCATCCACTTTGCTATTTCTTAGAGCACGAAACTGACCATCCTTGATGGTCAGTTTCGCAAACTTGAGGCCGATCTGGAAAGCTGGCCAGCCTTCGCGGAGCGGACTTAAAACTCCCAGTCTTCATCCTCTGTCGCCACGGCCTTGCCGATGACATAGGAAGAGCCCGAACCGGAGAAGAAGTCGTGGTTTTCGTCAGCATTCGGCGAAAGTGCTGACAGGATAGCCGGATTGACCTTACAGGCCTCAGCTGGAAACAACGCTTCATAACCGAGATTCATCAGCGCCTTGTTCGCGTTATAATGCAGGAACTTCTTGACGTCTTCGGTCAAGCCGACGCCGTCATAAAGCGCTTCCGTATAGCGAACCTCATTATCGTACAGTTCAAGCAGCAGCTCGAAAGCAAAGTCCTTGATTTCCTGCTTCTGCGCTTCGCCCAGCACTTCAAGCGCATGCTGGAACTTATAGCCGATATAATAGCCATGTACGGCTTCATCGCGGATAATGAGCCGGATAAGATCCGCCGTATTGGTGAGCTTGGCGCGGCTCGACCAAAACATCGGCAGATAGAAACCCGAATAAAACAGGAAGCTCTCCAGAAACACACTGGCGATCTTTTTCCTGAAAGGATCATCCGCACGATACTGTTCGAGGATCAGTTCGGACTTGCGTTGCAGGAACTCGTTTTCTTCCGACCAACGATAGGCGTCATCGACATCCGGTGTCAGACAAAGCGTGGAGAAGATCGAAGAATAGGAGCGCGCATGGACCGCTTCCATGAAGGCGATGTTGGAAAGCACCGCCTCCTCATGGGGCGTTGCCGCGTCCTCCATCAGCTCCACTGCGCCGACGGCGTTCTGGATCGTGTCCAGCAGGGTCAGACCCGTGAAGACACGGATCGTCAGCTGCTTTTCCTGCGGCTTCAACGTTTCCCAGGACTGGATATCATTGGAGAGCGGCACCTTTTCCGGTAGCCAGAAATTACCCGTCAATCGGTTCCAGACTTCCAGATCCTTGTCGTCTTCGATGCGGTTCCAGTTGATGGCGCGCACGAGACCCGGGGTCTTTTCCTTGCCGGTTTTGAATTGCATGTTCATTGGATTTCCTCTGGTCACATCTGGAACTTACAAGGCGCAGGAAACGCAGCCTTGCACCTGTGTCCCCTCAAGCGCCATCTGGCGCAGCCGGATGTAGTAGATCGTCTTGATGCCTTTCTTCCAGGCATAGATCTGGGCGCGGTTGATGTCGCGGGTCGTGGCCGTGTCGCGGAAGAACAAGGTCAGCGACAGACCCTGATCGACATGCTGGGTCGCAGCCGCATAGGTGTCGATGATCTTTTCCGGCCCGATCTCATAAGCGTCCTGGTAGTAATCAAGATTATCGTTGGTCATGAATGCGGCCGGATAATAGACGCGACCGATCTTGCCTTCCTTGCGGATCTCGATCTTGGACACAATCGGATGGATCGAAGAGGTGGAGTGATTGATATAGGAGATAGACCCGGTCGGCGGCACGGCCTGTAGGTTTTGGTTGTAGAGGCCACCCTCCATCACCGCCTTTTTCAAATCGCGCCAGTCATCCTGCGTGGGGATCGCGATGCCTGCCTTTTCGAAAATCTCACGTACCTTTTCGGTCGCGGGCTGCCAACACTGATCCGTATATTTGTGGAAATATTCACCTGACGCATATTTGGATTTTTTAAAACCGCTGAACGATTTGCCCGCTTCGACGGCAATGCGGTTGGAAGCACGCAGAGCGTGGTAAGTCACGGTGTAGAAATAGATATTCGTGAAATCCACCCCTTCTTCCGAACCGTAGAAAATCCGCTCACGGGCCAGATAGCCATGCAGGTTCATCTGACCAAGGCCGATGGCGTGGCTTTCATCATTACCGCGCGCGACAGACGGCACCGAGCTGATATGGCTCATATCAGAAACCGCCGTCAGCGCCCGAATGGAGGTCTCGATGGTCTTTCCAAAATCCACTGAATCCATCGCGGCTGCGATGTTGAGCGACCCCAGATTACACGAAATATCCTTGCCGAGATGGGCATAGGAAAGGTCTTCATTAAAGATGCTGGCTTCGCTCACCTGCAGAATTTCCGAGCAGAGATTGCTCATGGTGATGCGCCCGTCGATCAGGTTGGCGCGGTTCACCGTGTCCTCGAACATGATATAGGGATAGCCGGACTCAAACTGGATTTCCGCCAGAACCTGGAAGAATTCGCGCGCGTTGATCTTCCGCTTGCGGATGCGCGCATCATCGACCATTTCACGATATCTTTCCGTGACCGAAATCTCGGTCAGCGGCTGACCATAGACCCGCTCCACGTCATAAGGCGAAAAGAGATACATATCCTCATTGTTGCGGGCGAGTTCAAAGGTGATATCCGGGATCACCACACCGAGCGACAAGGTCTTGATACGGATTTTCTCATCGGCATTCTCGCGCTTGGTGTCGAGGAAGCGCATGATATCGGGATGATGGGCATGGAGATAAACCGCACCGGCTCCCTGTCGTGCGCCAAGCTGGTTGGCGTAGGAGAATGAATCCTCCAGAAGCTTCATCACGGGAATAATGCCCGAAGACTGGTTCTGGATCTGCTTGATCGGCGCGCCGGATTCGCGAATATTCGTCAGGCTCAAGGCCACGCCGCCACCGCGCTTGGAAAGCTGCAATGCGGAATTGATGGAACGTCCAATGGACTCCATATTGTCCTCCACCCTCAACAGGAAACAGGACACGAGTTCGCCGCGCTGCTTCTTGCCCGCATTGAGGAATGTCGGCGTTGCAGGCTGATAGCGACCGGAAATGATCTCATCGACAAGGTCACGCGCCAGTTGCTCGCTGCCGCGCGCCAATGCCAGCGCCACCATGCAGACGCGGTCTTCATAGCGCTCCAGATAGCGCTTCCCGTCGTAGGTTTTCAGCGTGTAGCTGGTGTAATATTTGAAGGCGCCCAGAAATGTCGGGAAACGGAACTTTCTCGCATAGGCCTCATCGAAAAGATCGCGCACGAAATTGAAGGAATACTGGTCGAGCACGGCTTGTTCGTAATAGTTTTCGGCCACCAGATAATCCAGCTTCTCCCGCAGATTATGGAAGAAGACCGTATTCTGGTTGACGTGCTGAAGAAAATATTGCCGCGCAGCTTGCCGGTCACGGTCCAGCTGGATGTTGCCTTCATCGTCATAGAGATTGAGCATTGCGTTCAGCGCATGATAGTCCAGCCCGTCCGTAGATTTGACGGGCTTGGGGCTGTTCGACGCTGCCGCTTGTGGCGCGTCCTCCGCAATCGGCTCTGCACCGCGCTCGCGGATCAGGGTTGTGTCTGCCGTGTCCAAAATCGTTCCATCCCGTTCCTGACATTGCCAATGTCTTCATCGGTTCCCAAAAGCTCGAAGCGATAAAGATAGGGAACCTGACATTTGGCGGAGATTATTTTGCCGGCTATGCCAAAAGCTTCGCCGAAATTGCTGTTGCCCGCGGCGATCACGCCGCGGATCAGCGAGCGATTGCCCGCATTGTTGAGAAAGCGGATGACGGGCTTTGGCACCGCCCCCTTGGTTCCACCGCCGCCATAGCTGGGCGTCATGAGCACGAATGGCTCGTCTATCTGCAACGGGCTTGTGTCCTCATCCCTTTGCATGATGGGAATGCGCCTCGCGCGCATTCCAAGCCGCTCTACGAAACGGTGCGTGTTCTCGGAGCGACTGGAAAAATAGACAAGGAGACCCATTGCAGAACTCATGCAAAGCCACGGTCACGAAAGGCCGTTGATCATATCCGGGCGAAAACCGGCCCAGTGGGTTTCACCGGCCACGACGACCGGCACCTGCCGGTAACCCAGCCCCGTCACGAGATCGAAAGCCTCCATATCTGCAGAAATGTCGATGACCTGATAATCGATCCCCTGGCGGTCGAGGGCGCGGGTTGTTGCGGTGCACTGGACGCAAGCGGGTTTGCTATAGACGGTAACGTTCATTTCTTCCTCACTGGATTGGGCGCAAGCTGACTGGGACCCGTCCGCCGTATGGGGGACAGATGCGCATAAAAGATCGTTCGCGCACGGGACATGCGCGTGAAGACGGACAAAATGGGGAAAGTCAGCGATGCATGAGCACCACTGGACCGCGCAAAATCACCTCTGGAAAGGTGGTCCTGAACTGAAAGGACAATACAAACTGGACAATGTGTCAGACATGGACTTCACCCCGAAGCTAGTGAGCGGGTATTCGGGGTAACAATCGGCAAGAAGCACAACTCGCCTCAATGACTGCACACCAACCGGACACCCCGCCCGTGGACGTTCATTGCTCAAGGCAGGTCTCCTGGCTCACGGGTTAGCGCCCTTGTCGGTCTTCCCAGCTTACGCCAGTGACATGATCAACAAGAACTCACCGTTTACAGTTGCGGGGGCAGCTTCGGCTTCGTCTCAAACTTCATGGCGGCGACTCACCGAATTCCCTCTTAGCTTTCGACCCATCGAATCGAAAGAACCTAGAACACTATATATAGTAGTCTAAGTTAAAAATCGGTCAATAGATAGTTGCGGAAAACGCGCGTCGGTGGGCGAATACGTCAATCGCGACGACGAAACGACGAGGCATCGATGTCGTGCCTTTGCAGCCTTGCATAGAGACTACGGCGCGGCAGTTGCAGCACTTCAGCAGCAACGCCCACATCGCCATTGCATCGTTCGAGCGTGGCGCGGATGACCCCTTCCTCGAACCGATCCATCTGTTCGGATAACGGCAATGTGCTCGGTTCATGTTCAGGGTCATGCCGCAAGCCAAGCACCACCTGTTTGGCATAATTGCGCAGCTCGCGCACATTGCCCGGCCAGTCGTCGGAATGGAGCCGTGACTCGATGGCTGCATCGATTGCGGGGCGCGGTTGCCCGAACTGGCTGGCGGCCTCGTCGAGAAAATAGGCAAAAAGGAGACCTATATCCTTGCGGCGTTCACGCAAGGGCGGAATGCGCAACCGCACCGTTTCTAGCCTATAGAAAAGATCAGAGCGAAAACGCCCCGCTGCAACGGCACCGTCCAGATCGCCTTTGGCGGCCGCAATCACCCGCAGATTGACAGCACGAGGCTCTCCGGTCAGCGAAGGCAACTCGCGCTCCTCCACAACCCGCAGCAACTTGCCTTGCAGGTTGACCGACATGCTGTCGATCTCGTCAAGAAAGAGCGTACCCCGATCAGCATCGGCAACCCTGCCGCGCTGAATACGATTGCCAAACAGGACGTCATCTGCAACCGCATCGGGGAGCGCAGCGCAATCAATCGCAACGAAGCCGCGCGCATGGCGCGCACTCCAGCGATGCAACAGTCGGGCGACAAGTTCCTTGCCCGTACCAGTCTCGCCTTCGATCAGTACATCAACATCGACGCTCGCCAATTGGCGAATCGTGTCGCGCAGCCGCACCATGACCGGCGTTTCGCCCAGCAATGGATAATCCTGCTCGGCTTCCGCCGCAGCACGGCGCAGACGCCGGTTTTCCAGAACCAGACGGCGCATTTCCAGCGCACGGCGCACACTGGAAATCAGGTGATCGGCTGCAAAGGGTTTGGCAATAAAATCGAAGGCGCCCTTCTTGAGCGCCGTGACGGCCATGCCGATATCGCCATGGCCTGTCATCAGAATGACCGGCAATTCGGGGTCACGCGCCAGCAGCGCTTCCATAACGGCATGGCCATCGATACGCGGCATCCGAATATCGGTGACGACAACGCCGGGAAAATCGGCGGTCAGATCGGCAAGCGCCGACTGGCCATCGCCGTGGGTTTCAATATCGATCCCGGCAATCTCGAAGGAATCCGCAAGGGCCGTGCGAAACGGCGCATCGTCATCGACCAGCATCACGCGCAAGGGTTCACTTTCCGTCATGCTCACCGTCCTTATGCACCCGCTTCCACGTCGCAGCAAAAGCCGCACCACCCAGTGGTGAAGGAACGACCAGCAACGTTCCCTCCAGTTCCGTCATCAGATCGCGCGCGATACCGAGCCCAAGACCAAGCCCGTCCGGTTTGCCGGTGACAAAGGGGCTGAAAATCTCATCATCCAGTTCCGGATCAATACCCGGACCGTTATCTGCAACGATCAACGACACTTGTTCATCGTCTTGCTCGATGATGATTGCGACATGCGGATCGGGCTGCGCCGTCACCGCATCGAGCGCGTTTTGCAGCAAATTGACGAGCACCTGTTCCGAGCGGATACGGCAGGCGAACACCATCAATTCTGATTGCTCCGGCATATCCAGCGGTACATTGGCATTGCGAAAACGGTCGCCCATCAACACCATCGTGCCATCGACCAGTTCGTTCAGTGGTATCGGACGCGCAACGCTGCCGCGTCGACGGGCAAAGCGGCGCATCTCCTGCGTAATGGAGCCGATGCGCGCCGTCAGATCGACGGAGGTCGTCAGATTTGCGGCAACCTTGTCGAGCTTGCCCTTGGACAGATAGTGCTGCGCATTCTCGGTCAGCGTACGGATGGTCGCGACCGGCTGATTGATTTCATGCACAAGGCCCGCAGTGATCGAGCCAAGCGAGGCCAGCCTGTTTGCCTGCGCCAACTCCTCACGGGCATCACGAAAGCGCTTGTCGGCGCGCTCGCGCTCGATCATCTCGGCACTTAGTTCCGCCGTGCGTTCGGCGACAGCTTTTTCCAGCGCAGCGCGATCAGCAGTTGCACGCGCAGCGTGCGTCATGCGCCAGTAGACGGCAGCGGCAAGCAAAAACACCACCAGCATCGCCGCAACGGTGATCAGTCGCGCCAGATCATGGGCCGCCTGCATGGACGGTGCGGTCGGCTCGATATGGACCAGTTTCAGCGCGGTCCCGGCAATGGGTTCTTCAACGACGACGAACGGATCGCCGGAAGGTCCGCGCATCACCCCTCCAGACTCAAAAGCATAACGGCTCGGCTGGAGATCGGCGGCATGGAACTGCCCGCTTTGGAGAATTTTCGTCCGTTCGGCGGTGGTAATCGGCTGGAAAGACCGCAGCGCTTCCGGCATATCGGTCGACGCCAGAATGATTCCGCGTGGATCAATCACAAAGGTCTGACCCGGATCGTTCGTCCATGTAGTGACCAACCGGTGAAACTCAAATTTCACCACCACCACGCCGACCGGATTGGTCTGATCACCGATGCGCCTGGAAAGGAAAAGACCAAAACGTCCGCTCAGATCGCCGATGGCGTAATATTCGGCGTCACCGGCAGCCATGGCGCCCTGAAAATAGGGGCGATAGCTATAGTTGCGTCCAACAAAGCTTTCCGGCGTGCCTGCATTCGATGAGGCAATAACGACACCGTCACGGCCGATGACATAGATGATAGGCGAGCCGATCTCACGGGCCAGAAAACCGAGATTGGCATTCAAGCGCGCGACGGCGTCCTGCGCCCCGCCTGCCAGCACATCCCGCAGATCGCTATATTCCTTCAACGCGACAGGAAGGAGACGAAACTTGGCCAGCTCACTGTCGATCAGACGTGTTTGCTGACGCGCAACAAGTGTTGCGTTCTGACGCAACCGTTCGGTCGCGCCCTGCTCCGTCCATAGTTTTGCAGCCGTCCAGAAACCCGCCGCCAATATAATAGCAAAAGCAAGAAGCAGGAGTTTCACCGCGTTTCGGGACATCTTCATTTGTGCAGAATTATGCAATATCCAACGTAAAGTCACGCAGATTTTTGCACAAATTTTGCGGACTTACGCAGCCGCGGACCGTCTTTTCCAAATAATTTCAAAGAATTAAACTTTTTAACGTGGATCTATGGCGATTGAAATTCGCGTCCCGCATCTTATCGCCACCACGAAAATGGGAGTTTCGTCAGGAGGGGTTCACCTATGCAGCGATATCAATGCCCGCCTCAAGTTAGCCGAACGGGGATTTCAATTTCCTCAAAGCCAATGGCGCTTTTGTGGCGGAGCGCGGTTCATAGCTGAACCCTCCTTTCACAATTCAGACAATCCGGCTTCGGTTTTCAAGCCGTCCGGCACCACAGCCTTTTAAAACCCTCAACACAACAGAACCCGACTGGCAGCGCAACGAAGCTGCGCTTCTGCAACGGGTTGATCCTCAGATATCGAGACATGTGAAGGAACAATAATGGCCTCAATAACATCCGAACGGAGTGATGCGCCGAGCACCAACAGTCGGCTTAAATCGATCATCGGTGGTTCTACCGGCAATTTGGTCGAATGGTTCGACTGGTATGTCTATGCTGCTTTCACGCTCTATTTCGCACCGCATTTCTTCCCTTCCGACAGCCAGACCGCGCAGCTTTTAAGCGCCGCAGCCGTCTTTGCCGTCGGCTTCGTGATGCGTCCGATCGGTGCGTGGATCATGGGCATATATGCGGACCGCAAGGGCCGTAAGGCTGGTCTGGCACTCTCCGTGACACTGATGTGCGCTGGTTCGCTGATCATCGCGCTCACCCCAGGCTATGAGACCATCGGCATTGTCGCGCCAGCCCTTCTCGTCCTCGCACGACTGATGCAGGGCCTGTCGGTCGGCGGCGAATATGGTGCGAGCGCCACCTATCTTTCTGAAATGGCGGGGAAAGACCGTCGCGGCTTTTTCTCATCGTTCCAATATGTGACGCTGATCTCGGGCCAGCTCTTGGCCATTCTTCTCCTGATCGTTCTGCAATCGACCATGGAAACCTCGGCGCTGGAAGCCTGGGGCTGGCGTATTCCATTCTTCATTGGCGCTCTGCTTGCCGTTGTCGTCTTCTGGCTGCGTCGCGGCCTTGCGGAAACCGAAAGCTTCAAGAACGCGAAAGCGAAGGATGCGCCAAAATCGGGCTTCTGGACCCTGATCAAGTACCATCCGAAGGAAACTGCGCTGGTCATGCTTCTGACCGCTGGTGGTACGCTCGCCTTCTATGCCTACTCGATCTATATGCAGAAATTTCTGGTCAACACGTCGGGCTTCAGCCGTGAAGTGGCAAGCCAGATCAATGCCGTGACACTGTTTGTCTTCATGTGCCTGCAGCCGATAGCCGGTGCGCTTTCGGACAAGATCGGTCGCAAGCCCCTGATGATCGCCTTCGGTGCGGCCGGCGTGCTGTTCACCTACCCGATTTTCACCACGCTGGAACAGACCCGCGATGCATGGACTGCCGGGATTCTCGTTATGGCGGCACTGATCATTGTGACCGGTTACACTTCGATCAACGCGGTAGTAAAAGCAGAACTTTTTCCGGCTCACATCCGTGCGCTTGGCGTGGCGCTGCCCTATGCTCTCGCCAATACACTGTTTGGCGGCACGGCGGAGTATGTCGCGCTGAGCTTCAAGAATGGCGGCTGGGAACGTGGCTTTTACTGGTACGTCACCGTCATGATCGGCATTTCCTTGATCGTCTATCTCCGTATGCGGGATACGAGCAAGGACAGCATGATCAAGGAAGACTGATCATATTGCCTCCCAAGCGCAAAGAATGCCGGGCCTTATAGCCCGGCATTCTTTTAGGAAGGCTCTATTTTAAGAACGTAAAGCACTCTTTCCGATCCATTGGCATTAGCTTACCCAAACGGTCACCGGCGTTCTGAAACGGTGCGTGCGGCATTTTCGACGAGTGGCCCGAAACTGTCGCTGAAGCCTTCCGCCGACCATTCCTGCAGGCTGCCAGCCACATGAATTGCGCCGACCGGATTTCCGCCCGCATCAAGAATGGCCGCGCCAATAGCAACTTCGTTATGCAGAAGCTGGCGACACAAGACAGAATGCCCGCGTTCCCGCGTGGCATTCACCTGCTCCATCACCTCTTCCAGGGAGCGAATCGTATGGGGCGTGAAAGGCGTCAGGTCGGAACGGCTGACGATATCCGCGATTTTTTCGTCGGGCAGTCGTGAAAGAATGGCAACGCCACCCGCCGTGCAATAGGTCGGAACGGCATGGCCGACGAGCGTCGCGCTGAAGATTTCGTGCTTTGATGGCATGCGCACGGCGTAGACAACCCGGACATCGTCGAAAAGCGAAAGATCGACGCGTTCACGCACGCGGCGACGGAGCTCCAACATGATCGGGTTGGCGCGTTGTAGCATCGGATTGAGCCGCAACAGATCATGAGTCATATCGAGGATGCGCAAGCCCGGCAGGTAACCGCGATCTGCGGGATCGCGGGCGATCACATCAAGTTTTTGCAGTGAATGGACGATGCGCTGGGCTGCGCTTCGATCGATCCCAGCTGCAGTCGCTATCTGGCTCAGCGACAGCGGATGCCGTGCCTTCTGAAACGCCATCATGACAGCCACGGTCCGCGCAACAGAGCGCAGGAACAATGGATCTTCATTATAGGCTTCCCCCTCATCGGGGTCAAAAGTGGAGATGCCGCCCAAGTCTCGAAATGTGTTCATGGGAAAAATCTTTAGTCGCCGTTCAAGGATTGACAAGTACCAAAATTGGTCCCTAAGATAAAAATAGATATAGATGTATCGCTGACAGATACACGTTCCTGCCCGAGGGGGCAAATCGATGAAATGGGAGTATGCTCGTGTCAAAACGCGTGGCTGTCGCTGGCTTTTTGCATGAAACAAACACGTTTGCTGCGGCTCCAGCCGATATGGCGGCATTCGTTCAAGGTGGCGGTTATATTCCGCTGTCGCGCGGTGACGCGATTGTCGATCACGCGCAAGATGTCAATCTGGGCATTGCCGGTGCGCTGAAATTTGCACATGAAGCGGGATGGGAAATTGTGCCGATCCTGTGGGCAGGGGCCATACCGTCTGCACCGGTCACAGAAGATGCTTATGAAACCATCGTCTCGGAAATCGTTGCCGGGCTGAAGGATTGTGGTCCGCTCGACGGGATTTTCATCGACCTGCACGGTGCAATGGTTGCTGCGCATGTCGATGACGGTGAAGGTGAATTGCTTGAGCGGATTCGCGTCGTCCGCCCGGAAGAGCCGATTGCAGTCGCGCTCGATCTGCACGGCAACATTACAAAGCGCATGTTCGAACTTTCCGATGTGATGGTCGGTTTCCGCACTTATCCGCATGTCGATATGGCTGAAACCGGTTATCGTTCGGCCAAGGCGTTGCAGGCCCTGATTGATACATCGGATGTCTGGCCGCATGGCTGGCACAAGACCATGCGTCAGGGCGACTATCTCATCCCGATTGCCTGGCAATGCACGGACGAGCAACCCGCCAAGGCCCTCTATGGCATGACGGTTGACCTGCCGGAAAATGTGCTGACAGCCTCGCTTTTCATGGGGTTTCCCGCCGCTGATTTTGCTGAATGCGGCCCTTCTGTCTTCGCCTATGGCTGGGACCACGCCGCGGTTGAGCGTTGCGCGGACGCCATCGCCAATGCGCTGGCCGCGGCGGAAGGGTCGTTTGCAGGCATTGCCTATCAACCCGAGGAAGGGGTCGAAAAGGCGATTGAACTCTCCCGCGATGCAAAGCGACCCATAGTAATTGCCGATACGCAGGACAATCCCGGCGCCGGAGGCAGTTCCGACACGACAGGAATGCTCCGGGCACTTGTGGCCTGCGGTGCCAATAGGGCATCCATCGGCTGCATGCACGATCCGGAGGCGGCGGCACTCGCCCATCGCGCTGGCGAGGGAGCAGAAATTGAAATTTCGCTGGGCGGCAAATCCGGGATAGCCGGCGACGAGCCGTTCACAGCCCGGTTTCAGGTCGAGAAACTGTCTGACGGGAAAGCCCATGCAACCGGGCCCTATTATGGCGGCACGTGGCTCAACATGGGACCATCAGCATGTCTGCGGCTTGGCGGCACGCGCGTGGTCGTGACGACCAATCTGGCGCAGATGGCCGACCGCGCCCTGTATCGCATGGTGGGTATAGAGCCGGAACAGGAAGCCATTCTTGTCAATAAAAGCTCTGTCCATTTTCGCGCAGATTTCGCGCCGATTGCCGAGAAACTTTTAGTCTGCACGGCTCCCGGAGCCATGCCGCTGAGCCCGGCCCAACTATCATGGAAACATCTTCGCTCGGGCATCCGGCTCGAGCCGCTAGGGAAAGAATTCAATCCATAAATAAAGAAAAAACCTTCAGAGGAACCACATAAATGCTGTTTTTCAAATCCCCCACCTCCGGTCCCATTCTTCGCCGGTTGAAATACGGAATAGCCGCTTCTCTGATCGCACTCGGTGCTGGCAGTTTATCAAGCAACGCATGGGCTGAAACAACCCTGACAGCCGTCATGCATTCGGATCTGCGTATCCTTGATCCAGTTATCACGACGGCGCATATCACACGCGATCATGCCTATATGATCTATGATGTGCTGATCGCCGTGGACGAGAATTTCAAACCGCAGCCACAAATGGCAGACTGGACGATTTCAGACGACCAGAGAGTCTACACTTTTACGCTGCGTGACGGTCTCAAGTTCCACGATGGCGCACCTGTCACCGCAGCCGACGCCGTGGCGTCACTGCAACGCTGGGCCAAGCGCGACGCGGGCGGCCAGCTCATCATGGACATCACGGAGTCGCTCAAGGCCACCGACGACAAGACGCTGGTATGGACGCTGAAGGAACCTTTCGCGCCGTTCCTCGATACGCTGTCCAAGCAGGCGGCCCTGCCGCCTTTCATCATGCCAGCCCGCATCGCTGCGACCCCCGCCGATACGGCGATTACCGAACATATCGGTTCGGGCCCTTTCAAATTCGTGCCTGCGGAATTCCAGCCAGGCGTCGGCGTCAGTTATGTCAAGAACGAGGATTACGTCCCGCGCAAAGAGCCTGCGAGCTGGATGGCCGGGGGCAAGATCGTGAATGTGGACAAGGTCCGCTGGGTCACGATGACCGACGCGCAGACTGCGGTCAACGCGCTGATGAGCGGCGAAGTCGATTACATGGAGCAGGTGCCGGTCGATCTGGTCCCGCTGTTCGACGGCGACGATTCCGTCGTTCTGGAAAAGCGCGATCCGCTCGGCTACCAGACCATGGGGCGTCTGAATTTCAAGCATCCGCCTTTCGACAATCCGGATATCCGGCGCGCTGCCTTTCTGGCAATGTCGCAGGAACCGGTGCTGGCAGCGCTGATGGCGGACCCGAGCTATTACAAGGTTTGTGGCGCGATTTTCGGTTGTGGCACACCGAATGCCACGGATATCGGCGCCGAAAGCCTAACGGCGAAGGGCAATATCGAGGAAGCCAAGGCGCTCCTGAAAAAGGCTGGTTATGACGGCACGCCGGTCGTGATGATGCAGCCGACCGATGTGACCAGCCTGTCGCCCCAGCCGGTTGTTGCCGCGCAGCAATTGCGTGCGGCCGGTTTCACGGTCGATATGCAGCCGATGGACTGGCAGACGCTGGTTGGTCGCCGCGCCTCCAAGGATGAGCCTTCAAAGGGCGGCTGGAACATTTTCTTCACCAACTGGCAGATTCCCGAAATTGCAACGCCGCTCAATTCGGTGATGCTCAATGGTCGTGGCGATCAGGGCTGGTTCGGCTGGCCGAAGGACGACCAGATCGAAGCCCTGAAGAAGGACTATATAGCCGCGCAATCGCCGGAAGACCGCAAGGCCGTGGTCGAGAAGATACAGGCGCATACGCTTGAAAATGTGCTCTATATCCCGCTCGGTGAGTACAACCCGCCACAGGGCCGCCGCGCCAATGTGGTCGAAATGCTCGGCTCGCCAGTGCCGGTCTTCTGGAATGTGAAAAAGACAGAGGAATAATTCTGCCCCGGCTATCGCGCTGCAAATCTCTCTGGCGCGATAACTCCCTGTCCAACGCGGAACCGGCTCCTCCCTCCGGTTCTGCCTCACACGGGACGTGTATATGGCTGTCTATCTGATAAAACGCATTTTTGCGCTCGTGCCGGTTCTGTTGCTGGTATCGATCTTCGTCTTCCTCCTTTTACGTCTCACGCCCGGCGATCCGGCGGCAATCCTCGCAGGCGATGCCGCGACGACCGAGCAACTGGAGCGTATTCGTGAGGCCATGGGTCTCAACGAGCCGATCCTGACGCAATATTTCACCTGGATGGGCAAGATATTGCAGGGCGATCTCGGCGTGTCGCTGATCTCTGGCGTTCCGGTGCTGGACATGGTTTCGCAACGCATCGGTCCGACCATTTCGATTGCCGTTCTGACCATCATCATTGCGGTTCTGGTGGCTATCCCCATGGGCGTTGTCGCAGCCTGGCGGCATCGTTCCTGGATCGACTATCTGGTCATGAGCTTTTCGGTTCTCGGCTTTTCCGTGCCCGTGTTTTTGGTCGGTTATGTGCTGTTGTTGATCTTCTCCGTCAATCTCGGCTGGCTGCCGGTGCAAGGTTTCAAGCCGATTTCATCGGGCTTCGGCGGTTTTATGGAACGGGCCATTCTGCCCGCCCTGACATTGGCCTCGATCTATATCGCGCTTATCACCCGCATGACCCGTGCGGCGATGCTTGATGTGTTGGGTGAGGACTATATTCGTACCGCGCGTGCCAAGGGTGTGAGCGACCGCCGCCTTCTTTTCGTGCACGCGCTCAAGAACGCTGCCGTGCCGGTCGTGACGATTGTGGGTACGGGCTTTGCCTTGCTGATCTCCGGTGTCGTCGTCACCGAGAGCATCTTCAATATTCCGGGCATCGGTCGCCTGACCGTGGATGCCGTGCTCGCGCGCGACTATCCCGTCATTCAGGCCATGATCCTTTTGACGAGCGCGCTTTATGTGTTCGTCAACTTGCTGATCGACCTTTCCTACACCCTGTTCGACCCAAGGATTCGTTATTGATGCGCTCTGAATCGACATCGGCGGGCATGCACTGGATGCTTCGCCTGTTCTCGTTGCCGCGCGTCGCTCGCGTCGGTATCGGGCCACTGGTTGCGGGCGCTCTTCTCGCCGCAATCGTTCTGCTTACCCTCATCTCACCCTGGATCGCACCGCACGATCCTCTGGCTATGAACCCGTTGATGCGTCTGAAACCGCCTTCGGATGAATATCTGCTTGGCACGGACAATTATGGTCGCGACCTCTTCTCGCGCATGATCCTCGGCGGGCGCATATCCCTCCTGATCGGGCTTCTCGCAGCGGCGGCATCGATTGCAGCCGGTGTGTTTATCGGTCTCATCGCCGGTTTCTTCCGTACTGCCGATACCATCATCATGCGCATGATGGATGCCCTGATGGCGATGCCTTCGATCCTGATTGCCATCGCACTCGTTGCGCTCAATGGGCCGTCCATCGGTTCGGTGATCGCTGCGATCACCATTCCCGAAATCCCACGCGTGGTGCGTCTGGTCCGTTCGGTTATTCTGAGCGCCAGAGAGGAGCCCTATGTTGAAGCGGCAATGGCCCTCGGGTCCAGCACACCGAAAATTCTCTTCCGGCACCTTCTGCCGAATACGATGGCGCCCTTGATCGTGCAGGGCACCTATATCGTCGCATCAGCAATTCTGACCGAAGCGATCCTTTCATTCCTGGGTGCGGGTATCAGCACTGAAATCCCGACCTGGGGGAACATCATGGCGGAAGGCCGCCAGTTCTTCCGCATCAAGCCGTCGATTGTGCTTTGGCCCGGCCTTTTGCTGACATTGTGCGTGTTGTCGATCAATCTTCTGGGCGATGCAGCGCGCGATAGTCTCGATCCACGTCTCAAGAAGCGGGAGGGCTGATATGGAACTGCGCAATCGTGATTTCTCGCAAGAGCCTGTTGTGCTTGAGGTGGAGAACCTCATCGTTGCCCTGCCGGGTGGCACGCCCGTCCTGCGTGATGTCAGCTTTGATATCCGCAAAGGTGAAACGGTTTGCCTTGTCGGTGAATCCGGATCAGGCAAATCCGTGACCTCCCTGACGGCGATGGGACTGTTGCCCAAGGATGCCCTCAAGGTGAAAGGCGGCGCAATCCGGCTGGATGGCAACGACCTTCTCAAACTGTCGCTTGCCGATATGAAGAAAATGCGCGCCACGCGCATTTCCATGATCTTTCAGGAACCGATGACGGCGCTCAATCCTGTCATGCGGGTTGGCGAACAGATCACCGAGGTCCTCGACATTCACACAGCACTGTCGGCGGAAGCCAAACGCGCCAAAGTCATCAACATCATGGAACAAGTGCACCTGCCGGATGTGGAGCGCATCTATCAGAGCTATCCGCATCAGCTTTCCGGTGGTCAGCGCCAGCGCATCATGATCGCCATGGCGCTCATTCTGGAGCCGATGCTGTTGATTGCCGATGAACCGACCACGGCGCTTGATGTGACGACGCAAAAGCAGATTCTGTCGCTGATTGCTGAATTGCAGGAAAAGCATGGAACCGCCGTGCTGTTCATCACGCATGATATGGGTGTGGTTGCCGAAATCGCAGATCGTGTCTGCGTGATGCGCAGCGGCGAGATCGTGGAGCGCGGCACCATCCGGCAGGTGCTGACGCGGCCGCAGCAGCAATATACCAAAGACCTGCTCGGTTCGGTGCCAAGTCTCGTTCCACGAGCGGCGCGCGAACCGCTGGGACATGATCCTGTTATCCGCGTCCGCAATCTTGGCATGACCTATCAGAGCGGCAGCATTTTCAGCAGAAAGCCCGGTGTCAAAGCATCGCGCGAGGTGACCTTCGATCTGCAACCGGGTCGCACGCTCGGTATCGTCGGTGAATCCGGTTCTGGCAAGACGACGGTAGCGAGATCTATCATGCGCCTGATCGAGCCGACCGAAGGTGAAATCGTTGTCGACGGTCGCGATATCGCCCATCTCGGCAAGCGCGATATGAAGCCGTTTCGTAAAAAACTTCAGGTCGTTTTTCAGGACCCGTTCCGCTCGCTCAATCCGCGCTGGACCATCGAGCAGAGCCTGACCGAAGGCCCGGTGAATTATGGTGTCCCTTATGAGGAGGCCGTGGCGGAAGCCAAGCGGCTCCTGAAGATCGTATCGTTGCCGGAAGATGCTTTGAAGCGTTATCCCCACCAGTTCTCGGGCGGGCAGCGCCAGCGCATCGCTATCGCCCGCGCGGTTGCGCTGCGCCCGGATATTCTGGTTGCAGACGAGGCAGTGTCGGCGCTTGATGTGTCGGTGCAGGCGCAGGTTCTCGATCTTCTGGCGGAACTACAGAAGGACACCGGTATCGCCATCATCTTCATCACGCACGATCTACGGGTCGCAGCGCAAATTTGTGATGAAGTGCTGGTGATGAAGCGTGGCGAGGTGGTCGAGCAGGGTGAGGCCGCCAACGTTCTGGGCAGCCCGTCACATGACTACACGCGCGCACTGATTGAGGCGGCACCCGGTCGCTTCTGGGATTTTGCGGCGGGCCAGCCCGTCGCCTAATTGGGGGCCGCAGGGAGCGGCCCCGATTTTCCGAGTGATTTTGAACAGGAATGAAATCATGCCCATCATACCGTTTATTGAGGAGAAAGCCGGCGAGATGCGCGCGGTTTTCGAGGATCTGCATCGCCATCCCGAGATTGGCTTTGAGGAGAAACACGCTTCGGGTGTCGTTGCCGGTCTTTTGGAAAAGTGGGGCTTCGATGAAGTTCATACCGGCATTGCCAAGACCGGCGTCGTCGGCATCCTGAATGGGTGCAACGCCGGCAATCGTCGGGTCGGCCTTCGCGCGGATATGGATGCGCTGCCCATCGACGAAATTTCCGGCGTTCCTTATAGCTCGCAAAATCCCGGACGCATGCATGCCTGCGGCCATGACGGACACACAACAATGCTGCTGGGCGCCGCGCAATATCTGGCCGCAACCCGCAATTTTGAAGGCAGCGTTGTATTCGTTTTCCAGCCCGCTGAAGAAGGGCTCGGCGGTGCGCGCGGCATGATCGCGGAAGGCCTGTTCGAGCGCTTCCCGTGCGATGAAATCTATGGCATGCACAACCAGCCTCTGGGCACGCTTGGCAAAGCCGTCATCCGCAAGGGCGCGGCCATGGCCGGTGCCAGCTTCTTCGACATCAAGCTGACCGGCAAAGGCAGCCATGCCGCCCAGCCGCATAATGCGCGCGATGTACTGGTGATCGGTGCCGATCTGGTCGGTCAGTTGCAGACCATTGTTTCCCGCAACATTCCAGCGACCGAAGCCTGTGTCGTTTCCTGCACGCAGTTCCACACCGGCAGCGCCTATAACATCGTGCCGGAAGTCGCGACGATCACCGGGACGATCCGCTATTTCGAAAAGCGCGTCTGCGATCTTGCTGAAAGCCGCTTGCGCGAGATTTGCGCCGGTGTGGCTGCGGGTTACGGCATCACGGTTGATGTCGATATTCGCAATGTGTTCGATGTGCTGCGTAACGATCATGAACTGGCCGACGCCTATGTCGCGGCTGCACGCGATGTGCTGGGCGAAGAAAATGTGACCGACGACTGCCCGGCTTTCATGGGCAGTGAGGATTTTGCCGATATGCTCGCCCGTGTACCTGGCGCTTACATCAATGTGATGCATGGCGGCAAATCCGCCCTTCACAATCCCGCCTTTACGCTCGATCCCGCGACGCTGCCCATCGGGTCGTCTATCTATGCCCGGATCGTGGAAACTCGCCTGCCAGTGAATAAGGAATTAGCCGCATGAGTGCGCATGAACTGCCGTTTGATCTCGACGATATGATTGCGCGCCTGCGCCCATGGATCGAGACGGAAAGCCCGACCTTCGACGCGGCGGCCGTAAACCGCATGGTGGATGCTGCGGCTTATGATTTTGCCGCCGCCGGTGCAAGCATCGAATTCATTCCTGGACGCATGGGCTATGGCGGCTCATTGCGCGCACGCTTTCCGCATGCGGATCAGGGCAAGCCGGGCGTACTGGTGTCCGGCCATCTTGATACTGTGCATCCACTAGGCGTCATCGATGTGAACCCCTATCGCCGCGAAGGCGGCAAGATTTATGGTCCCGGCATTCAGGACATGAAGGGCGGCAATTTCGTCGCTCTGGAAGCGATGCGCCAGATCGTTCGCTCGGGGCTGACGACAAAACTGCCTGTTACGTTCCTGCTGACACCCGACGAAGAAGTCGGCACGCCTTCGACGCGCGACCTGATCGAACAGGAGGCGCTCAAGAACAAATATGTGCTGGTGCCCGAACCGGCGCGGCGCGATGGCGGCGCTGTGGTGGGGCGCTATGCAATTGCCCGCTATAATCTCGAGACGGTCGGACGCCCCAGCCATGCCGGCTGGCTTTTGGCGGAAGGCCGTTCCGCCATCCGCCGCATGGCGGAAAAGATCATCGATATCGAAGCGCTCACTACGGATGACTGCACCTTCTCCGTCGGGGTTATTCAGGCGGGGCAATGGGTCAATTGCGTTTCCTCAAACTGCAAGGCCGAAGCGCTTAGCATGGCCAAGACCCAGAAAGACCTCGAGGAAGGCGTTGCGCGGATCATGGCGCTTGCGGGCGTGAAAGACGATGTCGAATTCATCGTGACCCGCGGCGTGACCCGCCCGGTTTGGGAAAATGCGCAGCCGCAGGATATGGAGCTCTTCAACTTCGCCAATGACATTGCCAAGGAGATTGGCTTTACCATGACCGCACAAAGTTCGGGCGGTGGATCGGACGGTAATTTCACCGGCGCGCTCGGTATCCCGACGCTCGATTCCATTGGCGTGCGCGGCGAAGGCCTGCATACTTTGGGCGAGCATATCTTCGAGGACAGTCTTGTCGAACGGGCACGGCTCCATGCGGGCCTGTTCCTCGGTCTTGAATAAAGCGTGACGGGTGCGGCATGCTCGATGCAAAGTCGGATGAGATGAAACTTGATGCCCATCAGATCACGGGCCTGAAAGAGAACGTCGCCATCACGGTGGATCGGTGGGGTGTTGCTCATATTCGAGCCAACAACCTTCATGATCTTTTCTTTGCACAGGGTTGGAACGCCGCACGAGACCGCCTCTGGCAGATCGATGTGGCGCGCAAGCGCGGCCTCGGCCTGCTGGCGCGCGACTTCGGCCCCGGTTATCTTGAACAGGACAAGGCTGCACGGCTGCTGCTCTATCGCGGCGATATGGCTCCCGAATGGAACGCCTATGGGCCAGATTCGGAAGAAATCTGCACCGCATTCGCCGGTGGCATCAACGCCTATGTCGATGCCTGCGATGCGGGGTCGATAGCACTTCCTCCTGAATTTCTGCTACTGGGCAATCGACCGGATCGCTGGAAGCCGGAAGATGTCGTGCGTGTGCGGACTCACTCGCTCACGCGCAATGCATCGTCCGAACTTCTGCGGTCGAAAGTGATGGCAGCCGCCGGGATCGAAATTGGCGCAAAACTCGATCAGTTACGGAAAGAATTGTCGCACGGTGTCGTGCCGCAACCGGTTGACGGGTTCGATCCGGTGATCATGACGGATCGGGTTCTGCGCGATTTCAATCTCGCCGTCAGCCCGGCGACCTTCTCCATGGACCGGCTTGCAGCCACGCTTGAGGAGGCCAGCCTCTGGACCACGATTACCCCGTCTGGTGAAATCGTCAGGGCTGCTTTCGAAGAAGGGTCGAACAACTGGGCGATATCAGCGGCGAAAACCAGTACGGGTCGGCCAATTCTGGCGCTCGATCCGCATCGCACACATGTCTTGCCGTCGATCCGTTATGTCGTGCACCTGTCCATGCCGGGGCTGGACGTGATCGGTGCCGGTGAGCCGATGGTGCCCGGCATATCGATGGGCCACAACGGCACTGCCGCTTTTGGATTGACCATTTTCGGTGCGGACCAGGAAGATATTTATGTCTATCGAACAAAGGAAAGCGACCCCGATCTTTATGCCTATGGCGAGGACTGGGAAGCCGTCAAGACGATAGAAGAACCGATTTCCGTCAAGGGATATCCAGATCAAACGGTTGCGCTGAAATTCACCCGCCACGGCCCTCTTCTCTATCAGGATGCTGAAAGTAATCGTGCCTTTGCATTGCGCACCGTCTGGATGGACCCGGGTATGGCGCCCTATATGGCCAGTCTTTCGGTCATGCGTGCAACCAGTTATGCGGACTATGCGGATGCACTGGCAGGCTGGGGCTGCCCATCCGTTAATCATATCTATGCCGATACCAGCAACACGATCGCGTGGAAGCCATCCGGAGCGACGCCCGTTCGCAAAAATTGGGACGGGCTTCTCCCTGTGCCGGGCGATGGGCGTTATGAATGGGACGGATATTTACCGCCGCAAGCCGGTCCTCAAGAGATCAACCCCGCTCGCGGTTTCGTGGCGACGGCTAATGCGATGAATGTGCCCGACGATTGGTCGCGTTCGAATCCGGCCATCGGCTATGAGTGGCTCGACAGCAGCAGGCATAATACGCTTCATAACGAACTATCCCGAATGGATCCAATTTCGATAGCCGATTGCGCGCGCCTGCAATGCTCAACTTTTTCACCGATTGCCGCGCGCGTGTGCGCCTGTTTATCAGCCATGCCAGCGGTGACTGCATCACGGGTCTGGCCGCTGCTTCGAGACTGGGATGGCGATCTCGCAGCCGGATCTGCGAGCGCTGCGTTTTTTGAGGTTTGGTTCAGCAAGCATCTCGGTCCGCTTGCCGCTCGATCGGAGGGCGCGACGCCGCAGATTATCCCGTTGCTCAGGCCATTTGATGCACCGAGCATCGTGACCTGGCTGGAAGGCGCACAGGCCGATGAGCAGGTGGTTGAGCGCATCATCCAAAGCCTCAATGACGGCTGGGCAGAGTGCGAAACCCTGATGGGTACTGATCCTGATTGCTGGTCATGGGGACAAATCCACAAGCTGTATTTGCAGCACCCGCTGCAAGCGCTTACCGAAGAAAACTGGTCTCTGCCACCCATCGGTCTCGGCGGAAGCAGTTCGACACTCAACTATGCCAATTATCGTCTTGAGGATTTTTCTGTTCTGGCCGGGCCGTCTGTCCGCATGGTGATCGATGTTGGGGCTTGGGATAACAGCCTGTTTGTCAATAATCCCGGACAGTCGGGCATTCCAGAAACATCACATTATCAGGACCTTCTTGAGAATTGGCACGAGGGAATTCATTGTCCGCTCGTCTATTCGCCAAAGGCGATACAAGCCGCAGCCAAGCACACGATCATGCTAAAAGCATAGTTGCGGGATATTCAGATAAATTGCGGAAGATATCAGGCCGTCACTTTCCGCCCGGCCTATTACCTTTCAGCAGTAATCATATCACCAATCATCGGACCGATTTTGACAATAAGCGAAGGAAAAATCCCCCGCCAATAAGAGAGGCAAGCAGGCCCGCCGACATGGGCCACGGATAGGCGAGATTGCGCCCAAGCCAATCTGCAAATACGAGCAGCAAGGCGCCGAGCAGAGCGCTGGCCAGAAGTCGCATCGTCATCCCTCGGAACCCGAGCATTGCTGCAAAATGCGGCACCATAAGACCAATGAAGCTGACGGGCCCGACAGTGATCGTCGCCGCCGTTGTTCCAAGTCCTGCAATGGCAAGAAGGATCGCCCGGCTTGACGAAACTTTAAGGCCAACAGAGCGCACCGTTACATCGCCCAATGGAAAGATATCCAGCGGTCGCCTGAACAGAAGGGCTGCAAGCAGAACGATAGTCGCGCAGATGCAAACCAAAGCCGCGTCATTCCAGCCGATGTTACCCATCGAACCTGAAAACCAATTCAGGAGGCCAGCCACCCGCGGATTGCCACTGGCGAGAAGCAGGATCATCAGAGCATGGAACATGCTCCCCAAGCCAACGCCGATGAGAAGAACGCGTTCGGGCTGAAAAGCAGTACGCCAGCCGATCCCGGCAATGACACTCAGCACGACCAATGCGCCGAAGGTGGCGACGGCAAGCTTGGAAAAGCCGCTCGCATCGCCCATGAAGAGCACCGCGATTGCAAGCCCAAAACCCGCACCATAGCCAATGCCGAGCAAGTCAGGACTGGCCATCGCATTTCGCAGCGTACCCTGCAGAACAAGGCCCGCAACTGCCAGACATATGCCGGCGCCCGCCGCAGCAAAAATTCTTGGCCCGCGCCACCCTGTTACGGCCTCTGGCGCGGCAAAACTCCAGCCGTCAGGCGTATTCGACACCAGCACTGAAAGGATCATGCAAAAGGCAAGAGCGCATGAAAGTGCAAAGAGGAGGCGCAACGGCTTCTGGAGTCTCTTTCCAGTCGAGGTACCTTCTTGTGCTGACGAAACACCGGGCAGACGAACGCGGCTTGCCAGAATGACGAGAATTGGTCCTGTGAAGAGGCCCGTAGCGGCGCCTGCGGGAATATTGCCGACGAAAGGCGCAATGGCCCGCAACAGCTGATCGATACCGACAAGCAGCAACGCGCCGAGCAAAGCCGACCACACGAGCCTGCGCCCGTCCTGTCCGGGGGCAAAGGCGCGCGCAAGGTTGGGCGCGGCAAGTCCGATCATACCAATCAGCCCAAGACTGCTGGTAATGACAGCAGCAGTCGCGGCAGCGGCGGCAAGCAGAACCAGCCGCATCATTGCTGGTGAAATCCCAAGCCCCTTCGCCTGGTTATCACCGAGCGATAGAAGATTGAGCGGTCGTTGCAGAATGAAGATGAGCACTGCAAGCGGCAGGAGGCGTGGAAGCAGATAGAGACAGACTTCCCACCCACCCTGCTCCAGGGAACCTGCCTGCCAGGTCAGCAGGTTGATGAGGTAATCATGATTGAAGAGTACAAGCAGGCCGAAGATTGCGTTGCAATAAAGTCCAACCATCAAACCGGCCAATACGACAGTCGTCGAAGAAAACTGTCCGCGAGAGGCGATGAACAGCGAAAGGCTGAGTGCCATTCCCGCACCGATGATTGCTATAGCTTCATTCCTCGCGATCCACAGGCCGGGTGCGAAAACCAGGGTGAAAGCCAGTGCGATCTGCGCGCCGGAGGCGACGCCCAAAAGTCCGGGTTCAGCCAGCGGATTGCGCAGAACGGTTTGAAACACCGCGCCGCCAAGCCCGAGCGCACCGCCCACGAGCAGGCCGACCGCAAGACGCGGCAGAAAGCTGTAATAACCGATCACATGGCGCGGATCGTCGGGATTGGGAGCTGTTATAATATGCAGCCATTCTGCGGGCTTAGCGATGCTAAGAAAGCCCTGGACAATCAACAGCGCTACACATGCCACCGAGAAGGCCAGCATTATCCAGCGCAGGGAGGATTGTCGCGGGCGGGCGCAGGTTGTTTCAAGGCCGCTCACGCCATGTTCTCCAATGCCGAGGCGATGAGGTCCGCCAGATGGGCCGCGGAAGGCACGCCGCCAAAGGGATGAAACTGGTTCAGCCATGCGACGCGTCCATCGCGCACCGGTCGGAGCAGTTTCCACATGGTGTTTTGCTGTAAGGAGCGTTCGGTCTGAATCCGTTGCGAGGGAATGTCCACGACGAGAAATGCCGCGTCAGCGCTTTCCACCAGCTGATCAAGCCCGACACGAGCCATGCCGGTTCCATTCACCGGGCCAGACCAGACATTCGAAAGTGCGAGTTTTCGCAACACGGCATCGGGAAGCGTGCCTTCGCCATACATGGTCATTTCACGGCCGCCAATATCAGGCAGCATGACACCCACCGCATACTTATGTTTTGAGACCGTTTCACGCGCCTTTGCAAAGCGCGTTTCCGCATCCTCCACCACGGAAGATGGCACGGAAGGCGAAACACCACACAAATTCGCGACGCGCTTCAATATCTCGATCGCCAGCTGGTATCGTTCGACATCGGGCGTCGTGATGCTCGGCACCAGCGCGACACGGGCAACATCGGCGATGCGCGGGGTCATCACCAGATTATAATCCGTCGCGATCACAAAATCGGGCTTCAGCGCTGCAAGCGCTTCAAGATTGATCTCCCAGAAAGGCCCGACATCAACGACCGTTTCCGGTAAAACCGGCGCCGCCATACGCTGACGGTAGAAACTTGTATCGGAAAGCCCCACGGGTACAATTCCGAACGAGAGCATGGCTTCCGCCGCGGCCCAATCGATCGCCACGACACGCGGAGCAGATGCGGCGGCGACTGCGGAACCAAAGCCTGAAAGCCCCGCGCAAAGCGCGAGGCCCGAACCCAATATTATCTGGCGACGTGTCAGCACAGCAGTTGCCTTAGAAGCTGACCTTCACCCGGCCAATAACCGAGCGGCGGTCGCCTTCATAGCAGCTGACGGTATCTTCACAGGTGGTGAAATACTTCTTGTCGAAAAGGTTCGTCGCGTTGAGCTGGAAGGTCATGTCCTTGTATTTGTAGCTCACACCGGCGTCGACCAAAGTGCGGCCGTCAACCTTGACGGTATTGGCCTTGTCACCATAGCTGGAACCGACATAACGCACGCCGCTACCAAGGCTCAAGCCTTCCAAAGCGCCGCTGTTGAATGTGTAATTCAGCCATGCCGAGGCCTGATGTTCAGGCACCATCGTCGACTGCTTGCCGATATAGGCAGCGGCGTCTTCGGTGATTTCGGTATGGGTGTAGGTATAGGACCCAATGAAGTCCCAGCCATAGGAAAGGTTGACTTTGCCTTCCAGTTCCAGACCGCGTGAATGGACCTCGCCGGTTGCCTGCGGGCCATCGATGTAGCTGTAGGAAACAACATTCGACTTCACGATGTCGAACCACGCCATCGTGAACAGGCCGTCAAATTCCTTCGGCCGGTATTTGACGCCAGCTTCCCACTGACGCCCTTCCGACGGATCGAAGGTGTTGCCGTTATTGTCCGTGCCAAGATTTGGAACGAAGGATTCCGAATAGCTGACATAAGGCGCGATCCCCCATGGCGTGACATAGGTGATGCCGGCGCGACCGCTGAACTTGCCGATATTCTGGTCGGTATCGCTGTCGTCGAGACGATTGTGATTGTCGAGGTTCAGCCAGTCATAGCGACCGCCGAGTGTGACGATCCAGCTGTCGTTGAACTTAATCTGATCCTGCGCATAGACACCGGTCTGATTGTATTTCTGACGATAGCTCTGCGTCAGCGTCGTCGGCACGGCGATCGGAATACCGTAAGACGGGTTGAACGGATTGAGGCTCGGCGCCGGGTCACGATATTGCGTGACATCGGAGTTGGAATAGGAATAGTCAAGACCGAGCAACGCTTCATGCGCGATATTGCCGTTTTCAAATTCGGCAACTGCCTGATTGTCTACGACAAAGCCGCTCATGTTCTCGTCGAAACGGCGCGCCTGCCGGGTAATCCCCGTCGGTCCGAGACCGAGCGCCAGCACGTTGTCGAGGAGGAAACTCACCTGACCGTAACGCAGGTTCTGCTTCAACGTCCAGGTGTCGTTCAGATGATGTTCGAACTCATAGCCGATACTGCCCTGCTTCTGCACGCTTCTGTTGAAGTCGGGATCACCAACCAGAATATTCGGAGAGTTCGGATAGAGATTGCTGATCGTGGCGGGCAGAACGCTGCCGCCGCTGTCGTCACGCAAAAGCAGGCCGGAGACAGTCAGCGACGTGTCGGCGTCCGGCGCCCAGGTGAGCGACGGTGCAAACATGTAGCGGTCGTCCTTGACCTCGTCGCCATTGGAATATTCGAACTGCGTATCGCTTTTGCGCACCACGCCGATCATACGATAAAGCAGCGTCTTGTCTTCATTGACCGGCCCCGTCAGATCGACGCCGAGCTGCTTGCGGTTATAGCTGCCATATTCCAACGAGGCTTCATGGAAGGCTTCGGCCTGCGGCTTCTTGGTGACGCGGTTGACCAAACCGCCAGCATCGCTCTGGCCATAGAGCGATGACACTGGGCCGCGCAGCACTTCAATCGAATCCAGCTCATAGGGATCGGTGCGGAAGAAGGTGTAGCTGTTGGAAAGCTGGCGCAGCCCATCCTGATAGAAGCTTGTGGACTGGGCGTTGAAGCCACGCATCAGGATCCAGTCATAACCTTTCGGGTCGGGGCCATAGGTTTCAATGGTCACGCCCGGCACATAGCGCAGGATTTCCGTCACGCTTTGCGCATTCTGGGTTTCGATCTGCTTGCGGCTGACCACCGAAACCGACTGCGGCACTTCAATTAAGGGCGTATTGGTCTTGGTTGCGCCTCTGGAGTTTTCGACCACAACGCTGCCCGATGTATCGCCTGCCACTGCGCCTTGCAGAGTAATCGTGTCGAGAAGCAGCGAACCGTCCGCAGCCACGGCTCCCGCCACGCCAGCCTGTTGGGCTGAAATGGTCACGGTGTTACTGCGAATGCGATAGGACAGGCCCGAGCCGGACAGAATGCTCTTCAGTGCTTCCGAGCGGGTAAGCGAGCCTTTTGCGCCAGTGGAATTCTTGCCGCGCACGATATTGGCATCGTAGAAAAGCTGGACGCCGGTATTATTGGAATATTGCACCAGAGCCTTGGACAAAGGCTGCGCCGCAATATTGAAAGATATACGCTGCACCTGTTGCCCGGCACCTGCGGCCTGCGCCCAGACCGGGTTGGTCGCAAACGAAACGACGGCAACCAGTGCGCTTGCTGCCAGAAGATCCAAGAATAGCTTCGATTTGAGAAGAAGAACTGCGCGTCCCTGGCCAATCCCTGTGTGAATTCCGCTCGTCTTATCCACGCGCATGCTGCAATCCCCAATGTCTGACACCCCGCCGACGGGCGGGAAACTCTGTTTCATGGCGGCCGCCAAGCAGCCCCTCAGATGGTTAGACACCTCGGAAGCGCGAACTAATGATCGGTCCGGAAAATATTTTTGATAATTTTTGTCATATTAACGCCGCGTGACGACTGTTACCCAGCCGGAAGCGTTCATAACCTTGACGGGAAGGGTTTCCGCAATGGTGGCAAGCGCCGCTTCCGCATCGCGGGTATCGAAGATCGCCGTCACCGGCATATTGCCTATTTCGGCATCGGTCAGGAAAATCCTGCCCCGGCGATAACGTTCGAGTTCCGTTAGCACACGGCGCAGCGGTACATCTTCAAAGATAACGCGATCATTGCGCCATGCTTCGACGATCTGACTGTCAGAGCGATGCGGCGCGGCGATAGTGCCACCAATGAACGTCAGCTGCCAGCCTTCATCAAGTCGAACTGGCGCAGCATCACCAAAGGCCACCGACACGGCATGTTCAACAACGGAAACGGTCACGGCATCTTCGTCCAGCTTGACATCGAAGGCTGTGCCAAGCGCGGTAATTGTGCCACCTTTGGCGGAAACCACGAAAGGGCGCGTCGCATCGGCGGCAACCTGAAAGAAGCCCTGTCCCTGATGCAGCACCAGATCGCGGCGCTTGTCCGAAAATTCGACCGAAAGGGCGGAATAACTGCCAAGCTCCACCGTGCTGCCATCGGCAAGGGTAAAGCTTCGGCGCTCGCCCACATCCGTCTTGTAGGTCGCAAACAAGCCGGGGCGCGACAGCATATAGCCACCGGGCGCCAGTACCAGCGCCGCGAAGCCGCCCAGAACGACCCCGCGCCTGCTGACACGGTTCGATCCTTTGTACCTATCATATTCCGGTTTCACGGCATCAAAGCGCTGCCACAGAGCTTGCGCACGCTCATAAGCAAGCTGGTGGGCCGGATCGGACGCCATCCAGACCGAGAACGCACGCCGGTCATCGGCGCTAACGGCTTTGTCCTGCAAAAGCACGAACCATTCCAGCGCTTTCATGAAAACCGGGTCAGTCTCGAAATCCTTCATGCCTGTCCACAACTGCCTTGGCTCTTCCTATGCGGAGAGCCGTTTGTCGAGTTCGGCCAGAGCCGCCACAATCTGGGTTATAACCGTATTGCGCGAAATTCCCATACGCGCGGCCACTTCATCGTAAGTGAGGCCTTCGATCCTATTGAGGACGAAAGCCTGACGGCGGCGGGGCGGCAAATCCGCGATGGCCTGCAAAAGACGTCGCAGCTCGCTGCGAAATAGCGCCGTCATTTCCGGCGAAGGCGTGCCGTCGGCGTAACGCTCCGGCGCGTCGTCTTCCAACTCCACATCCGCCCTGCGACGGGCGTCACGTAAGTGATTAAGCGCAAGATTGCGCGCTGTGCGCTTCACATAAGCGGGACCCGGCACCTGTGCCGCATCGTCATAGTGGGAAAGCAGGTTCAGGAAGGCCTGCTGAACGACATCTTCGGCTGCGGCGGCGTTTCCGACAATACGACGCACAAAAGTCCGCAGACTAATCTGCTCGCTCTCATAAAGTTCAGTCAGATCCCAAAACCGGGAAGTCATTCCTTCGCGCGCTCCAGACAACATGTTTACAGCCGCATTTGCGAAATAGCAGCTGTCTCACGCCATAGAGGTCCGAAAAATATCGCGCAATCACAATGATTTAGAAGAATTCTAGGCGGACAAAATAAACATGCATAAATTACTCAGCTTTTATCGTTAGAAAACATCGACTTCGGTTGAAAAATACACGCGCCGGTCGTTGGCGGGGAAAGGCAACCATCAAAATTCTAATATCTTAATGTATCTAAAATATCACATAAATCGCCTTGATTGCTTGGGCGAATATTATCGAAACATCTTTAAACCGGATCTATGCCACCCTCCTGAAAGCCATACGGTGAAACATGATCGCCAGAAGCGCCGGCTCGACAAGCGGCGCGGTATAACGGTATTGCAGGCTGATAGCCTCCCTGTGCATGAATGCTCAGCACATGTGCCGTCCATCGCGCGATCTTCCGGGTCACAACACCGTCAGATACAAACCGTATGGCAAACCTAAAAATCCCATCTGTGGTCGTTGAAAATAGTTTGCGATATTAACGCTCTAACTAGTTCTTGTCGTTCGTTGTTCAGCACAATATGGTTTGGGTGTTAACTCCTGTATTGACCTTTGTTTTTGGACAGAATGCGCATGAATGACAAACGAGGTTCTGGCGCTTCGAAGCCACTTAATCCGGCAACATCATTCCACGAGAATGACCGGCCCACTTTGAAGACGATCGCGTTCATGACTGGGCTCGGTGTCACGACCGTTTCGCGCGCTTTGAAAGATGCTCCTGAAATCGGTCCTGAAACCCGAAAACGCGTTCAGCTTATTGCGCGCCAAATCGGTTATCGCCCCAACCGGGCGGGAGTGCGACTGCGCACAGGCAAGACGAACGTCATCGCACTTGTCCTCAATACACAGGACGAAATCATGGGCTTTACCAGTCAGGTCATTCATGGCGTGGCCGACGTTTTGGCCGAGACCCAATATCATCTGATCGTGACTCCCTATTTCGACTCCAGAGCGCCCATTGAGCCCATACGCTATATCGTAGAGACCGGCTCCGCTGACGGTATCATTTTTTCACGTACCGAGCCCGACGATCAGCGCGTGCACTATCTGATCGAGCATGATTTTCCATTCGCTACCCACGGGCGAACGGATGCAGGCATTGACCATCCATATCACGACTTCGATAATCAAGCATTTGCCCGAAGGATGGTGGGGGAGCTATGCGCTCGCGGGCGCAAAAAGCTTGTGTTGTTGACCCCTCCAGCGCAGCTGACCTATTACCGCCATATGGTCAATGGGTTTTATGAAGGGTTGCGGGAATTTGGTTGCTTCGGTTCGCCATTAGAAGGTGTTGATCTCGATACACCACTTGAATATCTTCGTGTTTATATCGCCGATCTGATGAAAAGCCTTGATCGCCCCGATGGCATCATATGTTCAGGCAGCGCAGCAGCATTGGCTGTTGTTGCGGGCATTGAAGATGCCGGATTGCATATCGGTCAGGAAGTTGATGTTGCGGCGAAGCAGTCCACTCAAATTCTACGCTGGTTCCGCCCCGGCCTGATTGTGGTGGAGGAAAGTTTCAAACTGGCCGGGCAACAGCTCGGCAAGGCGATTTTGGGGCGCATCAATGGAGCGGATATAAAATCGCTCCAGACGATAGGATAATGAAAGCACAAGTTGAGCTACAAGCCGTTCCGACGATCGAACGGCTTGCGCTATTCGAGAAAAGAAGAAGCTAGCTTATTGCCCGCTTTGCTTCGGCTTGTGCCGGAAGCAGTAAAGCCTCGGCGGCGGCAATATCAAGCGCTTCAGGTCTGGTGCACGTTGTCGCCACCTCAACGAAACGCCCCTCCTCGCCCGATTTGAGAATGGCGAGCATGACATCGACACCATGCAAGGCGCGTTCAAGCGAACAGCGCATGTCACGGCCTTCCAGAATAGAAGTCGCCATGTCGGCCAATCCGGCTGTACGATAATTCGCCATCATGCCATTGGAATGTTCTTCATTCGCAATGCCAAATGGATGGCTCCAATTTTCAACAGTCGTCGCAGGCTGACCCGGTTTTACCACCTGCACGTCACCGCCAAAGAAGTTCGGATCGGGCAGATAGAGCGATCCTTCCGTGCCATATAGTTCCATATTTGCATGGCGATGCGACCAGACATCCCAGCTTGCAGACAATGTGATTGTCGCGCCTTGTTCAAACTCAAGGAGCGCATGGATGGTGGTTGGGGTTTCGACCGGGATGGTTTCACCGTTGCGTGGCTCCGACAGGATAGTCCGCGTCGGCGTCGCGGCGGAGGTCAGCGCCGCAACCCGTTTTACCGGACCGATCAGGTTGATCAGATTGGCAATGTAATAGGGCCCCAGATCGAGGATGGGACCACCGCCGCGCTTGAAGAAGAAATCCGGGTTCGGGTGCCAGTGCTCCATGCCATGGCTCATGACATGGCAAGTGCCCGATGTGATGCGTCCGACATGACCACGATCGACTTCACGCCGGGCAAGCTGATGCGCTCCACCAAGAAATGTGTCGGGAGCGCAGCCCACTTTGAGGCCGCCACCATCGGCGAGCGCCTTCAGTTCAAGCCCCTGTTCCATGGACAAAACCAACGGCTTTTCCGAATAGGCGTGCTTGCCTGCGGCCAGTATCTGTTTTGTGACGGCGTAATGCGCATCAGGAATAGTCAGGTTGACGACGATATCGATGTCGTCATTCTGCAGCAATTCATCGATGGTCTGAGTCTTTATGCCAAATTCTTCAGCGCGCGCCTTGGCCGCCGCTGGATTAATATCGGCACATGCGCGAATTTCAATGGATCGAAACATCGGCGAAAGCCGCAGATAGGCCGCCGATATATTTCCGCAACCGATAATGCCGACACCAAGTATGTTCGTCATTTTCTTCTCCAGATCAAAGTGTCTTTACGGTTTCGATGGAACGGCTGGCAAACCGCGTATCGTCCGATGGATTATCGTGTTCCATCACGAAATAGCGCACCGGCGTTTTGCGCAGGGCTGCGAACAATCCAGCCCAATCGACCGTTCCATGGCCCACATCTTCCCAACCGTCCTCGTTGGTCTTTTCACCGCTAACCGCAATATCCTTGACGTGCACAGCGAGGATGCGGTCACCATAGCGTTCGATCCATCGAAGAGGGTCGGCCCCGCCCTTGATGATCCAGGCTATATCGGCCTCCCATGCGAGTTCCGGCGACGCATCGAGAATATGTTCTTGCGGAACCGAGCCGTCCGGCAGCACCCGAAACTCGAAATCGTGATTGTGCCAGCCGAACGCGTAGCCTGCCTTGCGATAGGGTTCACCGGCAGCGGCAAGCCGTTTGCCGAACGCCTGCCAGCCTGCAACCGTATCCGGACGGCGATCCGCGTCGAGATAGGGACAAAAGATTGCTTTCATATCGGCAACCTTTGCGATCTCCAGAACACGGTCGACTTCGTTTTCCAGCATATCGAGGCCAAAATGACCGGTCGGCATGGACAGTCCGAACGTATCCAGATTTTTCTTCAGTTGCGCCGGATCGGCATAGATGCCGCCATATCCTTCGACCCTGCTGTAGCCGAGATCGCGCAGCATGGTCAAAGTTCGCTCTAAAGGTTGGAAATTGCGGGAGCTGTAGAGTTGATAGGAATAACCATTCATGTCTTTCATCCTTTGAACCTGATCCTGAATTTTAACCGGATTTCGACGAGACAAGCTCTCCCGTCACGGCGCGAATTCTTCGTGCCGTCTCTTGAACGTCAGTCGTTTCACATATGATGGAAGCGCTATCGCGCGTGTGCGTAGCTGTTCATCTAGAGCCTTTCCTCAGACTGAGAATCGAATA
The DNA here is from genome assembly GCF_022627935.1 of Ochrobactrum sp. C6C9. Taxonomy (NCBI): domain Bacteria; kingdom Pseudomonadati; phylum Pseudomonadota; class Alphaproteobacteria; order Hyphomicrobiales; family Brucellaceae; genus Ochrobactrum; species Ochrobactrum sp. C6C9. The sequence continues at coordinate 143,715 of NZ_JABXGB010000004.1, read as the reverse complement.
GCGACAGGGCGTCGGCTTTGAAGCCGATCCTGACCCTATCGCCTGCCCGATAACGCTTGCCGGCCTCGACACGCGCAGACAGCGCATGTCCGTTTAGCTTGAGCCAAACCAGACTATCCGCGCCCATCGGCTCATCCAGATCGACCGTGGCCTCGAACCCGTCTGCGACATCAAGCTTGATATGTTCGGGTCGGACACCCAGCGTCACCTTCCGCCCTTGTTCCAGCGCACCGTCATAACCGTCGAGTTGCACCGCGGCTTCGCCTATGTGGAAGACCGGCTTGCCGCTTCGCGAAGCGATTTCGCCGGAAAAGAAATTCATGGAAGGCGACCCCAGAAAACCGGCAACAAAACGGTTTTTCGGGCGATTGTAGATTGTCAGCGGGTCGTCAAGCTGCTGGACGACGCCGCCTTTCATCACGGCGATACGATCGGCCAGTGTCAAGGCTTCGATCTGGTCATGGGTAACGTAGATCATCGTATTGCCAAGCTTCTGGTGCAGGCGTTTGATTTCGACACGCAACTCGGAACGCAGTTTGGCATCGAGATTGGAAAGCGGCTCGTCGAACAGGAACACATCGACATCGCGAACAAGCGCCCGCCCGATAGCGACGCGCTGCCGTTGGCCCCCCGACAAGGCCGAGGGTTTCCTTTGCAGCAATGGTTCAATCTGGAGAATTTCGGCGGCGCGTTTAATGCGCTTGTCGATCTCGGCCTTGGGCAGGCCCGCGACGCGCAAACCGAAAGACAGGTTCTTCTCAACAGTCATTTGCGGATAAAGCGCATAAGACTGGAACACCATGCCGATGCCGCGATCCTTGGGCTCTTGCCATGTGACATTGCGCCCTTTGATAAAGATGCTGCCCTCGGAAATATCGAGCAGACCTGCTACACAGTTCAGCAAAGTCGACTTGCCGCAACCGGATGGCCCCAGAAGCACGAGGAACTCGCCCTCGCCGATTTCCAGATTGAGATTTTGCAGAACGTTGACGGAACCGAAATCGAGCGACAGATCCTGAATAGAGACACTGGAATTCATGAGGTTCATCCTTTCACTGCGCCCGCAGCGATACCGCGTACGAAGTAACGGCCCGATACGAAGTAAACGAACAAAGGTACGGCGCCTGTCAGAATGGTGGCGGCCATATTGATGTTATATTCCTTCACACCCTGCATGGAGTTGACGATATTGTTGAGCTGAACGGTCATCGGAAAATTCTGTGTCCCTGCGAACACGACGCCGAACAGAAAATCGTTCCAGATTCCGGTCACCTGCAGAATGATCGCAACCACGAATATGGGGAACGACATTGGCAGCATGATTTGAAAAAAGATGCGCCAGAACCCGGCACCGTCTACCCGCGCGGCTTTGAAGAGCTCGGGCGGCAGGGCGGCAAAATAGTTGCGGAACAGCAGTGTCAGTATGGGCATGCCGAAAATCGTGTGGACGAACACAACACCAGCCAGCGTGCCGAATATGCCTAGTTCCCGCGTTATGATGACAAGCGGGTAAAGCATGACCTGATAAGGAATAAACGCCCCGAACAACAGGACCGAAAAGAAGATTTCCGATCCTTTGAATTTCCAGTTCGCCAACGCATATCCATTGACCGAAGCAATGGCGATGGACACGATAACGCTTGGCACGGTGATCTTGACGGAGTTCCAGAACCCGGCGCGGATGCCTTCGCAATAAAGGCCGGTGCAGGCCTGGCTCCATGCCTTGACCCACGGTTCGAACGTGACTTCGACGGGTGGCGCAAAGATATTGCCGAGGCGTATTTCCGGCATGCCCTTCAATGAGGTCACAACCATCACATAGAGTGGCAAAAGATAGTAAACAGCGGCTACAAACAGGATGCTGTAGAGCATGACAGTAGCAGGTGCAAAGCGTCGTTTCGGTGCGCCCCCAAGGTCGCGCAGCACTGCCTTGCGCCACGCCAAGCGGAACCTCGGTTCGCTCCAGCGCAGTTTCCATTTTCCGGTTCAGCACTGCTTCCGTCATCGCGCTTTCCTCCGGCTGTATTCGAGCATGGTCCATGGGACGAGGATGATGAGGACGGTGGTGAGCATGACCGTCGAAGCGGCAAGCCCCTGTCCGAGATTGGCCCAGCCGAACATGAAGTCGTAGACATATTTGGCCGGCACTTCCGAAGCGATCCCCGGACCGCCATTGGTCATGGCGACAACCAGATCATAGAGTTTCACAATGCCGGTCGCGATCAGCACCACTGTTGTCACCAGCACCGGGCGCATCATAGGCAAAATGATGAAGAGATAGGCTTTCCACTTGGGAATGCCGTCGACACGCGCGGCCTTCCAGATTTCATCATCCACATTGCGCAATCCGGCCAGCATCAGGACCATCACCAGTCCGGTCATCTGCCAAAGCCCGGCAATGACGATTGCGTAGATGACATAGGTCCGGCTTGACAGGATCGCCATTTGAAAACTGTCGAACCCTATATCGCGAATGACTTTTTCCAACCCCAGTTGAGGGTTGAATATCCATTGCCAGACGAGTCCGGTCACGATGAATGACAGCGCATAAGGATAAAGAAAGATCGTTCGAAACGTATTCTCGAAACGGATCTTCTGGTCCATCAGCGCCGCCAGCAAAAAGCCAACCACCAGTGAGAACCCCATGCAGAGAACACCGTAGATTGCCAGATTGCGAACAGACACATGCCAGCGGGAAGCGCCGAAGAGCCTGACATATTGATCGAAGCCGACAAAATTCCATACCGGCAACGATTTGGAGGACGTGAAGGAATAGGCGACCGTCCAGAGCGTACAACCGATAAAGACCACTAGAACAGTCGCAATCATTGGAAGTGCTGCAATTTTCGCATTCAGATTGCGAAACATTCCGGAGGGCTTTCTGCGACTGCCCTCTTCTATAACGGCCATGTTATCCTCCCTGTCCCATTGCCGGAAAATCCGGCACTGCCCTCCTCAAAGCAATGCCAGACCTTGCAACCGAGCTAGAGCATTTCCAGCAAAAGTGCGAAGCGGTTTTGCGTCGGATAATGCGTAAAAACAAATAGATAGAGCGGTTCCGACGATTCCATCAAAACAGGAACCGCTCTAATGCGCCTGTTCGATGATCTCCGCAAAACGTTCCTGGATATCATCGACCGTCATATCGGGATTGGAGAAGAATTCCGCCGCAAGGCTCTCGATCTGTCCCTGTGTATCGGGCGCACGCAACTGCTCAACCGACGGAACGATATTGTCGGGATTCTTCAGGATATCAATGCCTGCGCGCATGCAGCTCGAAGCCGTATCGAGGTCGATGTCGCCACGGATCGGCAGCGATCCTTTTGCGAGATTGAAAGCCACCTGCGTTTCCTTGGAAACGAGCATGCTCGCCAATTTGAGCTGGGCCTTAGTGACTTCTGGATCCTTATTCTTGGGGAAGTATATCGCATCGCCACCCGTATCGAGATATTGATGGACGCCGAGCCCCGGCAAACAGTCATAGTCTTTCCCGGCAACCTTGCCCGCCGTGCCGAATTCGCCCTGCGCCCAGTCGCCCATGATCTGAGTACCGGCCCGGCCTGTCAGCACCATATTCGTGGCTTCGTTCCATGAGCGACCGACATAACCGGGATCAGCCAGCCCGCGTGCCTCAGCCAGCGCCTCGAAAACCTTCTTCATTTCAGGACCGCGGGCCGCTTCGGCATCCTTGTCCTTATTGACTTTGAGGTAGAGGTCCTTGCCACCAATGGCTGTCGTCAAAACCGTCAACATCCCGTTCACTTGCCAGCCATCACCGGTCGCCAGCGGCACGATGTTCTTTTCCTTGAGCTTTGGCCCCGCAGCAACGAGGTCGCTCCAGTTTTTCGGCGGTTCTGCGCCAGCGTCTCGAAAGGCTTGCGGGTTGATCCACATCCATTCCCAAGAATGAATGTTCAATGGCACACAATAAAGACGCCGCTCATAGGTACAGGATTCAAGCAGGCTCTTCGGGCGTATAAAATCGGCCCATCCTTCCTTTTCAGCGAGTTCCGTGAGATCGGTCATCAAACCGCCCTGAACCAGTTCTTCCGCCTGCCGTCCGTGATTGAGCTGGGTGGCGCCCATCGGATTACCGCCCAAAATACGGCTGATGATGATGGGACGCGCCGTAGAGCCACTGCCGGCGATGGCACCATCGACCCACTTATCCCCACCGAGCGTATTGAATTTTTCAGCCAGAACCTTGACCGCAGCCGCTTCGCCGCCCGAAGTCCACCAATGCGTCACTTCAAGATCGGCAGCGAATACCGATCCGGTCATTACGCAGCACACCGATGCGACCAACGTCGCGAACTTCAATCGATACATTTCATCTCCTCCCAAATCTGAAACGTTACAGGTATCGTATTCAAAACCATCTGCATTGCAAGAGTTTAATTTGGAAATGATCATAACTCACTGAATTAGCAGATTAATATCCTATTTCTTCCCAATTTTTTGGTCACGCGATCCTGCCAGAGCTCCTTGATAAAGAGAATACCCATTACATTCCAAAACATTTTCTGAAACGTTACAGATTTTATAAAACCTTGGGATTATACATCACAGCTTTGGCGTCACCACCAATCTTTCGTCTCGTTGTGCGCTGCGCACAACCTATCATCGGCGACGATAGAGGATCATCCCGGCGTGATGAAAAATGTCATTGATAAAATTGCCATCGACGATGAAACCGGTGTCGTGCCAGTATCTGATGCGGTTGCCGGACAGTTCGTAATGGCTTCGCAGGCGCGTTCTCGTATGCCACGCGCCTCCACAAATCGGGCCAGGAGTTAACGTCGGGCGTTTCCGCGCTCAATCACCCCAAGGCCGAAGTAGGTGGTTGATCGATATTCAGTTTTTGCATCGATGCGGGTTGCCCCGCTCAACGCTGCCGCCCACTCGTAAAAGAGCGGGAGGCTTACAATACATCAGCCAAGGCTTGGATGTTCAAATCATCATTGAATCGGGCACCGAGCTGGAAACGACATAGAACCCCATGGCATAGAAAATTAACTCAGCTTCCTGCCGACGGTTTTCGCGACCAGCGCCAGCGAAATGGCCCCTGCATCCGCATGTCCGATGCTCTTCTCAGCCAAGGGTCTTGCTCGACCGAGTTTCGGCACAAGTGGCGCCGTCGCGTCTGCCGCCGCCTTTGCAGTCTCTGCAGCATTGTTCCAGGCATCGGCCAACGTCTTGCCAGATGCAAACGCCCTTTCGAGCGTTTCCACGAAAGGAACAAACGCATCAACCAATGTCTTGTCGCCTGGTTTCGCCCCGCCAAGGGTTGTCACTGAATCAAGCGCGCGTCTGCCGCCGCGAACGACCGCACCCTCCTCAATCTTGCCATTGTCGGAAAGCTCTGTGCTCCAAGAGCGCAGCAGAAGACCCCATAGCGCGCCAGATGTTCCTCCGGCCCGGTCTGCCCAGGCGTCGCCTGCAACAGCCAATACGCTTGCAGCACCGGCACCTGCCTTAACAGCCTGATCCGCTGCATCTTTTGCAGCCGCAGAACCTCGACGCATACCTTGTCCATGATCGCCGTCGCCTGCAAAAGCATCGATACGACCAAGTTCTTCTTCGGCCTCGACCAGTACGTCGGCGACAGCGTGCAAAATACCCTGAATGCAAATGCCACCGGCCTGCCCCGCCTCATCGGCTGGAGCAAAAACAGAAACCGCATCCTCGTTGGCAATCACATCGTCGGCAGGCTCGACTGCGATTGCTTCGCCGCGGCGCAAAACCGGCGTATCGCAAGCTGCCGTCCAATAGCGTTCGAGTTCGTCATCGAGCCAAAGAAGGGTCAGCGAGCAACCTTGCATGTCGAGACTGGTAACAAACTCACCAGCTTCCGGAGCGACAACGTGGAGATCAGCTTTTTCCAGCAGCGACGCAACCGCCGTCCACAGGCCGAACAGTTCTTCATATTTGGTCGCACCAAGACCGTTCAGGATAACGCCAACTTTTTGCGTTCCTTCGGGGCGTTCCGCCAGAAGTTTCTCAACCAGCAGGCTTGCCAGACCGCAGGCAGGCAGGATCGCCTCTTCCTTGATCCCCGGTTCACCATGAATGCCGAGACCAAGCGCCATCTGGCCTTCCGGTACGGTAAAGAGCGGGTGCGGAGCGCCAGGCAAAGTACAGCCTTTGAAGGCAACACCGAAAGACACAGTATTAGCATTCGCGAGACGTGCAAGGCGTTCAACCTCATCCAGTGACAGACCAGCTTCGGCGGCAGCACCGGCAATCTTGAACACGACCAGATCACCAGCAATGCCGCGCCGCTTCTCGTGCATATCCATCGACGCGCTAGCCACATCATCGGTCACGGGCACGATGCGGACGTCGATACCCTCGGCACGCAGACGTTCGGCGGCCACGCCAAAATTGAGGACGTCCCCGGCGTAATTGCCGAAGCCCAATAGAATACCGCCGCCCTTATGCGCCTGCCGGCAGATACGCGCCACCGCCGCCGTGGAAGGTGACGCAAATACGTCACCGGCAACGGCTGCATCCGCGAGTCCCGGCCCCACATATCCGGCAAATGCAGGGTAATGGCCAGAGCCGCCGCCCACGACAACAGCGACCTTGCCGTGAGGCACCTTTGTGGAGCGTACAACGCCGCCACGCACGTGGCGAACATAGCGGTTAAAGATATTGGCAAAACCGGCAAGAGCGGTCGAGGCAAACTCCTCCGGCGCGTCGAAAATGGTCGTCATTAAAACAGTCCTTAATCTGGGTCATTAGCCGCGAGGCAGGATGCGGCGCAGGTAGTCACGATTTGTTGCCGCAACGGAAAGCCCGTCGCCACCATAATGTTCACATAATAGCGGACTGGCAAATCCGTGATCCAGCGCCATTCTGATCGCTGCACGATAATTGATGATCCCGCTTTCAAGAGGAGCAGGATGCGTGACGATGATACCGGACGTTGGATCTTCTGTACGGGTGTAGTTCTTGACGTGCCAGAACTTTGCGTAAGGCGCGACCTTCTCCATCATCTTCTGCCAATGCTCGACCGGACGGTGCAGACGAATGAGATTACCCAGATCGGCATTGATCCCAACATTTTCTAGGCTCACTTCCTCAACAAAACGAACTGCGCTGTCCGCAGTGCCAAGATAAGTATCCTCGTACATTTCAAGCGACAGCTCTATACCAAGCTCCTCTGCGTGGCGACCGAGTTCGCGAATGCGTTCAACAGCCTTGTTCCAGATAGCCGGATCGTCAGGATTCTTCGCTCCATCGACCGTCCAGAACCACAATGCCTGTTTCTGCGCGTCCGTCAGCGGTTCAAAAAGCCCGAAGGAAACGCAACTGGCGCCGACTTCCTTGGCCGTGTCGATGACCTTGTGTCCATAGGCCAGATATTCGTCGCCGTGTCGTGCATCGATCACGCTGCGCCGCGAGGTGGAAATCGCAGGTATCGTGAAGCCAAGCGATTTGGCGACCGCCATGAACTCATTAAGACGGGCCGGGGACAAATCCGCCAGCCGCAACCAGCTGTCAGTTGGATCGAGTTCGGTAAACCCTGCATCCGCAACGTCAGACAAAGTGCGCGCCCAATCTTCTGGCGACTGATCCTGCACCGAACTGCCATCCGGCAGCATATTGGGATACTGGATCATCGCCGCTGCAATCGGCCAGGTTTCACGTGTCCATTTGGATGTCGTCTGTTTCAACTTGTGTTCCTGTTCTTTTGTGTGATCCATCAAAGTCACGCCATATTGCTGTTACCGGAGGAAATTTCGTTTTTTCGGCTGCGCAGTTTGGCAATACCCCAGAAGATGGCGGGAGAAACAAGCAGGAAGACGCCGAGCGTCATTAACGACGCAACCAAGCCATTCGACCAGAATATGGAAAGTTCGCCGCCGGACATCATCATCGACTGACGGAATGCATCTTCTGCCTTGTCTCCGAGAACCATGGCGAGAACCAACGGCGCCAGCGGATAATCTAGTTTCTTGAAGATATAACCCAGCACCCCGAATGCGATAACCAGCCAGACGTCGGTTATCGAGTTGGCGACCTGATAGGCACCGGAGAAAATGACCGCAACAATGATCGGTCCGATGATCGAGAACGGCACGCGCAGAATAGATGCGTAGAGCGGAACGGTCGCGAGTACCAGAATAACGGCGACGATATTGCCAAGATACATGGACGCAATCAGGCCCCATACGAAATCCGGACGATCCGTGAACAATGTCGGGCCGGGAGTGAGGCCCCAGATCATCAGGCCGCCCATCATCACAGCAGCGGTAGCCGAACCCGGCACGCCAAGCGCAAGCATCGGGAGAAGCGCAGATGTACCGGCTGAATGGTCAGCGGTTTCCGGTGCCACGATACCGCGAGGGTCTCCCTTGCCGAACTTCGATTTATCACGGGCGGAACGACGGGCCACGCCATAGCTCATAAAGGATGCGGCCGTTGGCCCGGCGGGTGTTATGCCCATCCAGATACCGATCAGCGTCGATCGTGCAAGCGTAAACCAGTAGCGCGGCATTTCCAGCAGCGTACGCCCAATCTCACCGAGACGCACCCGCGCCTTGATTCCATCAAAGCGTAACCCCTCTTCCGTCGTCAGCAACAATTCGCCGATCCCGAACAGGCCCATCACTGCAATCAGAAAGGAAATACCCTTGATGAGTTCCGGTATCTCGAATGTCAGGCGCAAATTGCCCGAGATCGTATCCATGCCCACCGAAGCAAAAGCAAAACCGATCATCATGGAAACGAGCGTCTTGAAGGGCGATTGAGCGCCCATGGATATGAAGCTGGCAAAAGCCAGAAAATAAACAGCGAAATATTCCGGCGATGAAAACCGCAGGGCGAAATTGGCAACCCAACTGGAGAGCAGTGTAATCATCACCACGCCCGCCAGTGCTCCGATACCAGCGGAAACGAATGCCAGCGTCAAAGCGCGGCTCGCATGTCCGGCCTTCGCCATCGGATAACCATCGAACGTGGTGGCAACAGAGGAAGGCTCGCCTGGAATATTGAACAGAATGGACGTTGTCGATCCGCCGAACAATGCTCCCCAATATATACAGGAAAGCAGAATAATCGCGGAAATAGGGTCCATCGTGAATGTCAGCGGCAAAAGCAGGGAAACGCCATTGGGCGCGCCCAATCCCGGCAAGACGCCAACCAGAATTCCAAGCGTCACACCCAGCATCATCAACAGAACATGATTGAAACTGAGTATATGGGCGAAGCCATCCATCAAGAGACTGAAGTTTTCCATGTCTTTCCTCCAAAGACATCGGACTTTCCGGTATCAATAAATGCCGAAGAAAGCCTCGACCGGGCCTTTAAGGAGCGGAACCTTGAAGCCGATTTCAAAAATGACGAAAAAGAACAGGGAAATGGCGATACCGGCTGATATGGAAGCCCACCACTTGTAGCGTCCCTGAAACATCATCGCTCCAGCGATGTAGAGTGCCGTGCCGACATACAACCCGAGAACCGAGGATATGGCAGCGAAGGCAACGAGCGGCAAGGCGAAACCGAAAACCGGTTTCAGCCGGGAGAGTTCAACGAAGACTTCCCCGCTACCGCGATGTTTTACAAATGCCACACCGAGATTGACCGCACTTCCGAACATGATCAGCAGCCCGATGTAGAACGGAAAATAACCCGCATCCGGCCCCATTTCCGTCCAGCCCGTACCAGCCTGTTGTGCGCCGAAACAGACCGCCGCTCCCAGCGCGCCTGTCAGGAGAGCAACGCCCGTCTCGATGACGAAGCGGGAAATGCCGCCTTCACCTTTATCACTCATGGGATGAACCCCTTTGATGAATGATGCAGACGCCATCGGCGTCTGCATGACTGCACAAAACGTCAGTTGGCGAGCCAGCCTTCACGCTTGAGCACGGCTGTTACCGCTGTTTCATCGCTCTTGATAAAGGATGAGAGTTCACCACTGCTCATATAGGCGGAAGATTGCGAACTATCGGCAAGATACTTCGCCCATTCAGGTGTCTCTGCAACCTTCTTGAGTACGCCTGCATAGTAATCGACGACGTCCTGATCGACGCCGGCTGGAAGCCATACGGTGCGTGGCATGGAGTAATTTTCGATTGTAATTCCTGCTTCCTTGCAGGTCGGGATGTCGCTCCAGCCCATGTCGCCAGCAACCTTGCCGTCACCCTTGAGCTTTTCTCCCTTGAAAACACAAAGTGGTTTCACCATACCCGCCTGCCATTGACCGAGGTTCTCACTCGGATTGTTGACATTGGCTGCGATGTGCTCGCCCGCAAGCTGAACGGCGGCTTCGCCACCGCTTTTGAAAGGGATATAGCCGAGCTTTGAGCCCGTGGCATCGTTGATCATGGATGTCAGAATCTGGTCAACGTCCTTGGACTGGCTGCCGCCAATCTTCATGCCCGCATCATCTTTCGCCTTGGCGATAAACTCTGCGGCTGTCTTGAAGTCGGACTTTCCGTTGACCCAAAGAATGAATTCATCCGAAGCAAGCGCCGAGACGGGGAGCAAATCTGTCGATTTATAAGGTACTTTGGCACGTACTGGCAGAAGATAGGCGTTGTTGGTTCCGAATGCGAGCTTGTAAGGATCGCCCTTATAGCCAGCAGTATAGACAAAGCCTTCCGCCCCGCCTGCGCTGCCCTTGTTTGTGACAACGATTGGCGCGCTCATCAGATCATATTTGCCGATGATAGACTGAATCGTACGCGCGAAAATATCTGTGCCACCGCCCGGTCCGGCGGTCACGACAAACTCCACGGGCCGTGTCGGCTCGAATGCCAAAGCAGATGATGCGATTATTGCCACACCTGCCGTCAGGCACGCGATATGCAAAGACTTCTTCATGGTCCATCCTCCCAGTTAAGCGGCACAGGCCTCCCCCCATGCCGATAGTGTCAAAATGTCGAAAATCAGGCCGCGTCTGAAAGTGCAGCTGCTCTTTTCGCCATTCGTGCCGCGAGCAGGATCGCTTCGCGCGTGGCCCCCACGTCGGCGACGCCCTTCCCGGCAATATCGTATGCAGTGCCGTGAGCAGGAGTGCAAAGAGGAAACGGCAATCCGCCCATCATTGTCACACCTTTGTCGAAGCCCATCAGCTTCATCGCGATCTGCCCCTGATCGTGATACATGGTCAGCACCGCCTGAAAGCCATCCTTCAGCGCGCGCAGAAACACTGTGTCAGCCGGAAACGGACCATCGACATCGAACCCCTTGGCTTTCGCCGCCTTGACTGCAGGCTCAATGACGTCAATTTCTTCCATGCCAAAGCTGCCGCCATCACCGGCATGCGGATTGAGTCCGGCCACTGCGATCTTCGGATTGTCATGTCCCGCCTTCTTCAAGCAAAACCAGGCCAGCTCCAGCTCGGCGAGAATTCCTTCAACAGTCAAGGTCGCAGCTACATCCTTGAGTGGAATATGCGACGTCACGCGTGCGTTCCAGACTTTCTCCAGAACATTGAACTCACGCACCTTGCCTTTGAAGCCCAGCACATCGGCAACAAAGCGGATTTCGTCGTCATAACCTGGATAGGCGAACCGCATGGCCTGCTTGTTGAACGGCGTAAAGCAAACAGCCTGCGCATGCCCGGCATCGGCAAATTCCAATGCAGTACGAAAGTTCTGGGTTGCAAATGTTCCGCCGACCAGCGTGGCTTCACTGCGCACGACATCCTTCGGATCGAGATTCCTCAAGTCAATGAAGACGTGCTTGCCGACCGGCATGTTCGGTGCATTTTCGAGAGTGGATTCCTGAAGATCAAGCTCAACACCCGCAATATGCGCACCTTCGTCCAGAATGCGACGATCACCAAACACGATGAGATGCGCTTCCTTTCTGACATCGGGCAAAGCGAGGAGACGTGCTGTCAGCTCGGGACTGACACCGGCTGGATCCCCCATTGCAAGCGCAATCACGCTCGGTTCAGCGCCATTAGCGGTCATTCGTATCCTCCTCATCTGCATTCTGTATGCAATATGCATATGGCAGGTCTCAGTGCGACGCAAGTATTTTGTATTCTGTATGCAGCATTTTATATTGACGGTTGAGAGCAGGCCAGCCATCTTCACCTCGAACGGTGAGGTAAGGATTCGGGCTCACCCTTTGAGAAAAAGGCCGATGGACGAAAATCAGAAAACCGAGCAAGCCGAACACGGCTCACAATCGTTCCGCCGCACGGCTTTGCACGATATGCTTGTCAACCATCTGCGCGACATGATCATTGAAGGACAGCTGGAGCCCGGCACGCGCCTGCACGAAGGGCAGCTTGGAGAGCAGCTCGGCGTGTCCCGCACACCGCTGCGTGAGGCTATCAAATATCTGGCCAGCGAAGGACTGGTCGAGCTTGTTCCAAGCCGCGGCGCAGTTGTGAAACGGTTTAGCGCAGCTGATGTCAAGGACATGCTCACCGTCCTGCGTACCCTGGAAGAGCTAGCAGGCAAACTCGCCTGCGAGCTCGCAACAGACAAGGAAATTGCTGAGGTTCGTTCGCTGCACGATGAAATGATTAAGCGCTACCGAACCGCTGACCGGCTGCAATATTACAAACTGAACCAGCAGATTCATATCGCCATTGTTCGTCTTGCCAAGAACCCTACGCTGGCAGACGTTCACCAAATGCTGCAGACACGATTGAAACGGATTCGTTTCGTCGGCCATGAAGGCGCCGAGAAATGGGCGGCGGCTGTATCGGAGCATGAAGAAATGATCGAGGCTCTGGAAGCCCGTAACGCGACCCGGTTGTCCGAAGTATTGGGCCGCCATTTGACCAATGCATGGGAGCGCGTACGCGAATCGATGTAGACGAGCCGTTCGCGGAGACGTGCGGCGAATCCAATGCCACGCCGAAAATTATCGAATGGCATGCACACGAAACATGCTGACACTGGGTTGGCGGCAAAAAGCCGACGATTGCGCTAGTAATGCGGGTGCCGATATAAGAATTCGGAGCTGACACGACCCGGAAAGGACCTTTATGCTGCCGACCGAACCCGATCCTCACCGGCTGGAAATGACGGTTTTGATGACGCCCGACATGGCAAATTTCAGCGGCAAGGTTCACGGCGGCGCCTTGTTGAACCTGCTGGACCGTGTCGCTTTTTCCTGTGCATCGCGCTATTCGAAACAATATGCAGTTACGCTTTCTGTCGATCAGGTCACGTTCAAGGAGCCGATCAACGTCGGTGAACTCGTGACGTTTCGGGCTTCGGTAAACCATACTGGCCGAACGTCCATGGAGATCGGCATTCGCGTGGAAGCGGAGCATATCCGCTCGGGCAAGCGCCGCCACACCAATTCCTGTTATTTTACAATGGTAGCGGTCGATGATACCGGGCGACCTGTTGCAGTGCCTGCCTTGATCCCAGTCGACGCTTTGGATCGCAGGCGCCATGAAGCAGCCGAACTCCGACGGACGCTCCGACGGGAATTCGCACAGCGGATGGAAATGGTTGCCGCGACCGGGCGAGACATCGTCGACACCACGGAGTTGTAAAAGCAATCTTTGCTACAAAGATCGCTTGGCGGACAGCCGAAATCGCTGATGGGCGTCGGCTGGTGCTTAGATCACCAATACCGTATGCAGGGCTGAGCAAGAGAACGGAAAGGCCCTTTCACCCAAAAAAAAAGTGCCTGCTCGGCGGAATCTTCATTCAGCAAGCGCGTGGGTGGCGACGTACTGCGTTTCAATTCTCTTGCCGGTGTGGCGATCAAAGCTGGCGCCGGAAATGGCGGCGGACCTTCCACATGAAAAGCGCATCCGCCAATATCTGGAGCGCTATGTCGATTTTATTTGGGAAGATGCTGAGCGGGCGGCTTTGTTCGATTATTTGAACAACAACCCGGTCCGGACGCTGGAACAAACCGCTGATTTGTTCCGGGATTTCCTCGCATATACCGATGCGATCATTCTCGCCGCGCAGGAAGCGGATTCGGTTCGTTCAGGATCGCCAAAGCTCCTTGCAAGTTTTGCTCGCGGTGCGACCCGTCATACCCTGAAACGAAGACGTCCCAACCCGCTTCCCCTTGAGCCCGAGGAAAGGCAGTTGATTATCGATATGTGCTGGAGTGCTCTGACGGGCGCCAACAAGGCGTAGCTATTAAGGAATTTAACGAACCGCGACTGGCATTTGGAATAACGGCCTGACTTTTTTGCGAGTAGGCCAGCTCACTGATCTTACATGGTGAGAACAAGGGGCTGACAGTCCCAGTTTGTACGAAAGCTTTCTATTCGTTTCGATGTTTCCCACCTATCGTGTTCAAAGCACCTTGCGAGTCGTTCCCGCATCAACGTTGAAAGTTGCCGGTTGACTACTATAAATGTATTTTAGTGGGAGTTAAAAGCCAAAGGCAGAAAGAATGACCCAAAGCAATCTTTCGAGCAATTCATCCCAGATCGAACCATTACAAATTCATGATATCAAGGTCATAGATAACGTAAAGCTCAAAAAGGCTATCACCGCTGCAGCCTTGGGCAATGCCATGGAGTGGTTTGATTTTGGCGTATATGGCTTCGTCGCCTATGCTTTGGGCCAAGTGTTCTTTCCAAATGCCTCGCCCGGCACGCAGACCATTGCAGCCCTGGCTACTTTTTCCGTACCATTTCTGGTGCGTCCCCTTGGTGGGTTGTTTTTTGGCGTCATGGGTGACCGTTTTGGCCGCCAGAAAGTCCTTTCCCTTACCATTATAATCATGGCCGCCAGCACTTTTTGCATCGGCCTCATCCCCTCTTACGCCACCATTGGCATCTGGGCCCCAATCCTTCTGTTGATCTGTAAGCTGGCGCAGGGCTTTTCCGTCGGTGGTGAATATACCGGAGCTGCTATTTTCGTAGCAGAATATGCACCCGATAAACGTCGCGGCTTTCTGGGCAGCTGGCTCGATTTTGGCTCGATTGCCGGTTTTGTTCTGGGAGCCGGTTTCGTTGTTTTTCTCAGCACAATGCTCGGCGAAACAGCCTTTCTAGAGTGGGGATGGCGGGTTCCATTCTATTTTGCTGCGCCTCTCGGGCTGATCGGACTGTATCTGCGTCATGCGGCTGAAGAAACGCCAGCGTTTATGCAGCAACTTGAAGCACTGGAAAAAGAAGATCGGGATGCAATCGAAGACCGCCCGATGGTGTCATTCAATGAAATTGTCAGCAAATATTGGCGTGCGTTAAGTGTGTGCACCGGAATGGTGCTGGTGACGAACATCACCTATTACATGCTGCTGACCTACATGCCGACCTACCTGTCGCAAAGCCTTGGCTATTCCGAGGACCGCGGTGTGCTCATCATCATCGTGGTGATGATCGGCATGCTGTTTGTTCAGCCAGTTGTGGGATTTCTCAGTGATCGGTTTGGCCGCAGACCGTTTCTGATTATCGGAAGCGTTGGCCTGCTGTTGTTGTCTGTTGTTGCCTTTCACCTGATCGCCAGTGGCAACATCGCAACGATATTTGTCGGGCTGCTGATGCTGGCAGTCCTGCTTAATTGTCTCACTGGCATTATGGCGTCAACACTTCCGGCGCTTTTCCCCGCGCGTATTCGATACAGTGCTCTCGCGGCGGCATTCAATATTTCGATTATCATCGCGGGACTGACGCCGACCGTTGCTGCTTGGCTCGTCGAGGCCACAGAGAACCTCTATTTGCCCGCCTATTATCTTATGTGCGCTGCAGTTATCGGGCTGATCACGGCGTTCTTTCTACCCGAAACGGCTAACCGTCCACTGAGAGGAGATACACCGAGCGCATCGAGCAAGACCGAAGCCAAACAGTTATTGCAGGAAGCCTATTCCAATATAGAGCAGCGCGTTCAGGCAATCGATGAGGACATTCTCACGCTCGAACAACAGATCGAGGATTTGCGCCTGCGTAGACAGGCACTCGTGGATCGACATCCAAAACTTTCTTGATCTCGCGTGGAAGCAATACTGCGCCGACGAGTGGCAGATGTAACCTACCCTGCTTGTCAGAACGGTGCTTCTAAAGTGTAAACCTGCCCGAAGAAGCCGTGACGGAACAGGCGACGAAGCTTAAACGGGATTGCTACTTACGAAAGGGTTTCAAGTTGAAATTCTGAACATGCACAGTGAGTTGGCCCCCATTGAAGCATGGCGTCAATCTCTGGCGCGCCTAAAATAAGACAAATGCACTCTTGTTTTAAAAACAACATTTGGATTATAGGAAAGCCAGTTCCACAAGGCCGACGGAAAACAGCGTCCCGCAATCCAGGATTTTATCAGTGACTGCAATGAAAACTCTTCTGGCCGCTACCGGCCTTGTTGCTGTGTTCGCGCTTCAGAACAATGTAGCAGATGCCGCCACACAATATCCGCTGACGCTCGAAAACTGCGGTACGAAAGTAACGTTTCAGAAGGCGCCGGAGCGCGCGATCAGCCTTGGACAGAACAGCGCTGAAATCATGTTGCTTCTGGGCCTTGAGGACAAAATGGCGGGAACGGCGTTCTGGCCAAGCAAGGTTTTGCCGCGGCTTGAAGCCGCCAATTCTAAAGTAAAGCTTCTCACCGTTGAGTTCCCGACATTTGAATCGATCCTTGCAGAAAATCCGGATTTCGTAGCGGCAGCTCTTCCAAGCCTCATTGGCCTGAACAGCAAGGTTGCAAAGCGCGAGGATTTCGACAAGGTAGGCGTCCCCACCTATCTTTCGCCCAGCACGTGCCTGAGCACAGAGAAGGTCAGGGATGAATATGGCAGCCGCGACAAGCTGTGGAACATGGATCTTCTTTATAAGGAGATCGACGAGCTTTCGCAGATTTTCGATGTTTCAGATCGCGGTCAGGCGCTGATCGCTGATTTCAAGGCACGCGAGGCGGCCTTGCGCGCAAGCGTTCCCGCGAGCGGTAAGAAACTTTCTTATGTCTTCTGGTTCTCCAGCCCGTCGCCATCGGCGGACGCCTATCTGGGTGGAGGAAACGGTGCCTCGAGCTTCATCGCTGACGTTCTGGGCGGCGAGAATGCCATCAAGGCAGAAGCCGAATGGCCGACGCTTGGTTGGGAAAGCATTATCGCCGCCAACCCTGACGTCATTGTTGTTGCAAATCTCGACCGTAATCGTTGGGAACTCGACAAGCCAGAAGCCAAGATCCAGTTTCTCAACACAGACCCTGCGGTCAGCCAGATGCCAGCCGTCAAGAACAAGGCCATTGCCGTCATGGATGGTCAGGCGATGAACCCGACCATCCGCACGATTTATGGCGCAGAACAGGTCGCGGAACAGCTGAAAGCGCTTGGTATTCTCAAGTGAGTGCTGCTGGACCATCTTTAAGGCATTGGGGCGCCTTCAGCATGATGCTGTTGGCGTCGCTTGTTGCAATCGGATTGGTGGTGGGTATCAGTGTCGGGATCGGAGATCTGCCGATCCCTTTATCGACAACGTTTGCAGCGATAACCAATCGTCTTGGATGGAGTTCCGTCGAGCTCAATCGCATTCATGAAACGGTCATCTGGGATTACCGCCTCAGCCGCGCGTTGGTGGCGGCATTTTGTGGTGCGGGTCTCGCGCTTTCAGGCGCGATCATGCAATCGCTTTTGCGCAATCCGCTGGCTGAACCCTATGTTCTGGGTATTTCGGCGGGAGCATCGACCGGTGCTGTAACAGTTGTCATCCTTGGCATCGGTGCTGGCGCAGTTTCATTATCAGCAGGCGCATTCGTTGGCGCGTTTGCGGCCTTCTTCTTTGTTGCGCTCCTCTCCAATGGAACAAGGGGCGGTGCGGATCGCACCATTCTGGCGGGCGTAGCGGCTTCACAGCTTTTCAACGCTGCGACCTCGTATATCGTCACCACATCCGGCAATGCGCAGCAGGCTCGTGACGTGATGTTCTGGCTCCTTGGCAGCTTCGGTGGCGTTCGCTGGCCAGAATTCACGCTGGTGTCGGTGGTCATCACCTTCGGTCTTATCGCCTGCCTTCTCTATGCCCATGTTCTGGATGCTTTCGCTTTTGGCGATGAAGCCGCCTCATCGCTCGGCGTTAATGTGGCCCGTGCGCGCATTGTTCTCTTTGCGCTCACAGCAATGATGACAGCCACTATCGTCAGCATGGTCGGTTCGATAGGCTTCGTCGGGCTCGTTGTCCCTCATGCCGCACGCTTCATCGTCGGTCCGCTACACATAAGGTTGTTGCCCGCCTGCGCGATCGTCGGTGCAATCTTCATGGTGTTGGCCGATATCGCCTCACGCGCGTTGATACCGCAACAGGTCCTCCCCATCGGTGTGGTGACAGCACTTGTCGGCGTGCCTTTCTTCTCGATCATTCTATACCGTTTTCAGCGCCCATCATGACGATCAGAGCCGAAAATCTTGTCTGGAAAATTGGCAAGAAAACGATAATCGACGACGTGTCTTTCGAGGCAAAGCCTGGAAAGATGCTGGGGCTTTTAGGACCAAACGGTTCTGGGAAAAACATCCCTGCTGCGTCTGATCGCGGGCTTAAAACGCCCCCATTCCGGGCATGTCCTGCTTGACGAAAAAGATATCAATACAGTTGCCCGGCGTAGCGTCGCGCAGCGTGTGGCTTTTGTTGAACAACACGCCACGACAAACGCTGGTCTGAAAGTCCTGGACATTGTAAGACTTGGGCGTTTTCCACACAGATCGATGTTCTCGGGCTGGACAGGCGCGGATGAAGGAGCCGTTCAAGATGCAATTGAACGCACCGGTATGACGGCCAAGAAAAACGACACGTGGCAAAGTCTGTCAGGTGGCGAAAAACAGCGCACGCATATTGCAAGGGCTTTGGCCCAGACGCCGAAAGAGCTCATCTTTGATGAACCAACCAATCATCTGGATATTCAGCACCAGATGAGCTTGTTAAAGCTGGTTTCAGGGTTACCAATCACGAGTATCATTGCACTGCACGACCTTAATCATGCCGCCATGTTTTGCGATGAATTGATCATTATGCTATCTGGAAAGATCGTGACTTCGGGGACACCGGAAGAGGTCATCAACGAGACTATTCTGAAGCAAGTCTTCTCGATTGAAGCGCGCGTGGAAACTTCTCCGTTCAGCGGGCGCCCACATATCCACTATCTGAGATAAGAAACGCGCCAGATAAAACAGGGGCGTTTAATAATATACCCCGATCCATTTGCCCCCACCACGCGGCGAAGAACTCTGGATGAGTTGCGCAAGAAGGCGCCACACCTACTGTCGACCAGCCTCACCAGATGCGCAGGCTGCGCGCGGCGTCGGCAAACAATACGGCAGCTCGCGAAGTCAGCAGTCCAACGGATTGTAGACGATTTTGTCGTGGTCACCACCCTCGCCCGTTCGGTCTGCATCATCCTGGCGGATAACGAGCCAGCCGGAGTGTTGAAACATCGATTAACTCTCGCTTTTATTAGCCAAATCGAATAGAAGCGTTGAGTACTGCCGACGCAACGTCCTCATAAAAATTGGAATAAACTATGGATAGTGCTGTGCTTTTTCTGCATGGACGTGGTCAGTCGGCTGATGAAATCCGGTCGCTGGATTGGAGTCGGAAACCGATCGGAGTGCCTGGGAATTGGCCAGCGCCTCTGTTCACTGCGGTGCAGATGATGCTGGCTTCACAATTTCCCAAAGCAATCATTTGGGGTCCGGAATATACGACGATTTATAACGACGCTTTCAGGCCTATTCTCGGTGAGAAAGAGAACTGCATGGGAGCATCCTTTCGCGATATTTGGTTTGAAGTCTGGGATGAACTGCTGCCGATGGTCCAGAAAGCTTATGCTGGCGAAGCGACGTTTATCGAAGACTACCCTCTCGTGATCGATCGACACGGTTATGATGAACAGTGCTACTTTACTTTCTGCTACAGCCCGATCTTTGACGAGCAAGGGCGTGTTGGCGGGATGATCGATACAGTCATCGAAACTACCGAAAAGGTGGAATCCGAAAAACACGCCAAGATTCTAAATGCCGAACTCGCTCATCGCATCAAGAATACATTCAGTGTGGTATCTGCAATTGCGAGCCAGACATTCAACAATAATGCCGACGAAGAGGTCATCAACACTTTTACTAAGCGGCTGTTTGCGTTGGGCAATGCTCATGATGTTCTTCGGCTTGGTAAAAGCTCAGAAGGTTCATTGCGTCAAATCGTGTCTGGAATAACAACAGCGCTGGCTGTTGCCGAGCGCGTTCACATGAGTGGGCCCGATGTAATGATCGGTCCGAAGGGCGCGTCTACCCTTTCGCTTTTGATTCACGAACTGACGACCAATGCGATCAAATATGGAGCGCTTTCCAATGATTCCGGACAGGTGCAATTGAATATTGCTGTATCCAAGAAACGAGTTGATCCGGTTTTTTCAATGAATTGGACCGAAGTCGGTGGCCCGCTCGTTACTCAACCGACAAAAACAGGATTTGGCTCCAAGCTCATAAGAATGGGTCTGCTAGGCTCCGGGGAAGTTAGGTCTGAATTTAGACCCGAAGGCTTCAATGCAGAGTTTTCCGCGCCCTTACGGCAGTTGCAGGGGGAAGGACGACTTTTTGGCTCGACTTGAATTTTGATGGGGTCGCAGTCTTCCGAAATATGAAGAAAGTGCGTCTCAAGCTGAAGATACACAGCGGAAAAGCCGCGCGCGGTTAGGCACCAACGTATCTGAACTCTTCCTTGGAAAGTTTGCCGACATGCGGTTGTGGTTAGCTTATGAACGCATTCGCCTCACATGTGATAACTGGGAAGCTTGCAATGTCTTCAAGTTTGATGCTCCTCCCGACGATTATAAATCCACCGAAGATTAGTTGCCGAGCGCGTCCATTCAGAAGCGAACCAGGGCAACCGCTAACCTCTGCCCGGCTCTCTCGAAGAAGCCAGCTGCAGGAAGGGAACATCAAGGAAAGCCGTTCGTTATTCTGCTTCAGCCAAGGAGAAATGAATGCGCAAGTCCGTACTGTTCCTAATTCTAGCTATTGGTGTCATCTTGGGATTTATATTTGCAACGCCTTATTATTATGGAGTAAGCCCTC
Source organism: Ochrobactrum sp. C6C9 (assembly GCF_022627935.1). Taxonomy (NCBI): domain Bacteria; kingdom Pseudomonadati; phylum Pseudomonadota; class Alphaproteobacteria; order Hyphomicrobiales; family Brucellaceae; genus Ochrobactrum; species Ochrobactrum sp. C6C9. The sequence continues at coordinate 122,768 of NZ_JABXGB010000004.1, read as the reverse complement.
AAAATAGCGGAGAGCAAGGAACCAATACCGTCCGATGATATTTCTCCTAAAGGACCGGAAAGGGCGCGTTCGGGGTCATCATCGATCTGAGCGCGCAGACCGCGGCTTCAAACATTCGCATCTGGAACGATGCTAAACGGCCTATCAATGTTCAGGCCAGAATATACCGCTGGAGTCAGAGCAACGGAGCGGACACTTACGCGGAAGCAACCGATGTCGTCGTCAGCCCGCCCATATCGCAGCTGAAACCGGGCAGCGAAAACATCGTGCGTATCGTTCGCACGTCGAAAAGTCCGGTCAAGGCGGAAGAAAGCTACCGGCTGATTGTCGATGAATTTCCTTATATTGCGCAGCGACGATCCGGCACACTCAATCTGGTGATCCGTCATTCCATTCCGGTTTTCTTTTCGCAACCCGGTACGCCGGATGCGAACCCGTCATGGAGCGTCCAGCGTCAATCGGGCGGATATCGGGTGACCGTTAACAACACAGGAAACAAGCGTCTGCGTGTCTTCGACCTTGCATTGCAGGGTGCGGGCGGTCGTGCCGTCGCACAGCGGAAAGGCCTTGTTGGATATGTTCTGGGGCAATCAAGTGCATCTTGGTTTATTCCTGGAACAGGTGGAAGTCGGGGTGGTGGCTCGCTGGCGATTTCAGCTCAAAGCGAAGCTGGCCCGATAAATGTGCAAGCGAGCGCCCGGGGCGGTCGATCTTGCGGTTTTGACGATTGCGTTTCTAACGGTCTGCACAGGATGTCTGAAAGCTGCGGCGCAGGAATTGCCACCTACGTCGTCGGGGACGCTTGTTTCCGACGATACCCCTCTGGAGCTTCAGCTTGAGGTCTATGTGAATGGCGCATCATCGGCACTGATCGCTACGTTTCGTCAAACACCGGACGGATCACTTCTTATTGAGCCGGAACAGCTCAAGAATGTCGGGATCAAGCCCGCTAGGGAAGCTGCGCGGGACGACGGATGGATCGACGTGAACCGGCTCTCCGGGGTTAACGTCACCTATGATAAGGAGGACCAGATCGTTCGTTTCAATGCGCAAGAAAACAAGCGCGCCGCGCGTGTCATTGATGCGCAGTCTGGCGAGGAAGTCGCGTCTGAGGAAGAGGACGACAAGCCCAAAGCCAAGAGCAATTTCGGCAGGCTGGTGAATTATACGATCTATGACGCCAGCGGTGGACAGGATTGGTATGATCTGACGCAGTTCGAAGGTGTATCGGGCCTAATGGAAGGACGCCTGTTCGGTCCCTATGGCGTCTTCTCGTCGTCGCAGGTGATCAGTTTGTCCGATGCCGACAGGTTCGGCTCGACGCGGCTCGATACGAGATGGTCCTTTCCGGATCAGCAAACACTGATGACCTATAATGTTGGCGACTTCATCACGGGTGGCCTTTCATGGACGCGACCGACCCGTCTGGGCGGCGTGTAAATCCGGCGCACTTTTTGACTGCGGCCCGATCTGGTCACCATGCCGTTGCCTGAACTGTTGGGGTCTCCGGCCGTGCCGTCAACGGCCGATGTCTATATCGACAATGCCCGTCGTGCGATCAGCAATGTTGCGTCCGGGCCGTTCTCGATCACCATCCTCCCGGTGGTCACTGGCGCAGGCACAGCGCGTATGGTGGTTCGCGACGTTCTGGGCCCTGAAACGGTGACGGAAGCGCCGTTCTATGCTTCGGCTGATTTGCTGGCGAAGGGGCTCGCGGATTTCTTCGCTGAAACCGGCTTTGCCCGCCGATACTACGGCACGGAATCGAATGATTATGATGGCCGGATCGTAGGAGGCGGCACATTGCGAGATGGCCTCACAAGTAACACAACCATTGAGGGGCATGTCGAGGGTACTGAGAACTTTACAATGCAGGCATTGGTGGCGTTTTCAATATAGGGCCCTTCGGCGTGGGGGCACTATCTGGAGCGAACAGCAAATTTGGCGGCGAAACCGGCTACCAGTATGCCGCAAGCATTGAAGCTGAACTCTGGGAGGAAGACTGGACTTTCGGATGCAAGCAGCAGATGGGGGCGGCCATGTCTTGTTTGATCACGATATTGCAAAAAGAACTCAACCGGCTGAAGATCGTTCAGTAAATCAGAGAACCATCTTGCCCAGATGCAGGCAAAGCGCCGCTTGATCTCAGTCGCAGCCAGATGCACGGGCCTTCACAGGACTTTGTAAAGCGAAGCTAACGGTAAGGAGAGACTGGATTCCTATGAATGTAACGAGGCACGTAGCCTCCACCCGAACGTGAAGGCCGTCCGCCACGGGCCGCAGAAACGCGTAACCATCGCCAAAACTGATAACACTGTTCCGGCCAATGATTTCGAAAGACACCAAACACGCGCTGAACTCAATGCATAGAAATTTGCCTGCCTCATCCGGATTTGGATGAGTTACGAACGTTTCGGTACTGTGCGTGTATGTGATATTTTTTATCATGGAAGCCGTAGGTTCCTTACGTCGCGACGTGCAACGTGCATTTCTCCGCTTACGGTCGCGAAACTGATTGCACCGTCGTCGTTGTTCTCAGCCAGGAAATCTATTATCGATTGACTACTGCTGATCGTCACGAAAGTGAGGTGTCATGGAGCAGACCGGTTCTCGATAACTTGATGATTATAGAAATCTGTTTCCCTGATCGAGCCAGTTGGGGCTAGCCATTATCGATCAGGAGCTCTTTGACAGCGCTGCAAAAACTCTCAATCTCATTCGCCTGATGGCTGGCGGTAATGGAAACCCGTAGTCCTGCTTCGCCCCTGGCTACGGTTGGAAAGAAGATAGCTGAAGCGTAGAAATTTTTCTTCAAAAGCTCCTGGGCACACCCAATGGATGTCATTTCATCGCCGATGCGGATAATGCGGATCGGCAGCGCGGAGCCCGATTGAGCTGTGGGGATCAGTCTGTCGAAAAATGCGATATTGTCCTGCAATGCGGCCTGTCGTTGCCCTAGCTCTGAAGACTGATGGATTTCAGCTGAAGCTAGCCCAGCACCAATAGCGGCAGTATTGAGTGACGCTGAGAATGCGTGCGCAATAGCATAACGGCGAAACAAACTTTCCTGGTGGGCGGTTCCAAGCATCAGCAGCCCCCCAGATGCTCCAAATCCCTTCCCTAACGATGTGACAATTATGGTTCGATCTCCAAGGTTATCGAACTGGGATCTCGCATAACCTTGCCCTTTCCTTCCGACAATGGATATACCGTGTGCATCGTCAATGTAGAGAAACAACCCGTATTTTTCTTGCAAACGTTTCAATTCATCAATGTGCGCGCTGCCTCCCATGGAGTAAACGCCATCGCAAATGTAGGCTACGCTTCGGTTTTTCTTACAGATGTCCTCAAGCATTTCATAGTCGTTGTGAGGAATCGTTTGAACGGCGGTTTCATCGGCCACTGTTTTCTTATGGTAGGCAAGGGTTGCGTGAGCAAAGCGATCGAAAACCATCGTCGGCTTTATACCGCCTGTCAGATGACCAGAAGCAACCAGTGGGAGGGCGCTCATGTTGGCGGCCAGAACGGTCGTATAAGTAATAGAGCGGGCTTCGAAGAGCTTTGAAAGCACCTCTTCGAGTTCGACAAGCTGCGCGAAGTTCAGCCTTGTCCGCGCGCACGACCAGTGCAAACTACCGTTTTGTCGAACTGCCTCAATGGCTCCCGCGACAATAAGTGGGTGGTTGTCCAATCCTAGATAGGAACACCGGACGAAATCAACGATGGTCTCGTTGCGACCACGTAGCTGGACCTGGCGTCCTTCTCTCGGGTCGGCATAAAGTGCCATAACACCTTGAAGATGGGCAGCGTCAAAATGGGAGTCTGCAATACCGATCAACTTGGCCGTGTTGCGGACACCCGTTCCAGATAGAGCTTGAGACGATTCAAACGAATTCTTTGGCATCACATCCTCCATTGTGGTGCCGGTATGAAAACTTACTGAATGCTTTCTCGCAACAAAGCATTTAAGAAGAATTATCGGATATATTATTCACAAAATTTATATTCTTATCATTTGCGAGTTTATTGTGAAAATTCGAACGCGTATCCGGTCGTATGAACTGTTCGGATAAGGTTCTTTCCGGTCAATTTCCATAGCTGACGCCTCAGATTACCGACGTGGACGTCTACGGTTCGTGGCTGGACATAATGATGCGGCGGCCAACCGATTTTGATCAATTGCTCTCGATTCATGACTTGGCCGGGTGCGGCAATGAACCCTCGCAAAATTCGAAACTCGGTGGGTGTCAACCGTATTTCCATTTCCCCGAGTCTCAGGGTCCTTTCGCTCGACAGGATATTCAGTTCGCCAACATGGACACTGCTATGGCGATCGGACGCTAACGTTTTGCGCTCCAAAGATGTGGTCTGCCGGTCGTGTAAAAATGACAGCACTCGCTCGGGCACGAAAGGATGAGGGAAAAATTCGTCGAATCCAGCCTGCAAAAAATCAAGAAAATTCAGCGAATTGCAAGACTGAGCCAGCGCTACAAGAATTATATCTCTGGTGGCGGAATTTTGTTTAATAGCAGCACAAAACTTAAGAATGGGTTCTGTGTTCTCGCTTGTATCAAACAATATCGCATATGGAATTGCTTCCGTTGCCAAGTTCGATGGAGCCTGCAGGCTCATGAGGCTCGGCTTTATAGCCGGCAACACTGAGAATGTGACTAAGTATGAGGTAGTTCTGCGGGTTTTGTGTGCAGATCTTTACGCTAAGATTCACGGCCAGCATTCTCCGTCGATATCAATGTTGCGACATAAATTATCAAGTTTATGAATAATTTTAATAAGAGTTATGATAAGGTCAATATTTATGTGAATATTTATAAACTGATAGAAACTTTGTTCACTTTTTTGTTATATCAAATCGATGCATAAATATTTCACATGACGTACCGTGGGTTATGACCACACCGGGATTTCACATCCTTGAACCTTCGAGCTTATCCTTCAGGGCTGCGTTCATTCGTGCGTTGTTCCCGCACCGCGCGCTGACTGCTTTCACTTGTGCGGGTAATATTTACAGTTCAGCGCGCTCCGAAGATATCAAGGCGCCGGCACTGAAACGGTCCGGCGTATCCTTGCGTACTATCGCAATGTTCAACCTCGAACCCACATATTCCAACTCTGCAGCAACTTCCTGGCATTCTCGTTGATCCATTTGGCATCTGGAACCACTACGGTGTCTCGAACTTGGGTTGCTGTTGGCATGAAGCGCTTGGTTTCCTCGGACATCATTGCAATTGCCTCCGTGCTCGGCGGCGTACAGGCCAAGACATCGCACGCTTTGGCCTGTGCGGCCGGATTATCAAGCCAGAAAGCTATAAGTTTGAGGGCATTTTCGCGATTTGGCGCTCCTCGCACGAGCGCAATGCGATCCCCAACCAAGAACGATGCTTCATAGGACCAACCAATCTGAAGGCCTTCAGTTTGCAGTGCACGTGCACGGGTAAGCCAGATTTGACCGAGCGCGTATTCGTTGTTTCGAAATCCTTGTACACTTTGATCGCCACTCTTCCACCATAACGAGACGGCGGGACGGATTTCATCCAGCTTTTTGAATGCTCGGTCGATATCGAGTGGGAAAAGTTCGTCACGTGTCACACCGTCAGCAAGCAAGGCTGCAGCCAATACGCGCCAGGGATCATCAAAATTCGGGAATGCTCGACCTCCAGGAAACTCGGCTGTATTCCACATATCAGCCCATGTCCGCGGTTCCCGCTGGTCTTTCTTTTCTTTTCGGTAGACGAGCAACGTTGCGGTCGACTGGAGCAAAGCACCGCCTGGCGCACAAGCGTTCGCCGCCAAATCGGGCCGTTTGGCGAATGCCTTACAAAACTCGCTGAGATCTTCGGTTACGAGTCGGTGAGCTTCCGATTCCGATTGGATTTCTCCATCGAGATAAAGATCCCATGAGACGTTTCCGGCTTTGACCATTGCTGAGGCTTTCGCCCGCATCTCCGAATTGGTTGCGGATACAATTTTTACGCGGATCCCCGTCTGCGCTGTAAATGGATCGAACCAGGCCTCCTTTAGTGCGCGATCGTACACCCCTCCCGTCGATGCGATCACGACCTCGCTAGCCGATGTCGCGCCGGGGTAACCACTTATCGCAAGCGTTATCGTCGCGACGGCCATGGATCGGCGGGCGCATTCGGCCACTTTATGAAGTGTCATAATTATCTCCCCTTTTTTCAGTTTTGCTTGGAACGTGACAGTACGAACGACAGTGCAATAAGGCACATTGACACCAGGACAACCATGGTGGAGGCGGCTGCAATGGTTGGTGTCAGATTAAAATCTATGTCTTCAAACATTTTTCTGCCGATCGGCTTGCCGCTGATGTCCGAAATGAAGAACGCGACAGTGGCCTCATCAAATGAGGCCAGAAAGGCGAAGACGAATCCGGCTCCGATACTTGGTGCGATTATCGGCAAAGTGATGTGGAAAAACGCTCTGCCACGCCCTGCTCCGCAGTTCAGGGCGGCAAGCTCCAACGCTGGATCAAAACGCTGCAGAGCCGCGACTACGGTAATCATCACGAATGGAACCGACAAGACCGTGTGACTGACCAGAAATCCTGAAAAGGTTCCAGTCAATTGATGCGGTGCAAAAACCAGATAGAGGGCGACACCCAGTACAATATGCGGAACGATCATCGGGCCGATCGTCAGTACGTGGAACACCCCTTTGAAGGGTAGCTCGCCTCTGACAAAGGCGAGAGCCGCCATGGTTCCCACAACGGTGGAAGTCACGGCTGTCGCCAAGGCGATTTTCAGGCTGAACCATGTTGACGCCATCCAGTCAGGATCGCCGAAATAAGCCGCGTACCATCTGAACGACAAACCTTGCGGCGGGAATTGCAGATAATCCGTCTGGCTGAACGACATTGGAACTATGATCAATGTGGGTAGAATGAGAAACAACAATACGATGCTCACGAAGAAGGCCGCGAACAGTTTCCAGGCGAGATTACCCATGCGCCCTCCCTTCAGTGACATTCTTGAAGTCCCGATCTCCCGGCTCGAACTGATTGTAGAGAACTGATTAATGAACACTTGCGAACCCCTTATTGAGCGCCAGTACTCGCCGGAAGCATGCGACAAAAATAATTGTCATGCCGAGCAACACGGTAGAAAGAGCAGCAGCGAAGGGCCAATCGAGTGTCACAGTTGTCTCCTGACCGATCAGCGTTGCCATCAACATCGAATCCGGCCCTCCAACCAGAGCGGGCGTTATGTAAAAACCGAGCGCCAAAACAAAGCACAATGTGGCACCGGCAAATATCCCGGGAAGACACAAAGGAAACGTGACGACGAAGAAAGCCTTCCACGGACTTGCGCCAAGGTTAAGAGCAGCTCGATCGAGGTCCTTGGGTATAGCTTTGAGCGCCGCATAAATGGGCAACACAACGAAAGGCATCAGAACATGTGCCATCGCCAGCGTCACCGCTCCTTGCGTGTAAAGAAGCTTGAGGGGCTGCTCGGTCAAACCGAGAGCGCTGAGAACCCCATTCACAATCCCGTTTCGCTGCAACAGGACAATCCATGCATAGGAGCGAACTAAAACCGAAGTCCAAAGCGGAATGAAGACACAAATCGCCGCTATAATCCGGGCAACCTGTCCCGCTCTTGTCATGACCAGAGCAACAGGAAAGCCGAGCACGCAGCCAATGGCCGTCACAGCGACCGCAACGCCGACTGTGGAAGCCAGGACATCGAGATAAAGACTTCGCTCTACGATGCGTCCATAGCTTATCGCGTCGTCCGAAAAACTGAGCGCGATGAGTCTACTGATCGGATACATAAAGCCAACGACCAATAGAAATAACAATGGTAACACCAGAAGCCATGATGTTAGAGGAGGGTATTGGCGTGCGGATTTTCCCCGAAGGAATGTGCCGAGACTGGAAAACGAGGAACTCATGCCGCCAACCTCGTCTCAAGGTCGAAAATCAGGAGTGAGACGGTATCAAAGCTTACACCGACGCGGCTATTCCTTTGCAACGCCGGTGAAGATGCCGTTGCAGGTAATTGGACACGAAGGTCGATATTTGGAAAGGCGTCAAGTCGGACCAAGACGACAGTGCTCGAACCGATGAAGACGGACGCCTCGATCGTACCGGACAGTTGTCCCCCACTCTGATCGGAAGAGATACGAACATGTTCCGGCCTCATTGCCATCCTGATATCGGAACCGATAGATTTGTGTGCCATTTGGGGATGAAGTCGTGGATCCACCTCCACAGCAACACCCTCTGAGATATCAAGAATGCACTTGCCGTTTTCATTGCCGCGATAAGTTGCCGGAATAAAATTGATAGAGCCAATAAAGTCAGCAACGAAGGTGCCGTTCGGTTCATTATAGAGTTCTGACGGAGTACCAACCTGCTGGACGCAGCCATCATGCATTACCACGATGCGGTCGGACATGGTCAACGCCTCTTCCTGGTCGTGAGTGACGTAGATTACTGTCGCACCGAGATATTCCTGAATGCGCTTGATCTCAAACTGCATTGCCTCTCGCAATTTCTTGTCGAGGGCACCGAGCGGTTCATCCATCAAGATGACGGGAGGAGAAAAAACTAACGCACGGGCGACGGCCACACGCTGTTGTTGTCCACCGGACAACTGGTTCGGATAACGGTCCGCGAAGTCATTGAGACGGATCAGTTCAAGCATCTCATCGACGCGTGTCTGGATCTCTTTCTTCGAACCTAGTCGACGCATTTTCAGTGGAAACGCAATGTTCTGCCGAACCGTCAGATGGGGGAACAGCGCATATTTCTGGAACACCATACCGATATTACGCCGATTGGGCGGGAGCGTGGTTATATCTGTGCCGCCCACCAGAATTCTGCCGTTCGTCGGTTGTTCGAAGCCGGCGATCATGGTGAGCAAGGTCGTTTTACCGGAACCGGACGGTCCAATGATGGAAACGAACTCGCCTGCCCGGATATCGAGCGTGGTTTCACGGATAGCCCAGGTTTCACCAAATCTTTTCTGAACTCCGGCAAGCATTAATTTTTGACCGATCAATCTTTTCTCCTCCGGAAACCACGTGGAATCTGTGCCCGTGCATTCGGTCTCGACGCAAAAAGCATCATTGACGTTCCAGACGCATAGGCGTGCCTATCCAGCAACCACGTGACTCCATGAGTACGCGCTGCTAAAACCTAGAATGACGCGACAAAATCTTTGCAAAAACTTTACATGGTCTTTTTGTTGCATCATAATTCTGATATGTCAACAGGGATTGCGGCTTAAAATGAGCACAACAAAATTGTCGGACCTCACCAATGAGGGTCAGGCACCAAGTCTTGGCGATGTAGCGTACCGCGAAATGAAAGAGCGGCTGATACGCGGTGAATACAAGCCTGGCAAGAAGCTTACAGTCCGAGCCGTAGCCGAGGATCTCGGATTCAGCTCCACTCCTGCGCGGGACGCGATCAACCGTCTCACCGGTGAAGGCGCATTGGTCTATTCGGGACCAAAAACCGTAATCGTGCCGGTTTTAAACGAAGACAGCCTGCGCGAGATCACGCTTATTCGGCTTGCCCTGGAAGGGCTGGCAGCACAGCTTGCAGTAAACTCGGTTACCGATGAAGACATTGAAAAACTTAAGGATATTCAGAGTTATATAAACGACGCGCTGGACCGGCGCGCTTATGATACGGTTTTGCGGCACAACAAGGATTTCCATTTTCATGTTTATGGAATGGCCGGAATGCCTCGGCTTTTATCCATGATCGAAGGGACCTGGCTCAGGGTTGGCCCATCTCTTTACGATCTCTATCCGGAGTTTGCCGAAGAAAAAAATGGGGTACGAAACCACCAGATAGCCATTGAATCGCTGGAGGACAAGGATGGCGCTTCCTTGCGCGCCGCCTTCGAGAACGATATTCGGGATGGCTATCGGCGCTTGCGCCAGGCGGCGCGAGCGCGCTCCGCGATTAGATAGATTTTTGTTGTATGGACTTGACCTTTCGCATTTTTGTTGCAACAAAATTGTGAAGGCAACGCAAAAGCGTTAGCTGATGTGCGTTTAAAAGGCCCAATCAATGATACCCAATCCGAAAATACACCGTGACGTTCCGGTGCTCAGTACGGAATCGTCACGCCTTTACGCCCGCAGCCTGCGGGTTTTACCGCAGGGTGTGTCACGCGTCACGATCGATATCGATCCAATACCGATTTACATTGAACGTGGTGATGGCGCCTATCTGGTTGATGTGGACGATAACCGTCTTCTGGACCTGAACAACAACTTCACCACGCTAATTCACGGACACGGTTTCGAACCGGTTGCGGAAGTTGTTGCGCGGCTTTTGCGTAACGGGACCTGTTTTTCCAATCCGACGGAACACGAGGTCGCACTGGCTGAATTGCTGATCTCCCGTATCCCGGCAATGGAAAAGGTTCGCTTCGTCAACAGCGGGACCGAAGCGGTCATGTTTGCAATCAAGGCCGCGCGAGCGTTCACAGGCCGCTCTGCGATTGTTCGCTTTGAGGGAGCTTATCACGGGGGGTACGATTGGGCTGAAACGGGGCAAACCGGCACCTATCCCACCAACGAGTCGGGTCGAAGCGTTGCGCGGCCTGGATATCGTGGTGCGCCGACCAGCCTTGGCGACGATGTCATTGTCCTCCAGTTCAATGACAAGGAGGAGATCAGTTCGAAACTCGAGAGCCACGTGCATCGGATCGCCGGTATTTTGATTGATCCTATGCCAAGCCGGGCCGGGCTATTTGCGCCAGACGAGGGGTTTATTGGGGCACTGACAACTTTCGCGCAAAAACATGGCATTCTGCTGATCGCCGATGAGGTGTTGAATATCAGGCAAGGTTATACGGGTGCTTCGGACCGCTACGGTCTTGGTCCCGATCTGATAGCAACCGGCAAGATCATCGGGGGCGGTTTTCCAATTGGAGCCATCGGCGGGCGCGCCGAAGTCATGTCGGTCTTCGAAAAACGGGACGGCAAGCCGCCTGTTTCGCAAGGTGGGACATTCTCCGCTAACCCGGTCTCCATGGCGGCTGGTCTTGCTGCCATGAATGCATTGACACCCGATGCCTTCGTACGACTCGAAGAATTGGGAGATGCTTTACGCTCACGTCTTTCGCAGATCGCTCAGTCGCGACAGGCTCCCTTTTCGATCACCGGAGCCGCCTCCCTCTTCCGCATTCATCCAAAACGTGAAGCGCCGACTGATTACCGCGCTTCGATCATGTCGGCTGATCAGGCCTTACGCATGCGAGAACTCACACGGTATTTCGCCCGGAATGGCGTGCTGTTGCCCTTTGGAGCGGCAGCCAGCCTATCGACCCCGATGGGCAACACAGAAGTCGAGCTCATTGCCTCGCTTTTTGATAATTTCCTTGTACAAAACCCCGTTCGGGAGGACCATCCATGAAACATGCCGCAATTACAGACAGCGTTGCTGATCGTATCGCTCAAGCACTAGTCCGCCATGGCGTCGAGGTGATCTTCGCACAAAGTCTGCCCTCCGCTGTTATTCTTGCGGCCGAAGCCTGCGGAATTCGCCAGATCGCCTATCGTCAGGAAAATATGGGCGGAGCGATGGCGGACGGTTATGCCCGTGTTTCTGGCAAGGTGGGGGTCGTCGCGGCACAGAACGGTCCTGCGGCTACGTTGCTGGTTCCACCACTAGCCGAAGCTCTGAAAGCGAGCATCCCAGTTGTCGCACTTGTGCAGGATGTCGAACGGAACCAAACGGACAAGAACGCCTTTCAGGATATCGATCAAATTGCCCTCTTCCAGTCCTGCACGAAATGGGTCCGTCGACTTAATGTGGCCGAGCGCGTCGATGACTACATCGATGCAGCTTTTACCGCCGCGACAAGTGGGCGAGCGGGACCGGTTGCGCTTTTGTTGCCGGCGGACCTGCTGCGCAGCCCGGCTCCGAAGAGCGGTAAGCCGAGAACTGCTTGCCTTGGCTACTGGCCGCTTGACAGGTTTCGTCCATCGGACGATCTCATTCAGACTGCGGCGGATACTATTGCTGACGCGAGCAACCCCGTTGTATTGGCTGGCGGCGGTATTCACGCCGGTGGCGCAGCGGCAGCATTGGCTCGCCTTCAGGAAGTAGCCTCCCTTCCCGTGTTCACGACCAATATGGGCAAAGGGGCAGTTGACGAATTCCATCCTCTGTCTGCTGGCGTTCTGGGAGCGCTGACTGGCCCAAGATCGTTGGGTTTCTACAGTGGCCAACTGATGAAGGAAGCAGATCTGGTTATCCTTGCCGGAACACGCACTAATCAGAACGGAACCGACAATTGGCAGCAGATTCCTCCTTCAGCGAAAATCATCCAGATTGACATCGACCCCGGTGAGATCGGGCGCAACTACGAGGCGCTGCGTTTGCATGGCGATGCGCACGAAACGCTAACGGCCCTATGCGAAGCGTTGTCGAAGCGAGACTTCCTTCGGCGCGACATGTCCCGCCTCGCTTACGAGAAGAGAATTGCGGGTTTCTGGGCGGAATATGACGAAGCTCGCGGACCGGTTCTTGAGGATCGCTCAGCCACGATGAGGCCTGAGCGCGTTATGCAGGAATTGCAGCCCTGGCTCGAGCATGACGTAACGGTCGTGGCAGATGCGAGCTATTCGTCCATGTGGGTCGTAGGTCAGCTTCGCTGTCGCAAGGTGGGCAGAAGATTCATTACACCGCGAGGGCTTGCTGGCCTTGGATGGGGTTTACCGCTTGCGATGGGGGTAAAGGTTGCCCATCCTGATAACCCAGTGGTTGCCATCGTAGGGGACGGCGGATTTGCACATAGCTGGGCCGAACTGGAAACGATGATACGTATGCAGTTACCTGTCACCGTTGTTCTTCTGAACAATGGCGTGTTGGGCTTCCAGAAAGATGCTGAAACCGTAAAATTCGGGCGGTATACCACGGCGTGCCATTTTGCTCCGGTCGATCACGCAGCGATCGCTTCAGCATGCGGATGTCGATCTGCCACTGTCGATAATGCTGCTGACTTCTCGCAGCAGCTGCGTCTGAGCATTGAAAGCGGTAAACCGTCGCTCATTGAAGTGATTACCGATCCCGACGCTCATCCTCCGCTTTCTCTTTTTGCGGCAATGGATCAGGCAGCATGACGGCTGGAGCACGTGAGCGTATAGCAGTTGTTACCGGGGGCAGCTCAGGCATTGGGCTGTCAACGGTCAGACAATTGGCCAGTGAAGGGTACAAAGTAGCGTTTTTCGGGCAGACGCGACAGCGAGTTTCGGCGGCTGGAGAGTTGCTCATTTCGCAATTCGGGAAAGATGCAATCTTATATCGGTGTGTAGACATAACTGAACCGACAGCAATTATCGGCTTTTTCGATACCGTGCGAGGCCATTGGGGTTCGCCAGACACTCTGATCTGTAATGCTGGCGTATCACCCAAAGCAAAAGATGGCAAAGCTGCAGCGTTTGTCGAGACAACGATTGAGGAATGGAACACAGTCCTTTCAACCAATTTGATCGGACACGTCCTTTGTTGCCAATGTATTTTGCCGGATCTGATTAAACGGCGCTTCGGTAGAATCGTTTTGGTTGGTTCTATTGCTAGCAGGGCGGTACCCAGACTCGCTGGCAGCGCTTATACCGCATCAAAAGCTGCGCTATCGGGTTGCCTTCGTTCTCTCGTGTCCACGCTTGGCGGGACAGGAGTTACGGCCAATATGGTTGCGCCGGGACATATCGTAACCGGAATGACTAGCCCAGTGGATTCCGATTCAAATCGAGATGCCCTTTCGCGCATTCCGGTGGGCCGCTTGGGAAGCCCTGACGATGTAACAGCTTTGATCGCTTTCCTGGCGTCGGAAAGCGCTGGCTTCGTCAATGGTGCCACGATCGATGTAAACGGGGGAGAATACGTTTCGCTTTAATAGTGCTTCAACGGGACGATGAATGTTATGTCGAAGGTTCTGATAAAAACATCAGACGCGCAATTGTTTCTGATGCTTCGTCATCTACTCTCGGTTGAAGGGTTCGATTCGGAACTCGCATCACAGCTCAAAGATTTGACGACTGCCAAGATCGGCGCCGAACGGAATCCGGGTGTCTTGATATGGGACGGCAGCGAGGCTGAGCTTTCCGAGTTTCTTCACCTTGGGGAACGGATTCCAAGTCTCGCGTTGGTTATACTGAACAGGAGTGGCATCGATACTGGACATCAAATCAATGAACGTTTCGATCTGGTCCTGAACCCTCCGTTCGATCCCCTTCTTTTGCTGGGATTTCTCCAAAAATACCGAGGCAATATCGCGACTACGGATGCCACGAGAGTTGTTTTGACCTATTGCGACCTGTTGCTGAACCGTTCGCAGGTTCGGGTGTTTCGCAACGGGCATCGCGTCAAACTCACGCCGTTGCAGTTTCGTTTGCTTGAAGCGCTCATGCAAAAGCCTGAAATTGTCTGGAGCAGGCAGGACCTCATCGACGCAGTATGGGGTCAGGGAGCTATCGTCGAGCCACGCACGGTCGACATTCATATCGGCCATATACGGCGTGCTTTGGCGCGGCACGGTCCAAATTTGATCAGAACAGCCCAGGGTCGGGGCTACGCTCTCGATCGGTGGGCGGCCCCATTACAGTAAGTTTCAATTCATGAGGCGCTGAAAAATCCGCGTCCAGAACTGAAAATTACGTTGATCATTTTCGAACCAGGCGTCGAGTGCAAAAAGCGCGGCAGCTGTCGGCGCTGTATCTGCGTAGATTCGCCTCGTAGCATCGACCACCAGACTGTCTTCCGTGCCATGACGGATAGCGTCCTGCTGCAAAAGTTCCCGGGCAGCTTTTACATTCGAAATTTGCAACACAACCATTCCTCCTGCGTCCGGCGGAGGGGAAAATAGAATGGAGCCGGACGTTAGGAGACCGCATAGCGGATTTTTTAACAGCAGGTGCTGTATCGTCGTCCCTGGCATGTGTTGCTCAAATATGTACTGTCTTGTAACAGAATCAAATAGTTGTGGCAATAATCGCATAGAGGGTTTAGATGAAATTCAAGACATTTCGAGGAGTACAACAGCAAAGGAAAATAAGCGCTGTTGGATCGAAGGAGAAAATTGCTATCTCGTCGACAGAACTACATAGGAAAAAAATCTTATGAATTTTGCAAAAGCTTAGTTGATCCACATCCTTGGATTTTGCATCCTAGCCGACACACCAGATAGTTCGGCTTTCACTTCAAACCGACAGGTGCGCCCGTGCTGATGAAAGACCGTGTTGATCACTTGCCCCACGTAAAGCAGCGTGAGTTGCAGCGCGTGCTGGAAATAATATTCGAGGAATTCGAGGATGCGCTCAAGGAGGGCGCGGCGGAATTCAAGAAGCGGGGTCGTATCGTCAAGGTAATTCTGTTTGGATCCTATGCGCGCGGCACACAGGTGGATGAGCCGCATACTGGCAAAGGTTACCGCTCTGATTTTGATCTGCTGATTATCGTCAACAACCGGAAACTGGCGGACTTTGAGTTCTGGCGCAAAACCGAAGACCGGCTTATGCGCCTGCGAGATGTGCAGACACCGGTAAACTTCATCGTCCATTCGCTTCGCGAGGTGAACACGCGAATTAAGGAAGGACGATATTTCTTCACTGACATTCGCAAAGAAGGCATCGTCCTTTACGAACTCGATCCAGAGCCACTTGCACGGCCTGGGATTCTCAATCCGGAAGATGCCTATCGTATCGCGAAGGAATATTTTGACGACCGACTACCGCATGCGAGTAAATTCGCTAAAGGAGCTGCGTTTTATTGTCAGGAGGGAGACTTCAAAGAGGCTGCTTTCCTGCTTCATCAGGCGATAGAACAGGCTTATTCCACCTTCCTATTGGTAACGACAAACTACTCTCCATCTTCACACAACCTAAAATTCTTGCGCCGGCTTGCAGAAGGACAACGCAATGAACTGGCCAAGGCATGGCCGCAAGATCAACAGCGCTACAAGGCATGGTTCAATATCGTCAACGAAGCCTATGTGAAGGCGCGCTATTCTCCGCATTTCGACATTACTGAAGAAGCACTCCGCTGGCTTTTGAAACAAACGAACCTCCTCATCGCCGAGATAGAGAAACTATGTGCCGTTCACCTGGCGAAAAAGAGTGAGGCCCAATAAATGCACATCCCTCTTCGCGTTAGACAGTCATGAACCGTCAATCTACGGTTCTTCAATGGCCGACATGGGACCGTTGAACGAACGCGCTTGGCGAGAGGTGCCAGCGGTTGGTGTAGAAGATACGAACTGCGGTACTCCGGCATCGAACATCAGACGGGAGCCGCAGAACACGACGGGCTTCTTTGCCACAAAGGCTGACCATGTTGGACTTCCTTTCGTTTTCTCAAGCACCTATCGGACGACACCTCGTCCGCGATCGACGCGATGTTGCTGGTGTACGGCGATAATCTCCAGACTCCTTTCTGTTCGAACCGCTTGCTGCAGAACCTGCAAACGCTCCCGCATGACCTGGAATGCCCGGTGTTGCGACGGTGCAATGTGATTGGCTACATCCTTTTCACCAAGCAAAATTGCACCCCAACCGAAACGCTCATCAAGAGCCCGACTAACAACAACAAACTCCCTGGCTATGCGTGGGTCGAGCGAATTTAAACTAACCTGGCGCTTGTTTCCCCTCTGCCTTCGCTCGTTCCGCTTATTAACCAATTGCGAAAGAGCATTTTCGGCCGCCCGCGACAGGCCGGGAATGGCAACCGCCATGCGCCGCCGCTCCTCGATGAGTGCTTGTGTCTCCACGTCCAGGGCAGTTGCCCACGACGCACCGAGTGAACGCACCCGACTCGCCACTTCCGGCACAGCTTGAACTGCTTCTTTCCGTTCACGTCCGGCAGCAAATAGCCTGTCCATCAAGCGATCGGAACCACGTAATGCACCATAGGCCGTGGGATCGTTGCTAAGCGCTGCAGCAACTCGCTCACCCCCAAACCCCTTCATGACAAGTTCTTCGACCTTTGCGACAGCTCCCGCAGGATCCCGCCAGATAAGTGTCGCTGTCTCGGTGAGTGCCGCGCGATGATCCCGATAAAGTGTGACATCGATCGCGCGCCTTCGCGCTTCCTCTTCCACCGATGTTTTGAACTCCGTCACGGCAGCAAGCATCGGTAGCATCGGCATAATCTCCTTATGATTTTGGATACTCGCACCGGCAACGATCCTTGAACGATCCTGTTTCTCGGCTAGGTGCTGTTCTGCCGAAAAGCGCCTGACGACGTTGAACAGACGCATGAGTTTTTCGCGGTGCTCGGGTGAGATATTCTCCGGCATGCGTTCAGTCATGTGACGCTCGGCAACCACGTCGGCCTTCTTGGTAAAGGCACTCCAACCGAAGCGAGCCGTCAGAGCGTCGTTGACAGCCTTAACCTCCTGAACCAGTTGGCGGTCCTCCACGACGTAGCGGAAAGCGGTCTTGTAAGCATCGCCCCCAACCCGTTCACGGATAGTCTCAATTTCGATGAGACGCGCCATCGCCGGCTTCGACAGCATTGGGATCGACAGGGACATATGTGCACGCCGTTGCTGCTCACGGATACCGAAGCGTGCGGCCTGACGTCGGAATTCGGTGGCATGGGCGCGCGCCAGCGGCACGAGTTCCGACAGCGCACCCAGCGCCGCATTTTGATCATCACGCGCAGCCCGCCCGTCGACAAAGCGATCCGAACCATGCAGACAGCCGAGGCGCTGCGGCCTGGTCAGGAGATTATCGGCGAGCTGGCGCGGCTCGGTTCGTGCATCGGAAGCGAGAACGTTCAGTCTGGCGAGCGCACCGTCTGCATCACGATAGATCCTTTCCAGCACCGGTCGGAGAATTTCGTTCCGCTCCTTCCAACGATCCGAGCGAAGCTGTGCACGACGGGCGTCTTCGTCGATACTGCGGGCAAAAATCGAAGCGGGCGCGATCAGGTATTTTCCGGCTGTGGAAATTTCCACTGCGTAGGTTTTATTGCCAGTCTCACTATACGTCACGCCACGTTCGCGTTCGATTGCAAAGCCGAGTGCAACACTCGCTCGCTCCCAAAGCTTCGCAATATGCGTCCGCTTTTTCCCAATCCACGCCAGTCGTCCCGAAACATTTTCCTGCATTCCGGTAGTGATCGCGGCGAGTGTATCGATGCCACGCCGCCACGCAAAATCCTGCACATGGGCCCGGTAACCCTCTTCACTCTCGAAATCGAGCGTTGTCGTCTTGGCGCCTGACCGAGACAATCGCGCCACCAGTTGCGTGAATAACTCTGGCCGATGACTCTCGCGCTCAAGGCGCTGCTCGCGCGCATGGGCCGTTTCCTGCAATCCCGCCACCCAGACGTTTCGCTCAACCTGCCGCTCCTCGATCCGCTTTTCACCAGTCTGCTCGTCGACGACGGTCACTTCCACCTTAACCTGTTCAACACCATCTTTGCGCAGTGTGACAGTATCGCCTTTGCGGACACCACTCTCGCCCAATGCCTTTGGAAGGCTGACGCCCCAAAGGCGATGAACGGCACCGTCATCGGTTTTTACATCGGCATAAGGGCTTTCCTTGGCGTCTTCGTCCTCAGGCCGGAATTTAGCCTCGCCGATCTCCACCAGTTCGCCAGCAACGCCAGTGGCATGATCGACACGTGGCTTTCGTCCCCACTCCGGTCTAGGTTCAAAATCCTCGCGTGCTGCATAAAGATCGGCGCGATCGCGGTGACGGGTCATCGAGACATAGGTCAAATGCTGATCCATCATGCCTGAGGCAAGCACAAAGGTCCTGTCCACGGTGACCCCTTGAGATTTATGAATTGTGGCGGCGTAACCATGATCGATATTGCGATAGCTGTCCTCGCTGATCACGACCTCTCGGCCATTATCGAGACGAACTCTTAACAACGTTCCACCCCGCTTATCGCCGGTTGATATGACCGTACCGAGCATTCCGTTCTTCACATATTGCGGACCGAAATGGCGCGCACGTTGTTCGACAAAACGGGCGTTCTCCAGGAAAATAATCCGATCGCTGACCGCAAATTCACGTGCCCCCCGCTCCGTCTGGAATTCGCACGCACCGGTCAGTGCCCCTTCCTCCGCCATCACCTGGCGCAGAGATGCATTGAGACGCTTCACGTCCTCATTGGTATGCGCCAAGACGAGCAACTCGTCACCGCGAAGCTGCCGCGCGGTTTCCTCATTCTCGGCTTTGTGCAACAGGTCGCGCCGTGCATCGGTCCAATCCTCGACGATACGATTGATGATTTCGGTTCGTGTTTCTGCCTCGGCGAGGCGCCCCTGCCGCGCATAGATATCGAGACCTTTTTCCACCTCGCCGTGCGCGAACAGACGAGAAGCCTCGCGTGCCCATTCGTCCCGCTGGCGCCGCACACCGGCAAGTTCGGCAAAACCAATACGGTCACTGATCACGCGAAACGCGGCACCTGCCTGTATTGGCTGAAGCTGCATGGCGTCACCAACCAGAACGACCTTCGCGCCGGCATCCTCAGCCACCTTCAGCACGCGTGCCATCTGTTGCGAGGAGATCATGCCAGCTTCATCGATGACAAGCACGTCGCCGCTTTCAAGCAGGTCCCGACCGCCAACCCATGCCATTTCCAGTGATGCAAGGGTTCGGGACTTGATGCCTGAACTTTCCTCCAGCCCCTCTGCTGCCTTACCAGCAAGTGCCGCCCCGACTACACGACAACCTCGGCTTTCCCAGGCAAGGCGTGCTGCAGCAAGCAGCGTCGACTTGCCCGCACCAGCCAGACCGATAACGGCAGCAATGCCATTGTCCCCGGTGACATGACGGACCGCATCAATCTGTTCGGGATCAAGCTGGAAGGGCTTTTGTGGATCCTGTGTCTCGATTTGACGGATTGCAGCAGCGGTGGCTTTCTCCGATATAGCGAAGCCCGATCGCTTGGACAGAGCATTCGCCGACTGCGCCATGTCATATTCGATGCGAAGAATCTCACGCGTGGTGAAAACGGCGGGCTCTGCCACCTTGCCCGTTTCCGTGTCGACCCGCTGCGCCTTCAATAATACGAGATCATCCGAGGCCATTAACTGTGACCGGATATTGGTGAAATCGACGGGATCATCGACATAGCGATGCAGTGCCCTGGCTATATCCTTCTCATCGAAGGTGGAGCGTTCGTTGGCGAGTTGCTTTAGTAAAAGCTGCGGCTCCGCCAACAACCGGTCTGCCATTTCCTGACGACGCGCCAGGTCGCCGGGCGCAAAAAACATCTCAATCCCCTTGCGCGCGAGCGCCGCCTTTTCTGGCCCGAGGTGCTTTTGCGCGATGCCGTCGAGGCCTTGCTCGGCATAAGAGCGACCGTCGAGGCGTATCTCGTGACCAGCAAGCGCCAGATGCCGATTGGCCGTATCTGCCCAGGCAATCTTCCACGCCTTCATGGTCTCCTTGTCGCCGGCCCAAAGCGTGTAGACGATCCTGCCGTTTGGCCGATCCGGTGTAACGACGCGCAACTGCTCACCGTCCTCTCCAAGAACCGGCACCTTTTTCGGCCCGAACCCTTCTTCCGCCAGGGGTCTGAGCGCCGTCATCAGATGGATATGCGGATTGCCATCCTTGTCGTGATAGACCCAGTCCGCGATCATGCCTTTTGCGGTCAGATTGTCCTGGACGAATTCCTGGACCAAGGCGATATTCTCGGCACGCGTCAGCTCCTCTGGCAAAGCGATGATCAATTCACGCGCAAGCTGTGCGTCTGCCCGCTTCTCAGACGCATCAACCGCGTTCCAAAATATCTCGCTGGCTTTCGCGACGGACTTCCCCTCGACAGCTGACTTCAGCCACGCTGGAATCTCATTCGGAAGCGCCAGTTCCTCATGCACCAGTTCGTTCGCGCCACCGCGATAGCTAAATGAAGTACCGGCCTGTTCGTCCATCATACGAGCGCGATGACGATAGGCCGCAGCCGAGACGATACTGCGTCCCGCTCCCCTTCCAATCACCTGCGCTCTGACGAACATAATCGCCACGTCTGGTTTCCTCTTCTTTCAAGCACGTCGCTCCAGCGACGTATATTGCGCCCTCAAACCGATCGGGCCGCGGGCCGGATTCCGATTCACCAGAAGACGATCAGACTAAAAATTCCGGCATCGGCGTTTTGGGGACTTGTGCAAAGTAACGTATTTTACTATCGTATTCTAGATAGTTAAAAGCGAAATCGAAACTTTGTTGCATGAAAAGGAAACGACAGATGGCCGCAAAATCGTCAATTCTGGATATCGATGCCCAGATCGAGAAGCTGCGTGAACGCAGACGTGCCGCAATCGTTAAATCAGCCGAGCGCTTCGCCAAGGCGGCCACCAAGTCGGGATTAGCGGAGTTGGAAATTGCAGACGAGGACATCGATCGCATCTTCGAAGAGATCACCGCACGATTTCAAAAAGAGAAGAAAGGGACCTCTGGCTCAACTGCTCCGGCACGTCGATCAACGGATCGTGACACTGGAACGTCGGAGGCGATTTCAAATGATGGCTGACCGCAAACTCGAAGCCCGCGAAAAATTCCTGCTTGGTGGCATCGTGGTCAAGGCAGGACTGTCGAGGGCTGACCGGGCTTTTCTGCTCGGCGGCCTGCTTGAACTGGCGCGCGTGACAATAAACTCTCCCGAATATCGGCGGCTACGCGATATTGGCGAAGAGGCATTCAAGTCCCAGGTACAAAAGGTTGAGGCCGTGCGTGACCAGGAGATGCGCGAATGGCATTGAAGGGAAAACTGAGCCCGAGCCTGTTGCTCGTCTTCGTGCCGGTCATTGTCACGGCAATCAGCGTCTATATTATCGGCTGGCGGTGGGCGGAATTGGCGACCGGCATGGCGGGCAAAACAGCATATTGGTTTCTGCGCACCGCTCCGTTACCTGCACTTCTGCTCGGACCGGTCGCCGGACTGTTGACGGTCTGGTCTTTGCCCATGCATCATCGGCGACCGATAGCCATGATGAGCCTCCTGTGCTTTCTCGGAGTCGTTGGCTTCTATGTCTTGCGAGAATACGCGCGTCTGGCTCCATCCGTTGAGCGCGGTCTTGTCAGCTGGGACACCGCACTTTCCTATCTCGATATGGTTGTCGTGGTCGGTGCGTTGTGTGGCTTCATGGCAGTCGCTGCATCGGCCCGTATCTCCACTGTCGTTCCCGAACAGGTCAAGCGTGCCCGACATGCAGCCTTCGGTGACGCCGATTGGCTTTCTATGTCGGCTGCGGGAAAACTCTTCCCACCGGATGGCGACATCGTTGTCGGGGAGCGTTACCGCGTTGACAAGGAAATCGTGCACGAATTGCCCTTCGATCCCGACGATCAAACAACATGGGGACAAGGCGGCAAGGCGCCTCTCCTCACCTATGGGCAGGATTTCGATTCCACGCATATGCTCTTTTTTGCCGGATCGGGAGGTTACAAAACCACCAGCAATGTCGTGCCGACGGCGTTACGCTATACCGGACCGTTGATCTGCCTCGACCCCTCAACCGAGGTCGCGCCAATGGTCGTAGAACATCGCACAGCCAAGCTGGGCCGTGAGGTCATGGTGCTCGATCCGTCAAACCCGTTCATCGGCTTCAACGTACTTAACGGGATCGAAACTTCAAGCAAACCAGAAGAAGACATCGTCGGCGTTGCCCACATGCTCCTGTCGGACACTGCACGCTTCGAAAGCTCGACCGGCTCCTACTTTCAAAGCCAGGCGCATAATCTTCTAACGGGCTTGCTCGCACATGTGATGCTATCGTCAGAATATGAAGGTCGGCGAAATCTGCGCAGCCTGAGACAGATCGTTTCCGAACCTGAGCCATCGGTGCTCGCCATGCTGCGCGACATTCAGGAGAATTCGGGTTCGGCGTTCATTCGCGAAACCTTGGGCGTCTTTACCAACATGACCGAACAGACATTCTCCGGCGTTTATTCGACCGCTTCGAAGGACACGCAATGGCTCTCGCTTGACAATTATGCGGCACTTGTCTGCGGTAATACCTTCAAACCGAGCGACATAGTCACGGGTAAGAAGGATGTGTTTCTTAACATCCCCGCGTCAATCCTGCGCTCCTATCCGGGCATAGGTCGAGTGATCATCGGGGCGCTGATCAACGCCATGATACAGGCCGACGGCCACTTCAAACGACGGGCACTTTTCATGCTCGATGAGGTCGACCTACTCGGCTACATGCGCGCGCTGGAAGAAGCACGCGATCGCGGTCGCAAATACGGCATATCCATGATGCTGATGTACCAATCCGTTGGACAACTGGAACGACACTTCGGAAAGGACGGAGCGATCTCATGGATCGATGGCTGCGCCTTCACGTCCTATGCGGCAATCAAAGCGCTTGATACAGCGCGCAATGTCTCGGCCCAATGTGGCGAGATGACAGTCGAGGTGAAGGGGAGTTCGCGCAACATCGGCTGGGATATAAAGAACGGTGCATCGCGCAAATCAGAAAACGTCAATTTCCAGCGCCGCCCTTTGATCATGCCGCACGAAATCACGCAATCGATGCGGAAAGACGAGCAGATTATTATCGTGCAAGGACACAGTCCGATCCGCTGCGGCAGGGCGATCTACTTCCGAAGGAAGGATATGGATGCTGCAGCAAGCGCCAATCGGTTCGTGAAGCCACATATTTGATCTGTGATATGCTGTGAACACAGGCGTCTTGATTACCGTCATTCCCACTAACGATCGGTGCGACGATAACGTTCGAACGGATCTTCGGCCCCCGGTGGCGTGATCCAGTCGACAAAAAGCGTGTAGCCGAGCGCAAAGGCGACCAAGACAAGTCCCATCAGGCCGAACGCCCAGAACGGCATGCCGTGAGCAGCATCGGGATGGGCAAAAACGACGATCGACATCGGCAGCATGACCAGTGCGGCCAATACCAACATACCGGTGAACGGTCGTAACATGCACAAGAGATAAAAGGCCAAATACCACGCGCTGTAGAATATCGAACGGACGAAAAGACCGAGAATGGCAAATGGTAGCCTCGCCACAAACAGAGGGAGGCGCCAAAAAGCGTTTCTGGACGCTTCAACTGAAACCGGATTAGTTGAGCGAGGTTTGGCAGTTACCAACTTGATCTCCTGCTATGTGCCGCCAGGCAAATCTTTGCCTGTCTTGCTGGTGCGATTTACTCGCTTATTTGCACGAGTCTATCTACGGCAAAAGTACATTGCAAGCGTTGGCATTGCGTCGCATGTGTTAGCCATGAATGGAAACAGAAGCGAGAGTTTAGCGCGGCGTCGAGGTCGCCTGAAAGCGACCTCCGGTTAAACCCGCAATTTCCAGTGGATTGACCGCGTCGCGGCAGTATCTGTCCCTATCATCGATCCACACCGATCGTCATACTGATCAGACCTTAACCTGGGAGGATATTTTCCATGACGACAGCAACCGAGATCGCGGACAAGATCGCCGCCGAGCAGAACCTGACCAAGTCTCAGGCGAAGGCCATTGTGGACAGCGTGTTCCGGCAGATCGCCGAAGCGGCGAAGACCGGCGCCGAGACGAATGTGCCGGGCTTCGGCAAATTCAAGGTCAAAGAGACGCCGGCACGCGAAGGCCGCAATCCGGCGACGGGAGAGACAATCAAGATCGCGGCGTCGAAGAAGCTGACTTTCACGCCAGCGAAAGCGGTGAAGGACGCGCTCAACGGCTGAGGCCGCGCAGCGCGCCCGAGACATGAAACCGCCCTCAATAGGGCGGTTCGTTCTTGAGGAAAGCCGCCTGCTCGACCCAGAGCGCCTCGCGCTCCGCCAGCGCCTTCGCCAGTTCCTTCTCGATCCAGCGGCGCTCGTTGCGATAGACGGCGTTCCGCAGCTCGGCGCGTAGTTCCTCGATGTGCTGATCGATCGACATTGGATATCTCCTTGGTGTTTGTGAAAGACGCCGCCCGCAGTCATGGCAGGCTGGAGGGGTCAAGGAGCGCGGAACGCGACCGCCGGAGGCGGCGAGTGGGGGAGCCGATTTTGTTGGCGGGCGCGCAAGCGATCGGCGGCAAAATTGGGGGGAACCGCTCGTCCTTGAGGCATTCAGGCTGGCATGGCACACTTGGACGGACTGAGCAGACAAAGTTTGGTTCCGTTTGGCACCCGGAAGGAGTGACAGTGGGCTCGATGCCCGCTTTCACTCCCATGTTCACACGGGCCAATCAGTGGCAAAATGCCGGAGCCGGCCCCGATCGCTCGGAGCCGGCTTCCTGCCGCTCAGTTCGGGTTGTTCCAGAGGATCACCTTCTTTGCCGGATCTCCGCCGGGAGCCGGAGCGACATTGCCGAAGATCACACCGATTTCGGGCGCCTCAAGCTTTACCGAGAGGTATTCCTCACCGGTCTGGCGGGCGACGCGGTTCCATCCCGCGCCGATCTCGAAGCCGGTCCGACGATGGATGACGCGGAAGTCGGGGGCTTCGTCGCTTGACTTGCTCGCGTTCGGGACGATTGCGATCGGCGCGTTGACCCGGATGGTGGCGAAAACGCCTTCGAGGCTGCCGTCGGTCTTTTGCATCAAGGTTGCGATCGTGGTGGCCATGGTAGTGTCTCCTGCGGTTGCTCGGGACCATTCCCGATGGCGCACGAAGAGACGGCCGACCTGCTGCGGTCAGCTCGGCTGAAAATTTTGCAAAATTCTATTTTCCGTCAAGGCAAGGGAACCGAAATCGAATTTTGCGAAATTCTCGGGCGGGTCTTACCCCGTCAGGGGTTGACCGCAAAAGCAGGCGGTCGTCTATACGAGCGACATACAACGGGAATGGTTCGGGGCAATCGAGGGGAGCGAAACCATCATGCCTGCCCGACCCACCATTGAACGGAACCGGGCACAGGCTTGCGCGCGTACCTTCGCCGCCATCTGCGCCAATGCGCCATCTCCAGCGCCGCTCCACCCGCGCGGGGGGCATGCGATGAATTCCCTCAGCCGCCATCCCTTTACGGTCCACGATGATTGGCGTGGTGATCGTCCTGCCCATTGCCGGTCATGCGGCAACATCTGGTGAAGCCGGAAATACCCGTGTCCGATATGTGGTCTTCAGCAAGGTCGCCCCCGCCAACGTCCGTCCAGCCGGACAGCATGAAGTTATCCGGAGCACAGCCTGCCGAAAGGCAAACGATACCTGAGCGATCAGGCTGGCTTCGCCGGTGCCAGCCAAGCCGATGTGTAGGGTGGCATCGATTGCACCCGGGTGGTCTTGCATCATATCTTGAAACAGAAACGTCATGAGCGTATATACATTCATGTGTATACGAAAGGAGGTGCAGCTATGCCCCATCTCGCCCGTGTTTTTCAGGCAGGCAACTCACAAGCCGTTCGCCTGCCGAAAGAGTTCCGCTTCAATGTCGAGCGCGTGGAGATCACGCAGGAAGGCGATGCGCTCATCCTTCGCCCGCATGTCGAGACCAAGGAGGCATGGGCATCGCTGAGGGCTGTACTCACCCGCGGGGTCAGCGACGATTTCATGGCGGATGGCCGAAAACAGCCCGACCAGCAGGACCGGCCGGAGCTTGATGCGGTGTTTTTGTGATCTCCCATCTTCTCGACACCAATGCCGTGATCACCTTGATCGGTCGGCGGTCAGATACACTGGTCAGTCGTGTTCTCGGCAGCGTTCCGGGGACGATCGGCCTTTCTTCGATTGTCGCTCATGAGCTTTATTTTGGCGCTCACAAAAGTGCAAAGATCGAGCATAATCTCGAGACGTTGCGCTTGCTGCTCGCCGATTTTCCTGTCCTCGATTTCGACCAGAGGGATGCCTACGTCGCTGGAGAGATCCGGGCGACCCTTGCCGCCAAGGGGACGCCCATCGGCCCCTATGACGCGCTTATCGCCGGTCAGGCAAAGGCGCGAGATCTCGTGGTCGTTACCAACAATACCGGCGAGTTTGCGCGTGTCGAGGGCTTGCGCGTGGAAGACTGGACGCGTTAAACAGACCGTTCCCGGACTGCGGCCTGCTCCTCCCTCACCTCATTCATGCACGGTTAGTGAGATGACCTCTCGACTTTCCAGATTTTCAAGAAAACGGCGCTCATGCGCCGTCTCCTGAGAACTGCCAGACCGGGATCCCGAACCGACGGGCCTTGTCGGCAAGATTCCCGGTGATCCCGGAACCAGGAAAGACGATGACACCTGTCGGTATCACCGATAGCATGGCGTCGTTGCGGCGGAATGGTGCCGCCTTGGCGTGCTTCGTCCAGTCAGGCTTGAAGGCGATCTGCGTCACCTTGCGCGCTTCGGCCCAGCAAGCGGCGATACGTTCGGCTCCTTTGGGCGAGCCACCATGCATCAAGACCAGATCGGGATATTTAGAATGGGCCTTGTCGAGAGCGGCCCAGATCTGCTCATGATCGTTGTAATCCATACCGCCGCCGAAAGCGATCTTGGTGCCGGCCGGGATCAACACCTCGGTCTCGGCACGCCGGCGGGCGGAGAGGAAGTCTCTGGAGTCGATTATCGCTGCGGTCATGTTGGCATGACTGACCTTGGAGCCGGTGCGCGGTCGCCATGCTGATCCGGTCTGCGCCTCGAATAGATCGGCTGCGAAGTCGCGCATGAACTCGAAGGCGTTGCGGCGTTCGAGGAGCGTGATGCCTTCAGCGACATGCCGCTCCAGCTCGACACTTTTGACCTCCGAGCCATCCTGCTCCCCCTGTTCGGTGCGCTGCACGTCCTCGTTGCGCCGAAGTTCTCGCTGGATGCGCACGCCAGCGCGGTGGAAGAGGTTGGGCACCGACCAGAGCAGGTCCTCCAGATCGGGTTCCAGCCGCGTGTCGCCGAGCATCTCAAACAAGGCGCCAAAGATCGTGGTCAGCGCCGACTGAACGACCGGCTCCTCGGGCAGCGGTCGCGGGTCCGGTTCGTCCTGGAATGGGCGGTGGCCGTAAAGCTGCATCTCGTAGATGAAGCGGTCGGTTGGCGAGGATTCGTGGTGCGGTTCAAAGGCGTCGTCGTTGGGAAGCATGAGGTTCATGATGGTCTCCGTCGGTTGTGCCGCGCCTCTCGCGGCCTGACGGCGATCCCTGTCCATGCGGCGGCAGGCCGGAACCGTGGCGCTCTGCGCCGCGGCCCAGCGAAGCGCCGGGCGGCGGAGGAAGGGTTTCTTGCCCCCGCGAGGAATTACGGGCCGCGGCGCGGCCCGTCAGGGGAAGAAACCTGCCCGACCCGCTGAAGGCCCGCCCGCCGCATGGTAAGGGTTGTCTCTCGGCAGACCCGCAGGCGCGCGCCCATCCAGGCGGCGACCGGCATCACACCTGCCATCCCAACCCCGCCGCTGCATCGCGCCTCGCCTCCCCATCACGGCCCGATCACGCTGACAGAAAGGCCTGAGCATCTTCCGGGAGAAGTTGCGCCCGAAGACTGGCGATCAGCCGGTCCGGCCCGAGCTGGCGCAGATCCTCGTTGAAGTCACCCAGTTGCGGGGTGAGCACGAGCGAAAGGATGCCGAGCGATTGCACACGACGGCTCAATCCCTCGATGCCGTGCCGGCCGGCAGCGTCGGCATCGGCGGCAATGTAGAGGCGCTTACATCCGTCCGGCGGCCGGAAGGCGGCGAGGTGATTGGCAGTCATTGCCGAGACCATCGGCATTGCGGGCACCACCGCGATGAGCGACAGGATGCTTTCAAGGCCTTCGCCGACGGTCGTGACGGGTACGGGTCCAAAGACAGGAAAGCGGAAACGCACGGCATTGCCGACCAAGCCGCCAAGAGCACGCCGGGGCGTATTCATCTGTGCCTTGCCAATGCTGCCCGGATCGAGCCCAGAGCGCTCGAGATAGGTGCGATGCACGCCGGTGATCGTTCCGAAGCGATCAGTCACGGCAGCGATCAACGCCGGATAGCTGCTGGTCTCGCCGGTCGTGAGATCGCGATAGTAGCACGATGGATGAAACCTGAGCGCGGGATGCTGTGCCGCCTGCAGGATGCAGCGCTGGCGCAGATAGCTTTCGGCCAGCGTGCCGACAAGCGGCTGCGTCATGCGGAACAGGCGTTGGGCCCGTTCATCTGCAGGTCTGTCGATCGGAGGATCGGCAGAAGCGCCGGCTCGTTGGGACGACACGCGACTGGGATGGGGCTCGTTCAGAAATCGCCGCGCCTCCTCAGCCACATCGCGGAAATCGACCAGTCCACAGGTTTCCCGTACGAGATCGAGCAGGTCACCATACTGAGCCGTCGCCGCATCCGCCCACTTGCCCTTGCGAGGACCGGAGAGATGGACATAGAACGACTTGCCTTTGCTATTGGCGACATCGCCAACGATCCAGTAATTGCTGGCCCTTCGGCCGGCGGAGAGATAATGACGGCAGACCGCCTCGGCATCCTGTGCGAGACGGTCCGCAAGATCGGACGCGGACATCATGGTGGTTATCCCCGGCCAGCGACGTCGACGATGCGATGCTGTTCGATGAGACGGGCAAGGATTGCCGGCCCCGCCTCCGAGGTCGGAATGAAGAACCTGACCTTCCAGGCGATCATCTCGGAGAACATGCCGAAGGACCGGAGCCTGTCACGCATGCCGTCGGTGAAGCCGTTGAGCTCGATGCGATAGTCGTTCATCACCCGGACACGCCGGAGCGTCATGTTGCCGGCAAGCGCGACCACAGAGGAGCCTGCGAGCAGCGACTGCCAGACATCAGCGTCGGTGACGACCTCCGCCTTGTCGAGCCCGAAGTTGCGGCAAAGCCGAGTTAACCCATCCGGCGAGACCAGACGTCCGACGATACGCTCGCCCTCGTCGGTCTGGAGGCGATAGACCCGGCAATAGTCCTGCGGCAGCAGTTTCCAGATAGGCAGCAGGAGGCCCGAGACCATGTGCATGGTCGACACCGAGAATTCGGCAAGGCTGGCGACTTCCGTCTCCCATGCGGCCGAGAAGTTTTGTTCGCCCGCCGCTTCCCAGTTCGTTTCTTCCAACTGGCGCATTTCGAAGCGGATCTCGTCCGTTGGCCGGATCAGTGCGACGCGCGGCTGGATCAAACCGTCGTCGAGCATGACCGAGCGGGCCGGAACCTGCACCGCCGCGCGGCCGGACTTGCCGTTGATCATCAACACCGCGTGCGCATCGCGGGTGGCAAGGCTCAATGCATCGGTGAGCAACATCGGCCTGTTGCGATCCATGCGCTCAATGGTCAACAGATGCGACCGCGCCCCGGTGACCGGATGGGTATAGATCAGTTGCCGGTTCTTCACCGTCTTGCGGTCCGCAGTCAGGGTCTCCAGCCCCTTGTCATAGACACCGGTGGCGATCGCGCCCTCGATGCGCGTGGCCAGCAATTGCTCGAACGCGTCGAACAAGAGATTCTGCATGGCAATGGTGAGCGCAAGCATACGGTTCAGGAACGTGTGGATCGGTGGCAGTTCGTCCTTGAGACCGCCCTCTTGCGCCGTCAGCGACAGGCCGGTGATCGCCTCGAATTTTTCCAGCGAACAGCCGTCGATGCCACCGGCATGAACCAGCTTGTAGAACTGCCTGAGCGCATCGCGGGCATATTGGGATTCGAGATTGTCTTCGCTGCGGAACATGCCCTGACCACCGGTCTGGCGCTGCCCGCGTGTGATCGCGCCGAGCGTGTCGAGGCGCCTGGCGATCGTCGACAAAAACCTTCGTTCAGCCTTCACATTGGTCGCAACCATGCGAAAACTCGGCGGCTGCACCTGGTTAGTGCGATGGCTGCGGCCGAGCCCCTGAATTGCCACGTCCGCGCGCCAACCGGCTTCGAGGAGATTATGGAGACGCAAACGCTGGTTCTTCGCACCGAGATCGGCATGGTAGGATCGTCCAGTACCGCCCGCTTCAGAGAAGATCAGGATCGGCTTCTCATCGTCCATGAAGGCGCGGGTCTCATCGATATTGGCGCCGCCCGGTCGGCTTTCGATGGCGAAGCGGTCGATCGTGCTGCTATCCTCACGCCGGATGATGCGGCGCGTGCGGCCTGTGATTTCGGCAACCTGGCTGCTGCCGAATTTCTGGACGATCTGGTCGAGCGCCGTTGGAATGGCGGGAAGGCTGCCGAGCCGTTCGAGCAACATATCCCGGCGAGCGACGGCGTCGCGGCAAAGGACCGGATTGCCATCGGTGTCATAGACCGGACGCGACAGGAGATTGCCTTCGGCGTCGGAATATTCCTCGAAGAGCTGGGTCGGGAAAGAATGGTTGAGATATTCGGCGACGATCTCACGCGGCGTGACATCTACCTGGATGTCGTTCCATTCCGCGGTCGGGATTTCGGCGAGGCGGCGTTCGATCAGAGACTGGCCGGTGGAAATGATCTGGATGATCGCCGCATGCCCCCCTTCGACATCCGACTTGATCGCACTCATCAGTGCCGGCGTCTTCATCGAAGTGAGGAGATGGTTGAAGAAGCGCTGTTTGGTGCATTCAAAGGCGGAGCGCGCAGCCGCCTTTGCATTTTTGTTGAGGGTGCCGCCACTGGACGTGATGCCGGAAGCCTCCAACGCCTGATCGAGATGATTATGAATGACCTGGTACGCTTCCGCATAGGAATCGTAGATGCGCACCTGCTCCTCGGTCAGTTCGTGTTCGAGGATGTCATATTCGACACCCTCGAAAGATAGGGATCGCGAGGCATAGAGGCCCATGGCCTTGAGATCCCGCGCCAGGACCTCCATCGTCGCCACACCGCCGTCCTCGATCGCTGCTATAAACTCAGAGCGGGTCGAGAAGGGAAAGTCTGCACCGCCCCAGAGGCCGAGGCGCTCGGCATAGGTGAGTTGCTCAACCTCGGATGCGCCAGTGGCGGAAACGTAGATGACGCGGGCATTGGGAAGAGCACGCTGCAGGCGAAGACCGGCACGGCCTTGCTGCGAGGCAGACTTTTCGCCTCGGTCGGATTTGCCGCCTGCGGCGTTGGCCATCGCGTGACCTTCATCGAAGATAATGACCCCGTCGAAACCTTTTGCATTCCCAGACGCGGCTTCGCTACTCCCAGCCTCTCGACGCAGCCAGTCGACGATCTGCTGCACTCGCGATCGCTTGCCTTCGCGCTCGTCGGTGCGCAGAGTGGCGAAGGTGACGAAGAGAATGCCTTCGTCGAGTTTGATCGGTTTGCCCTGGCGGAAGCGTGAGAGTGGCGTGATCAGCAGTTTTTCCTGGCCGAGCGCGCTCCAGTCACGCTGCGCATCCTCGATCAGGGTTTCGGATTTCGATATCCACAAATGGCGACGACGACCCTTCAGCCAATTGTCCAATATGATACCGGCAGCCTGGCGGCCTTTGCCAGCTCCCGTGCCATCACCTAAAAACCAGCCGCGACGAAAACGAACAGCGCCTTCCGTCTCCGGGGTAACGGCCTTCAGGTTGTCGAAACTGGCATCAACGCTCCAGTGGCCAGCGAGATAGCCGGAGTGGGCTTCACCGGCATAGATCACACTCTCGAGCTGAGCGTCGGAGAGATCGCCGCCAGTCACAATGCGCTTCGGCAGATGTGGCCGATAGCTTGGTTTGGGCGGCGCGACCGAGGCCATTGCGACGGATTCGACCAGTTTGTCCAGATGTGGTTTGGCGTCCGGAATGCGGATCGCCTGCAACTGATAGGGTTCGTATATTCCATCAGCGACATCGACGCAAGCATTGTTCGCTCCATCAAGCAGTTCGTAAGAGAGTTCAAGAACGTCATCGTCGATCCGGGGTACTGTTGAGGACGCCAGACGCGGCGCAGCGGTGGCTGAAGGGCGACTTGTCAGGCCCATCACAGCTGCGGGTCGCATGGTGCCGGCAGCTTTACGGGCGGCCATTTTCACTGCACAGGCGTTTAATATTCCGTGGGAGAGCGCGCCGATAAAGTTTGGCACGGTTGAAGGTGAGCGCGACGGAAGGCCAGATATCCAGGAAAGTAGTGTTTCAAGATCGGGGGCGGCACCACGCGATACAACCAGATTTGCCGGATCAGCAGCGGCGATCTTGTCGATGACCGTCAGGCGGGTTTCCATTGTCGTGCCGTGGCGAGCATAGACGCCCCCATTGATTGCAGCACTGAACACAACCGTGCCGCGGCTCTGAAGTCGGACGAAGGCGTCCCGCCATTTCGGATTGTCGGGAGAAAGGCTGGAGCCGGTGATCGCCACCAGCCGTCCGCCATGGACAAGCCGCGTGAAGGCGGAGGCCAGATGACGCCATGTGGCGTCAGCCAAGCGGCCTTCGACATGAATACCGGCAGAAAACGGCGGGTTCATCAGCACGATGGTCGGGCGCACCGCACGATCAAGATAGTCATCGATGTGGGCGGCGTCGTGCTGCGTAACTGATGATCCGGAAAATAACCGGGTCAGAAGATCGTGACGGAGCGGCGCATATTCGTTGAGCACCAGGCGTGCACGTGCGAGTTCCGCGAAGACTGCCATGAGCCCGGTTCCCGCCGACGGTTCGAGTACCATATCACTGGGTATGATCCCGGCAGCACGCGCAGCGACATAAGCGAGCGGCATTGGCGTGGAAAACTGTTGGAGCTGCTGGCTTTCCTCGGAGCGTCGGGTGTGGGTGGGGATCAGTCCTGCGACCTTGGCCAACATGGCCAGTGCTGCGTGGGGCGCGTTCGTGCGGGAGTTGATCGCCCCGCCGAACTTGCGCAGGAACAGGACTTGGGCCACTTCCGTCGCCTCATAGGCGTCTTTCCAGGACCAGAAGCCTTCGGCATCCGAGCCGCCGAAAGCGTTCATCAAAATGGTTCGGAGATCGGCTGCGCCGATAGCATGGCCGCGTTCGAGAAACGGCAGAAGTGCACGGCCGGCATCGAAGATACTGTCTGCACGGTTCGCGGAAACAAGCGAAGC
The DNA here is from genome assembly GCF_022627935.1 of Ochrobactrum sp. C6C9. Classification (NCBI taxonomy): domain Bacteria; kingdom Pseudomonadati; phylum Pseudomonadota; class Alphaproteobacteria; order Hyphomicrobiales; family Brucellaceae; genus Ochrobactrum; species Ochrobactrum sp. C6C9. The sequence goes on along the minus strand of NZ_JABXGB010000004.1, from coordinate 88,978 downwards.
GGCGGCCGCGTTCGCGGCCGGGATCGGGATCACGTTCATGGGAAATCCTGTTGGGAGCGGGAGAGGACACGCCCGCCCGGACGCTCTCCAAACCCCGGCAGGCCCCCTTTTCAGGCCCTTCTCTCCCTCTTCGCTTCGTCGGAACCGTGCCGGCACGCTGGGGAGAACACGATCATGCTGACATGTCGGCTCTCCCAAAATCCTGTTTCTGGCCTAACGGTTTTCTCGCTGAACCCGGACAACGCGGCCAAAAATAAAAAAGCCACCGATGGCGGGCTTTCCAATTATCGTATGACGAGAATGGTATTAACGCGCGACCTTACGAGCCTTTCCCTTTCTAATATGGCCATACGAATGGGACCGCTGATCATCCACGCCCCTGGCGCATTCGCCGGTGGGCAGGTATCCGTCACACCTCGGGGCCAATATTAGTCAATTGCGAGCTTGAGGTTGCCGAAGACCGCCACGCCGCCCGTCGACACCTCATGCAAGACAGCCTTGCCACCAGCAACGACCCAATCTGCGGCTTCCTCAACCGACAATTCCTGAACATGGACGAAATGACGCTCGGCTGCCGCACGCTGCCGTTCGAACGTATTGCGATCCTCAAAAGCATAGAGCGTATCGCCGGGGCCGTCACAGTAGACTATCGCGAAGCAGACAGGATGAACAGCCTCAGAGTGGAAATTCAGGAAGACCGGAGCTGCGGCTGGCTGGCGAAAATTGAGTACAGTAATGGTCATGTTGCTCTCCTGAAACGGAAAGGCCCGGCTATTACCGGGCAGAGGGGTTGGATGCGGCTGGCCGACCGTTCAAGCGCGGAACGCGCTTTCTCCCATCTCCACCGGCCACGCCTTCACCAACCCAACTCCCCTCTTTTCCCGTCCGCTATTGCTTGTCCCTCGCGGCCGCAGTGATTTCGGCATTCTAGTCCTGTCACGAAGATTGCAACCGTAATTCCGCTTTTTACTGACTGTTTTTCGATAGTAAAATATACATTGGCGGTATAAGCTCGATGCTAGAGAAGGAGAACATGGATGCGAAAGTTCGCAATCGGCAATCGCGTGATCGAAGAAACTGGACCTGAACTGCATGGCGTTCTCGCTCAGGCCTACGAACAGCGGCTGCGTCCAATGTGCTTGTGCAAGGCCCCTTCCGTGCCGATGTACATCGCCCGCGTCGAGCACCAGTATCTTGTAAAGCGGATGCCTTTATCGGGGCGCGAGCATGATCCGACCTGCCCATCCTACCAACCTCCCTACGAACTTTCCGGCCTTGGCCCGTTGATCGGCAATGCGATCCAGATCGGCGCCAGCGGCCGAGCTGAACTGAAGCTGGACTTTTCGCTGACGAAGCGCAGTCCGCGGGCTGCACCCACGACGCCGATGGAAGCGTCCGAATCGAGTATCCGCAGCGAGCCGCTGAAACTGTCGTTGCAGGCGATGCTCCACTATCTCTGGGAAGCGGGCGAGTTGACCGAGTGGCGTTCGACCTGGGGTGGCCGGCGTGGCTGGGGCCGGGTCCGTGCGAGCCTTGTCAACGCCGCTTTACAGATGTCGGCGAGGGGCGGTTCTCTGAGTGATATGCTCTACGTGCCGGAGGTCTTTCAGCCGGAGGACAAGGATGGCATTACCGCCCGGCGAGCAGCTGCACTCAAGAGGGTACAGACGACCGGGTCGGGGCCGCGGAAATTGATGATGATCGTAGCCGAGGTGAAGGAATTTTCCCCGGCCCGCGAAGGGCAGAAAATCGTTGTGCGGCACATGCCCTTCCCCTTGATGATTGAGGATGGAGCGTGGCGGCGGCTTGCCGCCCGCTATGAGATCGAGCTCGAACTGTGGCGCTCCAATGAGGCGTTCCACCTGGTCGTCATTGCCACGTTCGGTATTTCAGTCGCGGGCATCGCCTCGGTGGAAGAGGTCGCGCTTATGGTGGTCAACGATCATTGGCTCCCGTTCGAGAATTTTCACGAGCTCAGGCTACTGGAGAAACTCAGCCACCTGAAGCGAAAGATCGTCAAGGGGCTGCGTTTTAACCTCCCGCGGGATACGCCAATCGTGTCGGTGACGATGCCGGAACAGAAGCCGGCACCCGTCGCGATGTTCATCGTCCCTCCGGGCGCCGATGTCGCGTATGAGGGGGCGCTTGCCGACATGATCGAGACACGACCTGAGATCACTCCGTGGGTCTGGCGCGTGGCGGAAGGCGAAATTCCCCGGCTCACCTGATCCGGGAATCCGAGCCTCAACCATTGACAGGATGCGGCGAATAAGAACACCTCCTACCGGAAAATCCATCCGCCACGATCAGCCGGAGCATTATGAAACCCGAGAAAAAGCCATTTATCGTCGAGTTCAAGAACCGGCGTCGACAGTCTACCCAACAAAACTCAATCTGGGGTGCTATTGACCTGAAAGCGGCAAGCAATCAGGTCGCCGGCAATGAAATGGCCGGCATGATTGATGCGAGCACCGCCGAACCGCCATCCGACGCCGACGCTACCTGGCACACGACAGATATCAGCGCCTGATCGCATCATAGACCAGTTTCGGCACCACCCAGCCGTTCACGTAGAAACAGCGCTTCGCCTTGAGGCGGGCGATATAGCGCCTTGCTAACTGCCAAGAGCCCATCCGGTTGAACCGGATGCGTGAGTAGCCGATCATGCCGTCGCTCTCGGATAGTTCGAACGGGCCAAACGCCGCCAGTTGCTCGATATGAGAGCGTAGTGTCTTGAGGACACCATCGAAGCGATAATACCGATTCAGGGCAATCTTCAGGCGACACGACTGATGGGAGAGAGTGCTTCCGTCCTGAACATCGAACGTTTTTCGGCGAAAGAGAATTCAGTCGACATTTCGGTCCTCCAGAGCAGCTAAAACCCAGCACACGATGGCCGGGCGGTGAAGAGGATGGATGCGGATTTGTGTTGGGTTGTCGTGATCAGGCAGCACTTTCGAGCAGTTTCTTCGCCTTGCCTTCGAGTTCGAGCCGGGCATCCTGATGCGACTTTCCCCGCGCCAGTGCGGTAATGCCCTGCACAAAGTCAAAAATGCTCTCGGGCGGCCCGCCTTCTTCGGATAGAACCGTTTCGATGATCCTGCCGGTTTCAGCCTTGGAGAACCCCCTGCGGCGCAGGAAGGTCTGCCGGTCCTCATCATTGCGGGCGACGACCCGTTCACGGGCGGCGCGAATGCCGGCGATGAAGGGGGCGGGGGAGGAATTTGCGAAGGTCGTCAGCGCTGGAGCGGCCTCGTGCGCGAAACGCTGCGCAGCGAATTTCGAGTGACGGATGGTAATTTCCTCGAAATTTTCGACACCCCACAAATTCCTGTTGGCACACACTGCCCGCAGATAAAAGCTCGCAATTCCCAAGGTTTTGCTGCCAACTTCGCTATTCCAGCAATAAAAGCCACGAAAATAAAGATCGGGTTCGCCGTCCGGCTTCGATGGGGTGCGTATCGTCCACTAAAAACAGGAAGACGTCCCTGTCGGACGCGTAAAGCGTGGTGGTGTCCCTGGTCACATCTACGAAAGGATTGTGCGTCATGGTTTTCCAATCCAAGGTTCCAGGCACCTTCCACATGGTATCGCCAGTGCCATTGCCCGCGATATTCATCACGGCGGCGACAAGCTCATGATCCCATATGCGGCCATATTCGGGACCGGTCACCGCCCGCAGTTCGAGACGGCCGTCGTCCATCTCCAGGGATTTCACCATTTCGGCCTTGTGGCTAAGGAGCCCATGTTGAAGGTTGATGGCGGCGAGTGGCGCGGGAAGCTGGCGCATATAACTCGCAGGTGCGCCAACCAGGCTGCAAAGCTGCCCGTAGCTCCAGTGCGTTGGTGCCAGCGGCTCACGCCCACCGGGAACGATCAGGGACATGCGCTCTGCATTGTCGCGCGTCGCCTCGACACGAATGTCAGCGGTCTCGATAGTACGAACCCGGGCACGCTCGGTTCGGATGCTGACGGCGTGATGAAGATCAAGAAGCGACAAAAAGCGCTCATCGTCCGGGCGCGAGAACCATTCGGACGACACCCGCCCTATGCGTTCGCCGCGGGAAATATCGACTTTGAACCCGGTCGATGCCGGGCGCTGGGTCTGGAGCGGGCTGGAAATCATAGTGTTCATGCTGAAGTCTCCTGAAAAGAATGAAAGAGCCCGGCTGACCGAGGGAGCGGTCAGCCGGGCTGGTGCCGGAAGAGTGGGTGACATCGCCGTCAGCCTGGCTCGACAAAGCAGGCAATCCCGGAAACCTTCTCTCCGGTCCTACGGCAACCGCCCACGCGCAAACGACCCTTCTCTCCTCTTGCGACTTCGCAATAATCGCTTCCAGAAAGACCATTAAAGGTCTATATTCTGGTCAAAAGGAGTTCACAGCGATGAAACTGTCGGAACAGGTCAAACCCATCAGCTACCTCAAGGCGCATGCACCGGAGGTCATTCGCCAGCTCGCCGACGACCGGCAGCCGGTGGTAATCACATTGCATGGCGAGGCGAAAGCCGTGCTTCAGGACGTCAGGCAATATGAAGAAACGCAGGAAACGCTGGCGCTTTTGAAGGTGTTGGCGCTAACGAACAAGCAGGTGGAGGACGGGAAGGTCCGCCCTGCGAAAGAAACCTTCACACGCCTTCGTGCACGCCTGGCGAAGCCTGGCGCCTGATGCCTTATCAGGTTCTATTTACCGAGGATGCAGAACGGGATCTTGAAGATCTCTACCGCTTCCTCGCCAGCCGGGATGGCATCGAGACTGCCGAACGGATTCTCGGCGAAATCGAGTTCGCCTGTCTGGGGCTCGAGGATTTGCCAGGCAAGGGAAACGTACCGAAGGAACTCACCGGCCTCGGCATCACCGACTATCGGGAGTTGCATCACAAGCCCTGGCGGATGATCTATCGCATCATTGGAGAGGATGTGATCGTCTATTGCGTCGCATATGGTCGGCGCGACATGCAGTCATTTCTCGAACGGCGGCTGCTGCGCTAAGTGCGCAGAGCCGCCGATGCGCTTGTTTCACCAGTCATACCGGGCAGATCGCCGACCTGCTCTGCTTCCCAATCGAGCAGGAGGGCTGAAGCCTATCTGGCGCGTTCATAGATGTTCATGACGGACATGCTTGTGTCCAATGTCCAAATACTGAAAGAGCCCGGTGTAATGACCGGGCCCGGGATTCTATGTTGTGATGATCTGGACAAAGCTATTCAGCGGCTTCCAGATGTTCACCATCGTCAGAGGGATTGATAGAAGCCTCCTCCTCATCCTCGCCTTTGGTCAAGTAAGCCGGCAAATCGGCATCAGCGATTTTGGAGGTATTGTCGTCGACACCGTCTTCCGTCACCTCAGCACCGATCTCGCCAACCACAGTGGTTTCGGCGACCGGAAGCCGCAAAACTTCAGGTAGCCATCCGCTGCCTTCCAGCAATCGGGCAGCCTCACGCGCCATGTCGGGCTTCTTCAGGTGATCAATGAGTTGCGCCGACTGCTCACCCTTCGCCTCGCGAACCGCCTGCAGGATATGCGCCTTGGTCACGCGCCCGAGATAGTTGTCGACGGTCGGTGTCCAGCCCACCTCCACCATGTCAAATCCGAGCGAGATGGCGAGCTGCCGGGCATGGACATTTTCCGTGACCCGCCTGTTCCACGCCTGGACCGTGGTATTGACCGACAACGAGACACAATGGGCAAACAACGCCATGCGGCTCGGTTCATCGAGCTTGATCAGATAATCCCATACCTCGTCAGCATTCGCAGGAAGATCATAACCCCACGATTCCTGTCGCTGTTCAATCTCCTTCACCCATACGGTATCGCCCAGTCCCTGCGTCTGGCCAAACGTGGTATGCTGCAGCGTGATCTCAAGACACGAGTCAGCCCCGTATCTGTAGAAGATCTTGAGGACCGCAACATGGAGAGCCGCGATGAAGGCCACCACCGGGTCGTTTGCCAGCGCATTGCGAAGGGCGACAGTGCGGGCGGCTGTCAGATCTTCGACAACACGATCGGAAAGCGGGCGTAGCTTGCCGTCATCGTCCTCCGGCTCCTCGACGCTCGCAGGCCTGCCGTTAATCGAAACTCCACCATTCGCCGAGGCTGCAACGGTATCATTTCCGCCATGACCATCACCATCATCCGCATCATCGGCATCCACCTCGGCGGTGGGCTCATCTTCCGGTCGAACGAAACCGCGTTCGATCTTCAGTTGCCCATTGACCGCAAGTGAGATGAAAACGCCGCCGCGGGAGACCTCTTCCGGATCGAAGACATAGGGCCGGTCGTTCAACACATCGAGTTCGTTGCCGAGTTCCTCAAGCCGGGCCTCGGTTTCCTCGGAATAGTCTTCCGCATCGGCATATTCGGCGTCGAGCCTGTCGTATTCGGCCCTCAGGGCGTCGTGGTGGGCCAGCTCTTCCTCAGAGTATTGCGCCTGTTTACCGTAGAACCGTCGAAGAGCGGAGGTATGGCCATAATAGAAGTCCAACGCCGCTTCGACCCATTTCCAACCTTCTTCAGCCTTGAGCACTTCCGCGTCGGCGGTCAGCTTTTCGATCACGAGCTGTTCGAGCATCGCCGGATCCTGCAGCCATCCACCATTGTCCGGTTCGAACAGGTCACGCATGACCACGCCCCCAGCCGCCTCGTAAACATCGGTGCCAACATAGATGGCGCGGCGATCGGTGGCCCTGATCGCGGTTTCGGTCAGCATGCGACGAATATAATTGGCATCCTGACCATAGGTCCGCGAAACCGTGTCCCAAACCTGTTCCTGGCGAGCGTGATCATTGGTGATCGAGAATGCCATGACCTGCCCGAGCTTCATCTCGTCATTCGCGTAAAGTTCCAGAAGTCGTGGCGAGACCGATGCGAGGCGCAAGCGCTGCTTCACCGTCGCCACCGACATGTGGAGGCGAGCGGCGATCTCCTCCTCATCGAGCCCCTGTTCGCGCAGCGTCATGATCGCCCGGAACTCGTCCAGCGGATGAAGGTCGACGCGCGCGATGTTTTCGGCAAGCGAATCCTCGACTTCAGGGGTTTCGCCCTTGCTGACGATGCATGGAACGGCGGCCGTTTTCGACAGCTTTTTCTGACTGACTAGTAGTGCGAGCGCGCGATAGCGACGACCGCCGGCGGGGATGCGGTAAATTCCGGTCTCGTTACCATCGGCATCGATCTCGGCGCGGACGTTGAGGCTGGTCAGCAGCCCGCGATGGGCGATGTCTTCGGCAAGCTCCTCGATCGAGACGCCCGCCTTGGTCTTGCGGACGTTCTGCTGGCTCAAAACGAGCTTGTCGAACGGGATGTCACGTCCGGCATTGAGCGTGATTTTCTGGATGGCCTGTGCCATATCTTTTCTCCGTGACGGACTGGCCGGAGCCTTTCTCCGACAACCACAATCCACCACGAACTCCCCTTCCCCCCTTTCCCTCTTTGCTGGCCGCCACCCTCACGCCTCCTGCCGGCATCGCGTTTGCCGACGCTATTCGCGATACTCTGCAGCGTTGAGCAAGATGGTAAGTGATCACACAAGACGTCGTGATCTAGAATTTCGCGTCAGACACAGCTACATCGCGGAAGTAAATCTCGCTCACCTGGAACCGCCCGTCGACCCGTTTGCACTGAACGATGATGTCGATCGCGATTGTCAGCATTTCACGAATGTCTTGTCGCTCAAGATCGCTTCCGCCCTTCGATTCCTTCACCAGCAATGTGAGTTGCTCAAAGGCCAGACGCGCTGAATCCGCGTGCACTGTGGTGATCGAACCGGGATGTCCGGAATTCACATTACGGATATAGTAAAAAGCGGTGCCGTCGCGCAATTCCTGCAGCAAAATCCGGTCGGGGCGCATACGAAGACAGGATTCCAGGAGATCCTTTGCGCCAATCCTCGCCATTCCCTGGCCGCCCTTTGAATAGAAGAGCCGAACATGGTTTGGCTGCGGGATTACCAGTTCGGGCGTATCTTCGATAGAAATAATCCGTTCACTGTCAGGAATGTGCCTGATCAGCGCTTTGGAGAGCGTTGTTTTTCCCGATCCCGTTGCACCAGAGATAATGATGTTCTTTCGCGCCAAGACGGCTTGCCTCAGAAACTCCTTATGTAAGCCAGCCCGATAGAAATTGGACAATAATTGGTCCGATTGCCCGTGGTTTTCTTCGACATGCCGAACCTCGGCAAACAGCCCTGCCTGGTCAAGATCATCAAGGCTGAGCGAAACCGAGGATGGTTTGCGGATGGTGAGGCTCACCGTTCCCTTTATCGTCGCCGGCGGTACCACGATCTGGATGCGTTCATCGTCGGGCAAGGTTGCCGACAAGATTGGATTGGTTTCATTGATCGACTGATCGGAAAAACTTGCGACCGCCCGCGCAAGGCGCATCAGCCGGTCATAGGTGAGTTCCGGTATGCTATGTGTCTGCCATCCGACCGATCCTTCTGTCATGACTTTGCCCGGCCTGTTGACGATAATTTCATAGAGTGACCGATCACGCAGAAACGGTGACAGCGGCAACAACAGTTCGCGCACGACGCCGGAATCTACGGCTTCGATCATCGTCTTACCTATTTCGTCACAATCGTGGAGTCCGGCGTAAAGTCACCGAGAACGGCACGGTCGTAAATCCGGTTGCGTGGTTCCGTCACACGTAGCCCGTAAACGTTGGAAAAATCGAGATCCCGCGCTACGAAGATTGAGACAAGCCCTCCCTGGTGTTTTTTCAGGGTTGGTGGGATGTTAATCGACTGTTCGACGGCAATCGCCGCAGCCTGCTGACCCGCACTCGTGGTGTTCTGCGCATCGACGTCGCCGTCCCGCAACCGGCTTGTTGCATAGGATGTGACGTCGCCCACGATCGACAAAAGGATAGCGCTGCCGAACCGTTCCCACCAATGCGTGTCAATATAGCCGTCCATTCCGGCGCGACCGAGAGCATCGGTTGCGGGTGACGCTAATGTAATGATCACACCTTTCGGTGTCTTCGCACGGTTCCAGAGAACAAACAGGCGCTTTTGTCCGCGACGAAGTCCCCCGCGATATTCACCGACGACCTGTGTGCCCTTTTCCATCAGTACAACCCGACCGTTGTCGGACAGAACATCGCGGTTGATGACGCAACTCGTAAAACCCGGCTGGTCGGAAGAAAGTGCCGTTTCCAGCACGCAGGGTATGGACGTTCCCATCGCAACGGTAAAATCCCGATTGCCAAGCGTACCGGCGCGCGAGCCCTGCAACCGCGTTGGCGCCAGCATGCGATTGAAGCGCTGATCTTCGTTCTCGCGCTCGCCGCCAAAGCTGCCCGGCTTGTTCCCGAGCGGGACATAATTTGCATCGGGATCAGCACCGGCATCACCCTGTTGTCGCTTGGCGGACTGCGTTTTCTCGGCTCCATAGGCCATCACGGGCGCGCGCCGCGCGGCATCGAGCAGTTTGTCGTCGTCAGCAGGTTTCTCTTCTGTCAGGACCGGTGTCGGAAGCTGGAGTTTATTCGGAGCCACCACGGGCTGGACCGGTTCTTTGGCCGGCTCGAAATCCGATGTCTGTCGGATGACAACCCGCTCCGGCTGTGCAGTCTCGGAGGGCTTGTTGTTCCCGCGCATCGACCAGAGCGCAAAGGAGACAAATGCGACGATGGCAAGTGCGACCGCGCCGCGCTTCAGGATTGGGTTGTTGTCGATGCGCCGACCGGTCGATGTTTCTGCACGTTCGCCGGGGATCTGCGTGGTTTCTTCGTCCGCCATGATACCTCCTATTGCGCAGTAACTGGCTGCGTTTTCACCACGCGTTCGACGGACGGCGATGTCGTGTTTGTATCGGGATTGATGCCAACACGATCGTAAGCCTCGTTGAAGATGCACAGCACATCCCCGCCCCTGCGCAGGATGAACTTGCGGCTTATTGCGTGAACGAGAACGAGATTGCCGTCGACGGATTTTGGAACCAGGCTTTCTGTACCGTCGGAATTTTCCATATAGATCGATGGCATTTCCTGATTGCCGACAAAGGCAAAGGTTGTGACCTTGCCGTTGTCATAGATGGCCTGCGGTTCAAGCGACTGTGCGCCTTGGGCGGAATAATGCCAATTCCGCGGCCCATACGCCTCGTGAAGGGACAAAACCCGATCAGCTTCACCTGCCTGGGCAGCCCGGGCACGTAGAGCCGCGTCTTCCTTGCGCCGCGCAGCTTCGTCTGCCGGATAACGGTATTTCAGATAGAAATAAGTGTTCTGCCCGGCCTCAACGCTGCCATCGCGAACCGTCAGTTCCATCTGATAACTGCGCGTCGAGCCGTCCCGCCTCGTCGTCACCACCGAAATATTGGTGACAGGCTGATTCTCCCGGGGTTTAAGGAAGAGAATGTTACCAGCCGGCGCCACTTCCCAGGCCACACTGTTACCAAGCGCCACATGCGCTATTTCCTCGTCCACCGCGAACTCGACCTGCACGGATGAACGCAGCGTGCCGACGACCCGCGTGATGTTGTAAGGCTGATAGTCGATAAATCGGACACGGCTATCCTGAGACGCACCCCGCGGTATTTCCAAAGACACGGCTGGCGAGGAAAAGCCAGCGACCAGGAGAAAAACAGGCAGAAATTTCTTTCTCAATTGATAGCCTCCGGATCGGCACGATATTCGCTGACGGCGAAACCCAGGGGATTGACCAATCGGTCCGTGGAGGACATCGGTGCATTGGCGTAAGCGAAGGTAAGCGTCGCGACCCAATGCGTAGTGCGCACTTCATCGCCGCGCGTAACGGTTCGCATGTACCGGACAGATGCCACGTTTTTGTTGATCAGCGAGATCGAAACAATATTGATCCGCGCGGTGGCGCCCCGACCATAGATATTTTGCGGCGAATCCGGATTGCTTCCGCGATAGCTTGCAGCAAAGCGCGTTTGTTCAGACTGGGTCGACAAAAGCGCAACCGTCCGGAAATTCTCCTCTCCTTCACTCCAGACATAGCCTTCACGGCCGCGAACATATCTTGCAGCAAAATATTTCGTGACGGCCTCATCATAGGTGCCGGCGGTCGAGGTTAGGGCTGAAACGACGTCAACGATCCCCGTCGAATTGTCGACCCGTACGACAAATGGTTCCACCGTCTTCAAGGGCGTGAGGCCAGCAATGGCTACAACGGAGACAACAGCAACGACACTGGCCGAGATCGCGACAAACCAGGCGATGCGCTTTGAGCGTTCAACCTGGATCAGCCGATCCTGATCGAAGCGGCGCGCCTTTTCAAAATAATCCTTGAGGCTATCAGAATTTACCATCTCAACTGCCCTCGCATGGGCGCTTGGAGCCCTCGATATCAAAGTGTGCAAAGGCAGCCGACTTGACCGGAACAGGTTCCTCTGCGAAGGGAACTGCGCTACTTGACGGGTTCGCGATGCTTTCTTTTGCCAATTTCTGCAGTTTCGCATCGCCTTCCCATTGCCACATAGAACGGTTCAATGGACGTCGGGCTTGACCATCGCATTTGGGTAGCGGATGAGAGAGTGAAGCGCAGCCGGAAAGACTTGCGGTCAGTAAAAGTGGCAAAAGAATGCGGATCATCTGCGATTACCTGTCCAGTTTCATACGTGTAGAACGGTCACTTCACTCGGTTGAGCCGACGACGAACCGACCGGATTGTGTGCGAGGTCGCCCAGGCGAGTGTGCCTTCATGCGCATCGCGCGCAGCACCATAGCCATAGGTCAATGATGCGCCGCCGGCCGCAAGTGCCGAGGCAATGCCGGGTAGCTGGTAAAAGACATACAGAGCAGCGATGCAGATGGCGCAAAGAGCGATCGGTCGCATCAGCACATCGCTGTAGCCCTCAATCGCCGTGAAGGTCGTATCAATGCAGGTGATCAGCAGGGAGCCGATGGCGACGACCAGCACCTGCAAGATGACAAAGTTCGCGAGCTGGCCGATCCAGGATTCGGTAAACCGCCGTGTCGATTGGAACATGGCAAGCGCGATGAAAATCGGCCCGATTGCAAGAATGATGGCAAGCGCGAGACGCGCATAGAGCGAGACGATGTAACCGATTGCTGCAACGAGGAAGCTCGCTCCAATCACCATCATGCCACCAACGCCGGTCACGATATCAACCGGCCAGGAAGCACGAGACCAGATCTCGTAAGCGCATTTCTGGCCCTTATCGAGCAAGCTGTCGAAGGTGGAGGCACTCGGTGTCGCTCCGGTGTTCAATGCCTGAGCAATCTCCTTCGGCAGCGTTTCGAAGAAGATGTTGGTGACATAGGTCTGATAGTCGCTGGCGTTTCTGACCAGCATTACGATGATAGCGAGCTTGATTGCCCGGAAGGCAAATTCGAGGATCGGCTCTTGCACCGAGCCACGCAGCACGAGATAGCCGTAAACGACGATGTACAGGGTCAAAGCTGTCGCCAAAGGGCCGCTGACCCAGCTGGCAATATTGGACGTTCCAGTGGAAACGAAGTTTTCGAGCGGGGCCTTGAACTGCCTGTCAACGAAGCTGAACACCTCATACATAGCCTAGCCCCCGAGCGACTTGCGCATATGTTCGAGCCGAAGCTTGCCGTCCGCTGCCTCAGCATTACGACAGTTCGCCGTGTCGGAAATTTCGCCTGGATTGTTACGGCATTTGGCTATCATTTGCGCAAGCAAGGCTTCGTCAGCGACCAGTTCATCAACCGTGTAGATCTTTTCCTGAGGAGCGCAGGCCGCAAGCAGTAGCGTCGTTATAACGAAACCGAACCACCTCATTTGAGTGCAGCCCCCATCGTATCCATGCGCTGGCGCCAATCTTCGGCCTTGCGTTGTTCATCGACCTGGACTTCAGCCTGCTGAACCATCTTCAAACCCTGCATGCGAAGGACATCGTTTTGAAGAAACGCGCTTTCGGCTTGAAGGCGCGCCTGCAGATCGGCGATTTCTTTGGCGTCGGCTGCGCCCGATATCTGCTGACGCAGTTCATCAATCCCGTCGATACGCTTGGTAGCCGCGTCGTAAATCTGCTGCCCGAGACTTAATTGCCCAGCATTCTTGTTCTGGGTGCGCGAAAGTTCCTGCGCGTAGAAATCATTGGCATTCGTGCGATAGGTGGAATTGTTCTCCAGGAATTTGGAAGCGGCATTGCCGAAGTTGCCGGTGCCCGATCCTTTGAACAGACTTTCGATGGCATTAAAGTCCTGCGGAAGCGCCTTACGGATTGAAGAATCGTTCAGCAAACTGGCGACATCGGCCATGTTGGTGATCTTGTTCAACGAACCATAGAGCTGCTGTGCCTGTTCGATCTGCTGGTTCAGCGCATCAAGCTGCGACTTGAGCTGGACGATGCTCTCGATCTGCTTGGCGATCGCCGATTGATCAATAACGGGAATACCTTGTGCATCGGCAAGACTTACCGACGCAAGCAGCGCAGCCGCCTTGAGGAATAATGCCTTTTTGCCATTGCGGATCATGATATCCTCCTTCTTTGCTGGAACACGGTCAACCAGTTCTCTCCGTCGCCAAGCTCGGCGCGGATGGCGTCTGCCAGTTCGACATTCGCCGTGCGCCCCGATAGGATCGCAAGTTCGTCGTCGAAACCGTCGAGGTTCAGTTCAGCAACCACGCTGTTGTGGCCCTGCTTGACGATGAAACGGCGACTTTCGACCGTAAGCTCGCGCGAAATCAGCTCGAACTCGCCTTCGGTAAGCTTGAAGCCATTGACATAATCAGCATGGTCGCCACGCGGATTGGGTAGAAAAATCTGCGTCGGGCATTGCTCGATGATTGTATGGGCAATCGGTGAGACGATGGCATCGCGTGGGCTTTGCGTCGCAAAGAGCATGAGGCCGTTCTGTTTGCGGATGGTCTTCAGCTTATTCTGGGCGAGATCGCGAAAACCCTCATCTTGCAGCGCCTTCCAGAACTCATCGATGACGATGATGATGCGGCGGCCATCGATCAATTGCTCGATGCGATAGAACAGGTAGGCCATCAGCGGTGTGCGGATTTCCTCGTTATCGAGGAAATCGGTCATGTCGTAGCCGATGAACTTCGCACCAATCCCGATATCATCAAACTCATTGTCGAAGACCCAGCCAAGCGGCCCACCCCTCTCCCACCGCCTGAGCCGCGAGGCAATGCCTTCTGGATCGGTATTGTTTAAGAATGTGCGCAACGCGCCGATGGACCTGCGCTCGGCCGGGAGGTCGGCGAGGCCATCGACAGCGGACGCGATGTCGCGCAATTCGATGACAGTCAGCTCTCGCGTCCCCGCTCCGACCAGCTTGCCGATCCAGTTCGCAAGAAAGATCCTGTTCTCTGCGGTCAATTCGAGCGCCTTCAGCGGCGCGCAACCGGTTGAGACGCCGTTTTGGAGCGGCCAATAGGTTCCACCCGCAGCACGAACGAAGAGATCAGCACCCCTGTCCTTGTCGAAGAACACCATATGCGGATCATGTTTTTCGAGCTGCGAGAGCATAAAATTGAGGAGCACCGTCTTGCCAGTGCCTGATGGTCCGCAAACGAGGGTGTTGCCGAGATCGCTGTGATGGAAGTTAAAATAAAATGGCGAGCCGGAAGCTGTCTTTAGCATCGCAACCGCTGCCCCCCATTCATTTCCGTTCTTCTGGCCGGTCGGATATGAATGAAAGGGGGACAATGCTGCAAAATTACGCGATGTTATCGCGCCCGAGCGCGCGCGATAACGCAGATTACCCGGCAACTGCGCCCACCAGGCTGCCTCAAGGCCAATATCCTCGCGGGCAACAACCGCCCCGCCACTGGTAAGATGCGCGCGCGCATTGGCCATATAGTCAGTGAGTTCCTTCACGCTCGGAGCGAAGACCGAGAGGCCCAGATGATGTTCCCCCAGCACGAAGCGGTTGGATTCAAGGTCATCCATGGCATCGCTGAGTTCCTCAATCTGCGACGCCGCCTTGTCAGCTGCACTCACCATCTGGTTTTGCTTTCGACCCATGATCGTGCGGGCATCTGCCTTGGACGTAAAGGCGAAGGACTGCGTGAGAATGAGTTCAAATGGCGCAGTCAAAATGCTGTCGAGCATGCCTGCGCGTGTGGTTGCTGGATATTCCTTGAAACCGAACATGCCCGCATAGCGGGTTTCTGCTTCGTGACGGATTTCGACCGTCTCCCGACCGAAAATCACCCTGTCCGAATAGATTGCCGAAGAGATCGGACCTTCCGTCAAAGGCACAGGTTCTCGCCGCCCACCGACAAGCTGGTGAAGAAACTCGCTCGGTTCGGAAAACAGGATACCGTCTTGTTCACAGAGAGACAGAATACGGGGCCCAAAGCGCTTTAGCCCTGCCGTAACATCTACGACCTTGTCTTTCAGGTGTTTCAGTGCCTCTTCATCCATCTCAACGCCGGACCGTTTCGCCTTGCGCAGACGCGAGAGAACACTGGCTGCTTTTTCGACTGGACCGCGGTTTGGATAGCTGACAAGTGTGAGATAAAGATCATTGCGAAACAGGTCCTCGCTGACCATCCGTTCGCGGTATCTGGTATTGAGACTATCGGAAAATGAATTGGCAAAATGCCCTTCGGGATAGTCGTTGTCCCGGCGACGAATAACATGCGTCCAAAGCGCCAGTCGCTCATCGGCAATATTGCGATAGAGCGTGTTCAGACTACGATGCAGACCATTGAGATCGAGAACATCAGCGGTCTCGAAAGAAACGCCCTCCAGCACGAGCACGCTCATCAATGCCCGGGAATCAAGCGCAATGGTCGTATCGTCAACATGCCGGACATAGGGAATGAAGGTCTCAGGTCCAAGTTCGCGAGACCGCAGCGTTGCAAGACTAGGCAAGGCTCAGATCCCTTTCGTCGTAACGCCGCACAAGTTTCAACGGCGAAAGCGTCGCGCCTCCCCAATAGGCTGCGTTGCGGGACCGACCACGGGTTTCGACCCACGCAAGCAGAATGCGAAACATATTATGGTCATGCTTGACGAGGGTCCGGAACACGAAATGAAAGGCGATGCCAACCAGGGCGTAAGCGATCGATCCGGCAGCGATATAGAGGATGGTTGTCAGCATGACATTGATGCCCATCGCTTCCATGGTCACGCCAGCAATCATTGCCGGGCGCGTGCAAGCCAGAAACAGCGTGTCTTCTTCGAGGACGGGTGTGCTTGTCATGAGCGTCAGCTGCCAACAATAGTGCCGACGAGCTCCGAAGCGCCCGCAATCACCCCGATGCCGATGATCCAATAGCCCGCGCGCCTCAAATCCATGTATCCAAACATCCACGCAATCGCGATAATGATGACCGCGATTGTCGCGAGCAGCCTGAAGATGTTACCGGTCAGGAGATCGACGATATTTTGCAGTATGGTCTCGATGCCAGCTGACTGTGCAAAAGCCGGCTCTGCTAACGCCGTAACGATGGCGATGCCCATGAGCATGGAAGCGACAAGGGGACGTGTTTTGGACTTCGAAATCATTCACTTTGCTCCGATCGATCATTCTGGAAAACGAGAACAGACGAGAGCCGCCTCGAACGAAACACGTCCCACGTTACTGGCTCTTCGTTTTGGGTGACTTTTGTGCCGATTTTGGCGGCCGCTTGTTCCTTGGCCTGATCCTTCCGGGCATCCTCCCGGTTCGGCTCGACGAGGACGAGCGACTTTAGTCTTGGTGAAAGGCGCTTTGCTTCGTCGCGCACCTGTTCGTCATATCGAACCATTTCGCCAAGGGATGGATCGTCTCGCCCATAATAGGACTGAAGCATAACCATCTCGGCACCTTCCGGATCACGGCCGAAACGTTGGGCGAGACGATAATAGCCATCAAGAAGCGTGGCTGTAGCCTTGAGATTCAGGCAAGGATCGAAGGCATCGGAAACGGAAAGGTTCAGTCTTTGAAGCTGTTCTACGCCGATCCCACCCAATCCAATCTGGATATCCTGACGGCCCGCGACGAGCGATGTCGCTATCTCGATCGCCTCGGCTTTACTCGCCGGCTGCGCGGCAACCGGCTTGCCGCTATTGATGCGAATATTGAAGGACTGAAACTTGCTCTCGAGACTAACGACAGCGGCCAAAGTTTCGATCTGAACCATTGGAGCGCAGTTTTGTGCGATGTCGACGAATGCAGCACCCATCGCTCAATACCAGACGCGCTGTTTGCCGACGCCATCGATAGACACGTCGATATAATGTGGCTGTTTCCGAATGTTCGGACGCGTGAGGGGATAGCCCGTGCACTGAAGTCGACCGTCCAGGCGCTGCAGTCGGGCCGACAGGACCGAGTTGGATTGACTTCCGCGATTGTCACGATCCAAAGCGCACAGGGAACGCCTCACGTTCTGCAGAGTGATGGAAACGCAGGTCACCTCTTGGCCCAAAGGGCCGTAGCTGCGCGAAAGCCGATAGCCTGCATCGCAATAATATGGTTCGTAACCTGGACGCGAACTTTGAAATCCCGCACCGCTACAGGCTGGAAAACGATGACCTTTCGCAAGTTCGCGCCAGAGTTTCTGGATCGGAGGATTGCATTCAGCAAATTCAGTTGGCCCTCCCGGATTGGAAAGGCAGAGGATGACCTTGCATCCCCATTCATCAGCGCGCGCATTGCCGGAATAAATCAGGTAAGGTAATGCAAGAGACGAGAGAGTTAGCAGGCAATTAAGTAGAAGGTTTTTCATGGACTTGCCCCTCCGAAACGATGACACCACGCTATGGAAGCGGCGTCATACGGTAACGCAATGCATTTTGACTAACGTATATACCACAGTTAAATGACATGACAAGAGCGCTTAAATCTCAATTGCACAGTCTCGCCTTTTCCGGACTGATCCTTCACGAGATCCTCGACAATCCGATGGAAGGCGAGACCCCGCAGGCGCGCGTGAAAGAGATCGGCATGATGACGATCCTTTACACGATGAAGCAGACGCACCAGAAGCTAAATCTCACAAATATAATGGAAATCACTGAATTGACGCGCAGCGGCGTGAAGGAGACAGTCGATCTCCTCGTGAAACGCGGCATGTTGACCGAAACCATGGTGACGAACTCCATGGGTCGTGGAACAGCGCGACAATTCGAGATCTCCAAAAGCCTTCTGGACAAGCTGCAAAGCTTTGAAAGCTGAACAAATAGAATTTAACTGATTTATTTACGTCTAAAAAATCAGGAGCGGTACAGGCACGCACCGCGTGAACGAAGATTTGATCGTAAGGGACCATCGCTAACCGCTCGGCGGACGTCCTCAGTTTGCTGCGATACTGGAGCAGCCAGCAAACATCGTGCGATCGCTGTTGCGCAACGAAATCACGGCTTGCAGGGCAGGTTCTGTCACTCATTCCATCGGATCGGAGCATTGTTTGGGAAAGATCACGGCGGTCATGTCACCGGCCTCAACGGCACGGATACGATCTCCGGCAAAGCCGCGATCACTGACCGATCGGAGCGAATAGAGCCTTTCTGGCGCATCCAAGACTTTCAACCTGACTTCCTTGGCCGAAAAACTGATATTCCAGAATGGCTCAGTCCCGTGGCAGCGTAGCGATTGAGGTAGTTTGCCGTTATCCCATACGCTAGGCTGCGCCTGCAGAAAACGCGCTTCAACCCAACCGCTGCTTTCTGCACCATTCACCAGAGCCCATTCGCCATTGGAGGCGAGCTCGATCACTTCGACGCCTTTAGCGCCGGACGCCAGACTACCGATAACGGTTGCGTCCTGCTTCGCCTCACCGTGAATATCGAGTTTCTCATTGACCTCGATGCCGGTGACGGTGAAAAGCTCCGGCAAGACAGGTGATTGGGCAAAGGCAATTATGGGAACAAGCAGGAAAAACAGGCTGAGTATATGCATGTTGCCCTCATTCATTGACCATTATGAAAATGCCTGAACATCAGTATTGTGGCAACTCCGTGTGAGTTGACTTGCGCATGGGGTCGGGAATTTAAATAATCCTGCTGATAAATAAGAGCGTGCCGAGACCACAGGCAAGTGCCATAACGACAAACGGGACAGCCGGTATCGGACCGAGCCAGTTCGGATAATCGGATACGCGTGCAGTACGTATCACTTCCTCGCCTTCGGTCAGAAGCGACTTCAACGCACCGGATCTGTGAAAATCGGGATTGCCCTCCATGGCCCCTCTCCTCTTTGTATGGATCGATTTTT
Source organism: Ochrobactrum sp. C6C9 (assembly GCF_022627935.1). Classification (NCBI taxonomy): domain Bacteria; kingdom Pseudomonadati; phylum Pseudomonadota; class Alphaproteobacteria; order Hyphomicrobiales; family Brucellaceae; genus Ochrobactrum; species Ochrobactrum sp. C6C9. The sequence goes on along the minus strand of NZ_JABXGB010000004.1, from coordinate 69,863 downwards.
ACCATCGAGACAAAAAACAGTCATCCCTAACTTTCGTCCATTTCTACGTCGTTTGACGGATAACAGACCGGGAACACAAGGACCGGCGTCACCCTCGCACCGGAGGGCGGAGCGCATCAGTCCATCGGTCAGCAACTGATCGGCATGAGCCAGGATGGCCTTGCCAGTTTCGAACCGGCCTTCCTTGACGAACTTTCAGTCGTTACGGACTGATCTTTCGACTACATGCAACGAGAGGGGCATGCGAAACATGATCCCCGAACCACGTTGCGCGACGGAGCTGGCGGATCGATTTATCTGCGCCTGAAGACACGACCAATCGAGCAGATCACGTGTCGGGAAGATCCAGCGTTCCGTCAGGGCGTCATCGACGGCGCTTACTGGCTGCGTGAACCCCGGCCCAACACGCGCCTCGTTCTGGCCTATCAGGGTTGTGTGGCGCCCGAAGTTCTGACGGCTGCAGGCCGCCTTGCAGAGACGCAAAGGGACGTTGCCGTGCTCGCCGTTACCTCGGCAGATCGCCTGAACGCGGGCTGGACAGCGGCTCAGCGGGCGCGACGCCACGGATTTGGCGAGGCCGTGAGCCATATTGAACGGCTTCTGCCCCCCGTTCCTTCACATGCGCATTTCATCACCGTCACGGATGGACACCCTGCAACGCTCGGCTGGCTGGGCTCCGTTCATGGCAACGCGACCACATCGCTGGGCGTTGAACATTTCGGCCAGACGGGAACCATCGCTGATCTTTATGCGCATTTTGGTATCGATACAGATTCAATTATCGATGCCGCGGAGGCCATCTCCCGGCGTTTCGCCAAAGCAGGTTAGGGTCACAAGAACGACCCTGCATTCGCAGCAATCTCCCGCTTGTCAAAGCGGGAGATTTAACGCGCTTCTGAATTTGGCTGATCAGTGATGCTGTAGTATTTCACCGAGGAAGGTTCGTGTGCGGGGATGTGCCGGCGCTCGAAAGAATGTTTCGGGATCATTCTCTTCGAGAATCTCTCCGTCCGCCATGAAGATGACCCGGTCCGCAACCTGACGAGCGAAGCCCATTTCATGCGTCACGCAGATCATCGTCATGCCATCGCGGGCAAGCGACACCATCGTATCAAGAACTTCCTTGACCATTTCGGGATCGAGCGCCGAAGTCGGCTCATCGAAAAGCATGGCCTTGGGCTCCATGCATAGCGCGCGCGCAATAGCAACGCGCTGTTGCTGTCCACCGGAAAGCTGCGCGGGATATTTTTCGGCCTGATCACCGATACGCACCCGGTCGAGATATTTTCGTGCCGTCGCTTCCGCTTCGTCCCGCGAAATTTTGCGCACCCGCATCGGCGCCAGAATGCAGTTCTCCAATACGGTCTTATGTGGAAACAGGTTGAACTGCTGAAAGACCATACCAACTTCACGGCGCACCGCATCAATGGCTTTCTGGTCTTCCTTGACCGCGTGACCGGCAACGATGATCTCGCCGCCCTGGCTCGCTTCCAATCGGTTGATGCAACGGATCAGGGTGGATTTGCCGGACCCCGATGGACCACACAGAACGATCTTCTCTCCCTTTGCGACCGTCAGGGAGACCTTTTTCAGCGCATAGAAGTTGCCATACCACTTCTCCACGTCGCGCATCATGATCATCGGTGGCGCATCTGACTTTTTATCAGTTGTCACGAGAAGTTCCCTTTCTTATCTGGAGAGGCCGGCGGCCATGCGTCGTTCAATACGCCTGCCCCACAAGGAGAGCGGCCAGCACATGGCGAAGTACATCGCCCCTACCACACCGAACACGAGAAGCGGTCGGTAGATCTGATTGGAGATTATCGAACCGGCGCGGGTCAGTTCAATGAAGCCAACAATCGCGGCAAGCGACGTGCCCTTCAGAAGCTGAACAAGAAAGCCAACGGTGGCCGGCAACGATAGTTTAAACGCTTGCGGCATGATGACGTCGACCATCAGGCTGTAGCGATGCAGTCCAAGCGCATCCGCCGCTTCAGTCTGCCCTTTCGGAACGGCTTCAATCGCGCCACGCCAGATTTCACCCAGAAAGGCCGAAGCGTGCGCGGCAAGGGCTATGCCCACCGCCGCCCAGGCCGGGAGATCGAAACCAAGAAGGGGCAAGCCGAAATAGGCAACAAAGAGCTGCATCAGCAAAGGCGTGCCCTGAAAGAGGCCAATCCAGCCGATTGCGATAGCCCGAACCCATTTGAGCTTCGATACCCGCATCAGAGCGATGATGATGCCGGAGACAATACCGCCAGCAAACGCCATAGCGGTCAGGATGAGCGTCCAGCCGAGACCTTGCAGCAGATAGGTGAATTCTTGCAGTCCCATAAGTCGTCCTCCTCAACGCTGGGGATAGCTGAATGCACGTCGCCCGATGGCGGCAAGCGACCACATCGTCACCAGCGAGATCACCAAATAAATGCCGGTCAGGGTGAAATAGGTTTCAAAGCTGCGGAATGTTTCCGCCTCGATGCGCTGTCCCGCTGAGGTCAACTCATAGGCGGAGATGGAGGTGCAAATTGCGGTCGTGAGCGTGAGCAGGATGAACTGGCTCGACAGTGATGGATATATCGCGCGCAACGCTGGTTTCAGAACGATCATACGGAACACTTCGTGCCGGTGAAGACCGAGCGCCAGTCCCGCTTCCGTCTGGCCTTTCGGAATGCTTTCGACCCCGCCACGGATAATCTCAATGGCATAGGCACCACCATTCAACCCGAGGGCAAGAATGGCCGTCAGTGTAGGATTAAGCCGCACACCCGCAAGAGGCAATGCAAAGAAGATGAAGTAAATCTGTACCAGAAACGGCGTGTTGCGGATCACCTCAACAAAGGTCGTGACCAAAAAGGATGGGATCACCCTATGAGTCCGCAAGATTGCAACCCCCACGACACCGATGATGGTGGCGAGTGTCATGCCGACGACGGCCAGGAACAGCGTTCCCAGTGTCCCATAGATCAGCGAGGGCCAGGCATCCGCGACGACGCTGAAATCAAGTGTCATGTTCTAACCTCCTCCAGCAGGGCGTTCAGTCCCATTCGGGTTCCCATTCAAAACGGGAGAACCGTTCGCCGCGTGCAAGCGCATGGATTGCCGCCATATCTTCCGGGGACAATTCAAAATCAAAAATATCCCGGTTGGACTTCATATTCTCAGGTTTGGCGGAGCGCGGAATGGCGCCAACATTGTCCTGCTGTAGAAGCCAGCGCAAGGTAACCTGACCAGCGGACTTTCCGTATTTGCGCCCAAGCTCGACAAGGATATCCGAACTGAAAACCTTGCCCCTCGCGATCGGCTGATAGGCATTTAAAAGCATGCCTGCCTCACGCATGCGCGTAAGGAGCTTCTCCTGCGACAGATAAGGGTGATACTCGACCTGATTGCAGAACAACTCGGCGTTATGAACATCCAGCGCTTCGTCCAGAAGTGCGACCGTGAAATTGCTGACGCCGATCAGGCGGGTCTTACCGCTCGCTTTTGCTTCTGCAAAAGCTGAAAGCGTTTCGCCGAGAGGAACAGTCTTGCTCGGCCAGTGCACCAGAAGCAGATCGACATAGTCAAAGCCAAGCCGCTCCAAGCTTTCATCGACCCGGCGGGAAACTGTTTCCGGATCAAGATCGGTGAACCAGATTTTGGACGTAACGAACAAGTCTCCGCGTGCGACACCGCTCTCGCGAACAGCGCGCCCCACTTCAACCTCGTTGCCATAGCGAATGGCCGTATCGATCTGACGATAGCCAAGCTCAATCGCCGTGCGGATTGCAGCTTCGCCTTCCGGCCCTTTCAGTTCGAACGTGCCCAGTCCAAGGCTGGGGATCGTCACGCCCTGAATGGTCTTGGTTTCAAGGTTTTTCACGCTACAACCTCCCCGGTCACTTTGGCCAGTATGTCATTTGATGCCCGCAGCGTTCGCTTCGCCCATTCAGCAACGGACAAGCCTTTCGACTGACGATCATTCGGGATTTCGACCGCAACCGGGATATCAGCCGGCAAAGCATCGAACATACCAATGAGATCGAGCTCGCCTTCTCCTGGCAGGAACCGCTCGTGGCGTGCGGCAAAATTCAGCTCTTCACGACTTTCCGGGATTTTGGCCGGAGCATCGCAAATCTGCGCATAGTGCAGCCATTGGCGCGGCACAGTGGCAATTTCTTCGATCGTGGTGCGCGCTCGCGAAACATGGAGCGTATCGATAATCACGCCCTGATTTGGCTGGTCAGCCGCAGTCAGCACGCGGGTCGCCGCCGCAAGATCGCGGAGTTCGGACTGCGGCATGAACTCCAGATCCATCGACAAACCGAAAGGACGCGCAGCCTCACACAGTTTCACAAAGGAGTGGGTCAAACGCACCTCGTCGGCGTCATCACCCGCAACCAGAATGGCACGTGCACCCAATTGGGCCGAACAATCCAGAAACGGCAGATATGGCTCGGGATCGAAATCCGGTCCTATGCGGATCATCTCGATGTCGAATACCTCGACGCCCTTGTCATTCATGAGGCTGATAAGTGATTTCACACGGGCTGGCTCGTCCATCAGCGCATAAGCCAGTCCTCCGGGAACAGCGGGCAGCAGGCGAAAACCGAGATAATCGTAACCTGCTTCCGCTGCGGCCAGCACGGCTTCTTCCGGCGCGACGCCAAGCCCGGTCAGGAACGAGAGTGATGTCTTTCTGCTCGTCATGCCGCCACTCCGGCTGTGTTCAGCATTTCCGCAAGGGTCACGGTACGGTCCTCACGTCCCGCAACATCGACCGCAAGCGTGGCGGCGAGCGTCAACATGCCATCGCGTGCCGTGATCAACGGCTTGGCATTGCCATGGATCACATCGACGAAATGGTCGAGCTGGTTCACATAGGTCAGCGAGCCATCACCGGGCCGGTATTCGCGGATCAGCGGATGCTGCCAATGATCACTTTCCTCCGCGTGTCGCCATAGATACATATCGGAAACGGACAATGCTGCCTTGCGTCCGGCAAGGAAGAGGCATGGTCCGGGTTGTGCCGGATGATAGAGCGCCTGACCGGACGTATATTCCCAGGCCCAGGGGCTGACGGCACCATCGGAAATCAGGAACGTGCCCAGTACCCCATTGACGAAGCGGATCGAGATACTTGCAGTATCTTCCACTTCGAAGCCGCGGCGCGCAGATGACGTAAAGGCGCGTATACTTTCGATCTCGCCTACCAGATAGCGCAGCACATCAATGTCGTGGATCAGATTGATCAGCAGCACCCCACCATCCAATTTGCGTCGCCATTCCGTATTGAAATAGTCATCGGGCTTGTCAAACAAGGTCATGCCATTGACGGCAACCAGAGGGCCGAGTTCGCCCGCGTCAATGGCACGCTTTGCCGACCGGATATCCGGGCTGTGACGCCGCTGATGCCCGACGAGCACAGCAACACCCGAACGTTCGGATGCTTCTACAATCCGGTTGGCTGACGCCAGACTTTCCGCAATCGGCTTTTCGATCAGGCAAGGTACACCGCGCTCGATGCAAGCCAGAGCTGCCGGTGCATGCAACTGGTTTGGCAGGGCGATGATGGCACCGTCCAGCTTTGCCTCATCGAGCATCGTGCCATAGTCGGAGAAATGCGGGACGGAAAGCCGTGCCGCCATTTCAGCAGCGGCTGGCGTCGGGTCGCAAATGGCGGCAATTTTCGCGCGCCGGTTGGAAGTCAGAAGTTCCGCATGTTCGCGGCCAATCAGGCCCGCCCCCATAAGACCAATGCGTGTCATGCCGTCATCTCCGTCATTGCCCTGAGAGCAAGGCGATACCCTTGAGCTCCAAAACCTGCCATCACGGCTGTTGCCGTTCTCGATACGAGCGACTTGTGATAGATTTCCTCACGCTGATGTACGTTGGAAATGTGCAGCTCGATCTTGGGACCATTGAAGGTCTTGAGTGCATCAAGAATAGCAATCGAGGTGAAGGTAAAGGCGGCCGGATTGATGATGATCCCAACCGCTTCGTGACGTGCGGCATGGATCGCTTCGATGATTTCACCTTCGAAGTTCGACTGGCGAAAATCAATCGCCACACCGAACTCTGCGGCATCCGCCTCCACCCAGGAACGAATTTCATCGAGCGTCGTTCGACCGTAAATTTCCGGCTCACGCTGACCGAGCAGATTAAGGTTGGGGCCGTTCAGTATGAAGATTTTACGCATGTTCAAACTTTCCGTGGAAACGAGGGCGCGACTTCGCAATCGTGGCCGCGCACCCCGCCTCATCATGCTGTATTGGAATTGTCGCTGATCTTATTCGACGGTGTAGGGCACGCCTTCGAGCTTCTCCGGGAAATTCGGAAGCTTGTCTTCGCCAAGCCACTTCTTGTTGATCGCCTCAAGACGGCCATCTGCCTTGATCTTGTCGATGAACTGGTTCAGCCAGGCGTTGATTTCCTTGTCGCCAAGCTTGGTCGTAACGCCCATCCACTGTTCATTGAAGACCAGTTTCTGCTCGTAATCGTTGCCCGGTGCAGCCTTGTCGAGATTGATCTTGTAGGTGGTGTTGCCACCAATGGCATCGACCTGCCCGGATACCAGCGCCTGCATTGTCGAACTGTCATCATCGAAACGGCGGATATTGGCGACATCGCCCAGAAGACTGGTGATTGACTTGTCCTGCGCAGCGCCGCGCGGCACGCCTATACGAAGGCTTTTCGCGTCTTCAATCTTGGTAATTTTGTTCTTGGCGCTCGACAGAAGAATGATCTTCAACCCGGCATAGGGCTTGGTGAACTGGACAGCTTTCGCGCGATCAGGATACATGCCCATGACCGCCATCTGCAGATCGACCTTGCCGGTCAAAAGGTTGGGAATACGTGCAGCAACGGCGTTTGGCACGAACTCGACCTTGACACCCATTTCCTCGCCGATCAGCTTCGCAACATCGACGTCATAGCCGACATTGTTGCCTGTGGAGTCGATTGAACCCCATGGGGCCTGTTCGCCCATCACGCCGATGCGAACGACGCCTGCGCTTTTGATTTTCTCCAGGGCCTGTGCATGGGCTGCAGAAGCGCCGAATACCATAGCCACGCCTGCAAAAAGCGTCAGTGCAGCATTACGAATTGAGAATTTGCCCGGCATTGATGGTCCTCCTCAGGGTTTGTGCCGTTTTGTCCAGACAGCGACTCCTCTTCGCTACCGGACCTGTGTTCATTTTTATTAACCAACCGGTTGGTTGATGTCAATCCACGTGATATCCCTATCCGCAGATCGATGACTTATGCTCAAGCTGCTGCCCAATTCCTTCCAATGTGGTAAGAGGACAGCCAGTCCGAGGAATCCAGATGACGAATACCGATACGATGCCAACACAGAACACGCTCGATCCTGGGCAACGATCGCCGGAAAAACGCAGGCGCCTTCTGCTTGAATCCGCTATTGCGGAATTTTCGACCCATGGAATTGGCGGCGCTCGGGTGGATCGCATTGCGCAGCGGGCGAATTCCAATAAGGCGATGGTCTACCATTATTTCGGCAGCAAGGAGGAACTCTACCTTGCGGCCATGGAACACCTATATGTCGGCATCCGTTCCGCTGAAGAGCAGCTGTTGCTTGATCCCGCCGACCCCATTGGCGCGATGAAAGCGCTGATCTCCTTTACCTTCCGCTATTACATCGACAATCCAGCCTTCGTGCGGATGATCAATACCGAGAACCTGCATGGCGCCGTCCATTTGCAGGCGGCGACCGGCATGGAGGGGCTCAACAGCGCCATCGTCAACAGAGTATCGACGATTATCGAGAGCGGTGTCGCCCAGGGACTTTTCCGTCATGTCGATCCGCTCGATCTCTATATCTCCATCTCTGCGCTTGGTTTTACCTATGTCTCCAACCGGCACACGCTGAAGGTCCTGTTCGGTCGTGAACTCCTTGCGGAAGACGCTATCGATGCCCGCTTGCAGACGATGACCGACATGATCCTGCGATTTATCGCTGTAGATGGCCATCAGGCTGCTCTCGCCACTGCACGATAATGGGCAACGGTCTGAGCAATCCCGTCACGCAGCGACGTGACGGGGATGGCTCCCAGCAGACGCTTGTTGTCGGTTGCCGCGATATTGGGCGCCATCGGTACCGCTTCACCGGCAAAGTCGATTTTCGCACCGGGTATTTCTGACCGGATCGCCCGGATGACGTCGGGCACATCCTCGCATGCGCCACCCAGCGAAAAGGCGTGCGCACCTTCGTAAGATCGTGTTGCCGCAGCCGCAAACGCCGCCGCCACATCAGCCACGAAAACCATGTCCTGCGGCCCTGAATAGCCAATTGTATAAGAATTGCCACGAACCGCTTCGCGACAGGCAATTGTCGGCCCGGCGGTTAGCCCGCTTTCCCGGCCCGGCCCGTAAACAACGGTGGGACGCAGGCCGATACTGGCAATACCAGAATCATGCCAATAGGCTCTGGCGCTTCCCTCGCATGCGAGTTTGAAAGCACCATACTGCGTGACCGGATAAGGCGTCAGCCCATCGTCCGGGCCAAAGACAGCGGCACTGCTGGCATAGGCTACCCGCCCAATCGCATTTGCCTTGGCGGCTTCGAAGACATTCAGCGTACCAATCAGATTGACCGTTGCACCCAGCACCGGATCGTTCTTGCAAGCGGGCGTTAAAAGTGCTGCAAGATGGACGATAGAGGTACAATCGCTGGCAGCCGCCTTTACAGCCTCTGCATCTGCGATATCGCCTTGATAGCACTCAACCTGCTCAGCCTCGTCACCGACAATTTCCCGCAGAATACGTCGATCACTGGTACGGTCGAATATCCGCACTTCGTGAGCTTGCGCCTTCAACGCCTTCAAAATCCATCCGCCCAGAAAACCGGCCCCACCGGTAACGAGGACCCGCGTCATGCTGCCCCCTGCATATCTTCGGAGGTCAGTGAAAAGGCGGCATCGTAAATATTGCTGATGGGAGAAGAAAGAACGCCGGTTTCAATTGCCAGTTGCTCAATCTGTGGCAGCGCCGAATGAAGTCCCGGATTTGAAGACCCTTCAATGAGAACCACCACATCGAAACCGCTTTCGCTCATTTCGGCACGCAACTCGGTTTCCCTGGTGCGAACGCTCGAAACTTCGTTGCGCGAAATACCGATATGCACGCAAGCCACACCACGAACGGCGAGCATCTTGTCCGCAAGCCCCTGCGCCTTCGCCCTCAGCCCTTCCTTTCCTTCGCTCCCCGAAAGATCGAAGCGGATCGTTGCCACAGAGCCTCCGTCGCCAATACCGGCGGTCGCTATCCGTTCGCAGGCGACGCGCAGAAAGTTGCGAAAGCTCGGCGCGACGGCAGCAGTCCACCGCGTTGGATTGTTCAGACGTTCGAGATAAGCCGGTGACCGAAATGTTTCGACCGTTTCGCCAGCATAGATTGTCCCGAAGACATATCGGGCGGCAGCAGGCGCGTGCAGCCGCTTGCCAGTCCTGAAGCCGGGTATCGAGAGGCGTTCAGGCATATGTTCACGTGTGTGCCACTCGATATATTCGTCATGGGCACCATCTTCGATGTCGTGCCAGATCGCCAGAAAGGCAGAGCCCTTCAGTCCCATATTCTTCTCCTCCATTCTGCTTGCCCCGCGTCCTCCCGCTTGACAAGTCGGTCGTTTCCGACCCATTTAGGCTACTAGAATGTTAGTATTCTACAGAATGTCAAGCACAAGATTCGCTGTCCGTTTGGGAGCACCAAACATCTCATTCACAGGGCCGCGCGAAAGCGGGCCGGATTATCAGGGAGGAAAGCCACTATGGTAGAACAGGAAACATCACGCGTCGCGATTGTAACCGGCGGTGCGGGAGGGCTCGGATTTCCTATTGCGGCACGCCTTGTGGCCAAGGGGCACAAGGTCGCGATTTGGGATATCAACCGCGAGCGCGTGGAGGGAGCCGCCGCAAAATTGCCGGGCGCCAAAGGGTATGTGGTGAATGTGATGGATGCCGCCGAGGTCGAAGCTGCAACCGCTCGGGTTGTGGCTGAGATGGGGCCACTCGGCATCCTCGTTACCAGCGCCGGTCACAATGGTCCTTTGGAGCAATTCGAAAAATATCCCCATGACGGCTGGCGGTTCGTCATGTCGCTCAATCTGGATGCCGTGTTCTATTGCTGCCAGTCGGCGGTGCGCGAAATGCGCAAGACTGGATATGGCCGCATCGTCAATATCGCCTCCATCGCCGGCAAGGAGGGCAATCCCAACGCGGTCGCTTATTCCGCCTCCAAAGCGGGCGTCATTGGCCTGACGAAATCTGTCGGAAAAGAGCTTGCAACCACACAGATTCGCGTCAACTGCGTCACGCCCGCAGCTATCGAAACCGAGATGATGAACCAGCTTACGCCGGAATTCAAAGCCTTTGTAACTGCGAAAATACCGGTCGGTAGGCTCGGCGAAGCCGACGAAGTTGCAGCACTGGTGAGCTGGCTCGCCTCAGAAGAATGTTCGTTCTCAACCGGCGCGGTCTTCGATGTGTCCGGCGGTCGCGCAACCTATTGAGGCCGCAGCATGTATAAAAAACATCCTCTCTCCCTCGCCTATCTGACCGTCTTTGGTTGCCCACCCGTTGATAACGTCAAGATCGCAGCGTCCTGCGGTTACGATATGGTCAGTCTGCGGCTGATCGCCCCGCACGGACTGGAACTCGCCCATCCCATTGTCGGCCAGAAGCCGCTGCTCCGGGAGATCAAGGCCGCCGCCGCAGATACCGGTGTCTCGTTCTATGACGGGGAAGTATTTACGCTTTTACCACAGACCGATATTGCGGCATGGCTACCAATCATCGAAACGGCTGGCGAATTGCGCATGCCGGTGATGCAGTTCACCTCCGAAGACCCCGACCTGTCGCGGTCTTCGGACAATCTGGCGCAGATCGCCGATGCTGCAGCACAATACGACATCAAAATGGCGGTAGAGTTCATGCGCTGGCGTTCGACGGCGACGATCCAGGATGCAACGCGCCTTGCCACCGCATCAGGCCGGAAAAATGTCGGGCTCCTGATCGATGCGCTGCATCTGTCCCGGTCGGGCGGTAATCCCGGTGATGTTGCGTCCCTGCCGGAAGGACTGGCGCTCTGTCTGCAACTTTGCGATGCACCGGCTGAACAGCCGGTGGACAATGCCGGTTGCATTGCTGAGGCCCGAACTGGACGGATGTTCCCCGGCGACGGTGGTCTTTGGTTGCGCGAACTGATGTCCGTACTGCCCGACGATGTCGTCATCAGCGTCGAAACTCCGCATAAAGGCGATACCGAACTTAGTTTCCTTGAACGTGCCGAAAAGGGAATGGCGGCAACAAAACGCTTCCTCGACAGTGTGTAACTGCCGTGGTGTCATGGCACCGGGGGTGTTGCTTCGCCCCCGGTGGACGCGTACAGGAATCATTTATACTGCATTAAGAAGTTGTTTTAGCTGCAACAAGGAAAGGGTCCGCAGAAATGCATTCAAAACCGCGATCCTCGCTGGGTGCACGGGTGACCGACAGGTTGCGGCGGGCAATTATAGACGGTGAACTTGAACTGGGGGATGCGCTGTCGGAAGACAAGCTCGCAACCGCGCTCGGTGTCAGCCGCAGTCCCGTCAAGGAAGCCTTCGCCATTCTTGAGCAACAGGGTCTGATTGATGTGCAACCACAGCGGGGCACTTTTGTTTTCCTGCCGACCCATGAAGATACCGTCAATCTGTGCGAGTTCCGAAAGACTATCGAAGTTGAAGCGGTACGTCTCGCTATGGTGCGCAGGCGTGATGAAACGTTGAACGCGATGCGCATCGCAGCGAAAGACATGGTTGAGGCATGTGAGGCTGGCGATGTTCTGCGCAGTGCCCGGGCCGACGATCATTTTCACGACGCGGCGCTGGAAAATTGTGGCAATCCCTACCTCGTTAACGCCTATCATCTGGTCGCCAGCAAAGTTGCGGCGTTGCGGTCGCATCGCTCGTCTTTGCCAACCCGCAAATTTTCCAGCGCGGAGCATCTCGTCATTGTCGATCTTCTCGAAAACAACCAGATTACCGAAGCGCTGCAGCAACTTTCTGCACATATCATGATGATGGCTGAGCGTTATGGCATAGATAACGAACCGGTGCGCGCGCTGGGTACGCGAGCCGCTCGCGGCGCCAAGCTCGATCATATCGGACCGCTTACAGATTAGCGCATAATCCGCGCGGAGCGAGCCAAGCGTCCACGGGTTCAACCCCATCGAACCCCGCGCCCCCGAGTGAACCGTAGTCAACCCTCGTGCATAGCAGCAACGCGGCTTCGAGAACGCGCGGGCGATAAAGCACGCAATGCCACATTTGGGAGAAGGAACACAATGAAAGCGCTGGTTTATCTGGGTAAAGAAAACATGGTTTATCGCGAAGTCGAGGAACCGCAAGCTGGCCCCCGTACAGCGCTTCTCAAGGTCAAGGCGTGTGGCATCTGCGGATCGGACATGCATGGTTATCACGGACACGACCCGCGTCGGGTTCCACCGATGATTATGGGACATGAAATAGCTGGTGTTGTGGAAACAGGACCTTTGGCCGGGCAGCGTGTGGCGGTCAATCCACTTTTGACCTGCGGAGAATGCACCGAGTGCCTGTCCGGGGCGCAACAGCTATGTGAGAACCAGCGCAACATAGGGCTCCCGCCGCATGCAGGCGGCTTTGCCGAACGGATCGTGGTCCCAGAACGCAATCTGGTGAAAATTCCAGACGACATGGATTTTCGTGTGGCCGCGCTCACCGAACCGGTAGCGGTCGCCTATCATGCAGTTCTTCTCGGGACAAACAATTTGCGTCGTCCGCTTTCGGCAGCGCGCGTTGCGGTGCTTGGCGGGGGAGCCATCGGACTGACGACCGCGCTTGTCGCAATCGCCCAAGGGGCGGGTGCTGTAATGCTTGCAGAACCAAATCCTATTCGCCGCCGGACCGCGTCTGCCGTCAGTTCCGCGATTATCGCCTACGATCCCAACGATGCGCCATTAGCGCCTCCGGCGAACTCAGTCGATCTGATCTTTGACGCGGTCGGCGCGAAGCAAACGAGAGAGGCAGCATTCTTGATGGCACGCCGCGGGGCTACGATTGTGCATCTCGGCCTTCTGCCGGGATCGGAAGGTGTGGATGTCAGACGGATCACGCTTGCGGAAATCGCTTTCATCGGCTCCTATTGTTATTCAATGACGGATTTTCGGGAAACCGTCGCGTTGCTGGCATCCGGGCGACTGGGTCCGCTCAATTGGGTTGAAAGCCGGCATTTATCCGAAGGGAGCCAAGCCTTCCGCGATCTTGATAGGGGGCACACCGCCGCCGCCAAGATCGTCTTGACCATCTAAGCAATTGCCCGAAGGTTTGTGCCCCTTCCCCCTCAAATTCTATCCGGGGGATCCAAAAGTGCCACACTTCCCGATTGTTCGCCACGGCTTGGGTCAATTCTTCTGACAGCGCACTGTAATCGCCTTGACTGTCTTGGCTCATGTGCCACAAAGAGCATAGGTAACTGAAATGGGATACTATGAGCGCTCTTGAAAAATCGCTGACCATCATCGAGCTGCTCGCGGCTCATCCTGCCGGTCTGTCCGTCTCAGCGATTGCCCAGCATGTCAATCAGCCTCCAAGTGGCGTGCACCGCACGCTTAACGAATTGATTCGACTTGGTTATGTTCGTCAAGTTCAGGATCAAGGAGACTATGCGCTCACCATGAAGCTCGCAGCGCTCGGTGTAGGTTTTCTCGGCCGCACGGGCGTTGGAGATGTGGCTCAGCCCATATTGGACCGGTTGGCCCAAACCAGCGGCGAGTTGATTCGTCTCTCGGTGATTGATGGCGACGATCTGATCTGGGTCGCGGTTGCACAAGGCGCGACCGGCGGTTTGCGTTATGATCCCGGACAAGAACAGGGCGTCAATGTTCATCTGGCCACAAGCGCAGGTGGTCAGGCGTGGCTTGCCTCGATGACCGATGAAGAGGCTCTGCACCGGGTTGCGCAACAGGGCCTCGTCAACAGCAACAAGCCCTCCGGTCCTGGTGCTCCCACCACGATCACTGAACTTCTGAAAGTGTTGGCGCAGACACGCAAGCGTGGCTATTCCATTTCGGTCAATAGCTACATTATTGGCATGGCTGCGATGGCTGTGCCGGTTCGCAGCGGCGGCGAGGTTATTAGCTGCCTTTCCATCGCCGGACCAACTGTCCGCATGACACCGGAGCGGATGGCGGAGCTTGCACCGCACCTCACCCGGGCAGCAGAAGAGATCGGTCTTGCGGCGAGTGGATCGCGCTACTTTCCCGGCTTGCACAAGCGAAGCTGAGGCCCGTCCGGCATAGAGCATTTCCAGCAAAAGTGCGGAACGCCTACGCGGGGAAATCAGTCCACTGGACTGATTTCTGATCCCGCTTCGATACGTAGGATAATGCTTAAAAACAAAGAGATAGAGCGGTTTCACGATTCCGTCTTAACCGGAACCGCTCTAAAGCAAAAGCCCCGAAGGGAATGATCCTTTCGGGGCTTCTTTTGTTTCGGAGGATTAACGCAGAGCTGAAAAAAGCTTAGCCAGCCTTGCGTAAGTTTTGTTGTTCAGACAGCGCCCAGCCCAGAGGTTGCAGCTTTTGCAAAGCGTCCTGAATTGCGGCGTCCGGTTCGGAACTGAGAATTTCCACGACCGACAGTCCCCGATAATCCGACGCGGCCAGTGCTTTGGCCGCCGCCACGAAATCAACGCTGCCCGTTCCGATGGGGTCGTGCTTCCAGGCGCTTTTCCCGGTGTCGGACATGTGCAGTATATCGAGGTAAGGGACCACTAGCGGGATCGCTTCACTCAGGTCCTCACTGATGAAATGCGCGTTGGCCAGATCGTAGCAGATGGTCAAAGCGGGGCTCGCAAATTCTTCCACCCATTTGACCATGCTCTTTGCATCCGGCAAGACCCCCATCGGGATGTTTTCCAGAAACACCTTTACCCCAGCCCGCTCCGCATAAGCGACCGTCTTTTCGAGAGAACCCCGGAACCAGCCCTCCAACTGCGCCTTTGGTGGCGCATTTAGAGAATTATATCGCCCTGATACGGAGACAAAGCCTTGCGCCCCAAGTTCGTAGGTCGCGTCCAATAGTTTCTTGTTGAAGCCGACCGTCATTTCGCGGATTTCTTCGCGGGGCGAAGCAAGATTATGGTCCAGGCTCTGTGCCGTCAGCGAATGAATGGTCAAGCCTTCCGCTTCCAGAAACCGACGGATGCGCGCATAATCACGCGCCGTCATATTCTGGATGTCGAGATGCGCCGGGCTGACCATCACATCGAAATGCGTGAAGCCAAGCTTCGCCAGACGAGTCAAAGACTCTTCCAGCGGCACTGTCCAGGCATCACTGATCGTACTCACTCCAAGAGGAAACGAGGCCATTTCTTCTTCTCCCGTTTTGATCGTCGCGACTTATTTCAGAGGCGAATTTGCAGTCGGAAAAGCGATGGTCGAACGCATGTCGGTCGTCAGCCAATCCGGCCCGCCTTTCGGTGGCCACACGTTTTTGGCAACGGAATCTGCACGGATCTGGCCGCGCTCGTTCACCGAAGCGAAAGGCCAGATATGCGTCATGCGCGGCTTGCCGTCGACGCCATACATGCAGATGGTCAGCTTTGAGAGTTCCGTGCGCGCCGGTACAGCCGCTTCCCATGCCTTTATCGTTGGCTCCAGACCACCGGTCTTGAGAACATAGGTACGGAATTCATAGGCAGGACCAAAGCTGCCAGTCTCAATCGGCGGCAGAAATGGAAATGGCGCATAGCCTTCAAGTTCCAGTCCGGTCAGCCATTCGGCAGCACCAAACGGACTGGCCGCGCGAAGTGTGCGCTCACGCTCGACTTCAAAATCGCCGGTGGTATCAAAGCCGCGCAGAACCAGAACCTTATTCAACGCGCCAATATCGGCATAGAAAATGCCCAGAAGACGCCCCTTGCCTTCCCCCGCGAATGCTTCCACTGCCGGCGCAACCTTGGCGGCTGCCCCCATGGTCGTGGAAAGAGTTGCGATTTCATAGCGTTGCATGTTTCTTCCTTTCATTCGTGATAACGTCGGGCGCATCTTGTGACACATCGGTAAGCTTTCCGGCGGCGTGTTTGGCCACACGCCATCCAAACACCACGGCTGGACCAATGGTCGTGCCCGGCCCCGGATAGGTCCCGCGAAAGATGGAGGCGAGATCATTGCCGCAAGCATAAAGTCCATGGATCGGCTCACCGTTCTCATTGAGAACCCGGCCAAATTCATCGCCGGAAAGTCCTGCACTGGAGGCGAGATCGGATGGGCGCACAGCCATGGCGTAATAGGGACCGGCACCAACCGGCCCTAAGCACGGATTAGGGCTGAAGCTCGCGTCGCCATTGAACCGGTTCATCACCGATGTGCCGCGCCCAAAGTCTTCATCAATACCGGTTGCGGCAGAACGATTATAGGCTTCGACGGTCTGGACAAGCATGCCCGCGTCGCAACCGATCTTGGCCGCCAGTTCCGGCAAGGTCTCGCCCTCGATCACATATCCGGCCTTGAGCATGGCTTTCAGGTTCTTCGCCCCCGGCAGGATCATCCCCATACCATAGCGATGCAGAAATGCTGCGTCGCAAACCAGGTGGGCTGGATTGGCGCCATTACCAATCTGACCCATCGAAAAATCATGATAGGAATTGGATTCATTGACAAAGCGCTTGCCTGCGGCGTCAACCGCCAGAAGGCCCGGCTTGGCGCGGTCGAGGATGATATGCGGCCACACGGCCGGTGATCCGTCTGCCCGACGATAGGACGAGCACGGCATCCAAAGGGCGGGGCTATCGCCGCCATCTTCGAAGCGCGCGCCTATCGCCATTGCCACATCCGCTCCATCGCCGGTGTTGGTGACAGGCGCCAGCGAATGATCGCGCGCCGCTTCAGGAAACAGCCGGTCGCGGATTTTCTTGTTCCAGCATACGCCCCCCGTCGCCAGCACGACCCCTTTGAGAGCCCTGATGCGACGCAGTCCCAATGGCCCCTCCAACACCGCGCCAACAACGCGGCCATCCTCAACAATCAGTTCGTGAACGCCGGTTTCGAACAGCACCGGCACCTTTGCCTTGCGCAGACTAAAGAGAAGCCGTGCCACCAGTGCATTGCCCATCAAAAGGCGTGTTCCGCGCTTGTAACTGAGGCGGTCGAGCACATAGCGCCCGACGATCTGGACGGTGCTGCGGAAATTGGCGATGGAGCCGAAGGGTTGCAGCAAGGCGCCCAGTTCATTGCGTCCCACCATCATACCGCCAAGTCCCATGAATTCGCGGCGCGGCGGACGAACCCGGTCGAAATCATCACGCTCCAGCAGGCGACCGTCAAAAGCGACTGGGCCCAAAGCCCGGCCCCCATAGGCAGAACCTGGCCCGTCGAGATAGTCGGGATGTGCAAGAGCGGCGGCAAATTTCACATCGGTGCGACGGTCGAGTTCCTCGATAGCCTCGCGCCCTGAGGCGAGAAACGCCTCGCGCAGCCGAATGCCGCTGCGATTGGCGACAACGCTTTCCAGAAAAGCGCGCGCATCCTCGACGGTATCAGGAACGCCTGCTTCTTCAGAAAGATGTGTTCCCGGGACCCAAGTGGTGCCTCCCGAGGTTGAGGTTGTGCCACCAACCTGTTTGGTCTTTTCACATAGGAGGACATTTAGTCCCTCCAGCGCACCAACCAGCGCCACCGTCATGCCACCAGCGCCTGCACCGCAAACCAGCAGATCGACTTCGTCTGTTCCGTGCTGATCATGATCAGATCGCATATTCTGTTTCCTTGCTGTTGGATTGTGCGCTCTCAATCGCGGCCCGCTTGGCAATGGTTTCAGCTGCGAGGAACCCAAAGGTCATGGCAGGGCCAAGCGTGATACCACCACTTGGATAGTGACCACCCATAATGCTGTTCATGTCGTTGCCGGCTGCATAAAGACCGGCAATTGGCTGGCCCGAAGCATCGAGGACACGCGCAAATGCATCGGTCTCGATACCGGTAAATGTGCCCAGACTGCCCGGTACAATTCGCACCGCATAGAAAGGTCCATTGCGGATGGGAGCAATACAGGGATTGGGTTTCTGATCGGGGTCCCCCTGAACCCGCTGATAGAGCGTCTGGCCGCGATTGAATTGCGGGTCTTCTCCCCATTGCGCATCACGGTTGAACGCTGTGACGGTCGCGTTGAGACCCGCCGCGTCGATGCCGCAGCGTTCAGCCAATTCGGTAATCGTTGCGCCCTTGATAAGATAGCCGTTGTTCAACCAACGCCGATAAGGAACGGGCGCTGGTTTGACAGCGCCAAGACCGTAACGGCGCAAAAACCGATGATCGCAGATGAGCCATGAGACAACTGGTTGCCCCTCCGGAGTCGCTGCTATCATATCACAAACATAGTCATGATAGGGGCCGCCCTCATTGGCGAAACGGCTTCCCGAAGCCAATACCGCGATTACACCCGGCTTTCCGCGCTCGACCAGATGCGGAAAACGCCCCACGGTTCCATCATTGCGGGGAACGAGCGATACCGGCGCATAGGCCGCACCATGCGCCATGCGGTCGGATACGTGCCCGCCGACCATTTCGGCAAGACGCATACCATCGCCAATGTTTGTCTTGGGCGCTGCCGATGCGTGATCCGTACCGGCCCGAACATGCGGCAAGTGTTCAAAGAGACGCCCTTTATCATGCGGAAAGCCACCTGTCGCCAGCACAACGCCATGTTTGGCAGTGACAGTAAGGGGGCCTTTAGCGGTCATGAAAACGGCGCCCGTGACACGTCCTTGATCAGCGGTCAATTCGCGCGCTGCGGCTCCCGACCAAAGGGTAATCTCCTTATCGGATGCAGACCGCAATAGCCGCGCGACCAGCGCGTTGCCATTGACAAGTTGCATCGCCCGGCGATGAACAACGAGATCGCGCAGATGTTTCGACACGCGCCGTGTAACATAGGCAAATGCCTTGAGTGAACGCATCGCCGTCAGGAACATGCGCATGTCGACGCCCGATGCGATGCCCATGCCCAAAAACGTTGTTTCAGGGATGGGCGGGCGCAATTTTCCGATCAAGGAGCCAAGTTCGCGACCGTCATAAGGTGCAGCGACAACCGAACGCCAGCCTGTCGCCGCCGCCGGTGCATTGCCGTGAAAATCCGGTACGCCGCTGCCCGGATTGAAGCGGACTTGCGTGTTGCGCTCAAAGAAAGACAGCATGCGCGGCGCGGCTTTCAGATAACCGTCGATCATGGCCTCATCGTAACTATTACCAAGAATATGCCTCAAATAGGCTTTCGGCTCATCGGGGTTTTCACCCTTGCCAGCTGATACGGCATGAGGCGCATTGGGGATCCACAACCAGCCACCGGAAAAGGCAGTGGTACCACCGAACACATCGGTTTTTTCGGCCACGATGACCTTCAGTCCAAAATGCGCTGCCGCTACCGCTGCAGAAAGTCCCCCGGCACCAGAACCGACAACGAGGACATCGCATGCCGCTCGATGAGAGGAAACCATCGGGTCGTTGTTATCGATGGAGTGGTCGGGAGACATATGTATTTCCTATCTGCCAAAACGCGTAACTATCGGGCTTGGGAGTAAAGGGCGGCGATGGCCGCAATCACCAGCGGAACCGCAAAGACGATCATCACCGTCGAAAGGCTTGCACCCGAACCGATCAGAACACCACCCATCGACGGGCCAACGACGGCACCAAAGCGTCCCGCTCCCATGGCCCAGCCAACGCCCGTGCCTCGGACGGAAGCCGGATAAAGGCTGGCTGCGAGACCATAGAAGGAGTTGAAGCCACCATAGATCGCCATTCCCATGAGGAATGCCGTGAAGAGTATAATGCCGAGCGACATGTGGACTGTTCCGAACACCACCAGAAGTGCAGCGGCGAGAACAAGGAACACAGCCCCGACAATGCCTTGCGGAAAGCGGTTCGACAGCTTGCCCATCAGCAACGTTCCCAGAAACGCGCCGAAGTTTAGGATCGCACCGACATAGATGGCATTTTCCAATGTCAAACCGGCTTGCGAGGCAAGCTTCGTCACCCATGAGATAACGAAATAAAGCGACAGGAAGCCCATGAAAATTCCGACCCAGAGCCAAATCGTTGGCACCAGACGATTTTCGGCGAAAATGGTAGCGAAACCGGCAGCTTTCTGCTGAGCGGACTTTTGCGGCAATTGCTCGACCGACTCCATACCGAGCCTCGCCAGCACATGATTGACGCGTTGCAGAGCATTTTCAGGCCGTTTGCGGACCAGAAAATCCAGCGATTCCGGTAGGAAAAACCAGACGAACGGCAGCACCACCAACGAGGCAATGCCCGCGCCGATCAGCATCATATGCCAGCCGTAGACAGGGAGCAGCGGTGCCATGGCGAGGCCGGTAAAAACCGCCCCAAGCGGATAGCCAGCGGTCATGACGGCCACGGCGAAGGAACGCTCCCTTACCGGTGCAAATTCCGCAGCAAGCGCGGCCATCGAAGCAAGGATCGCGCCGATCCAAACGCCGATGAAGAAGCGCAGGACAACCAGTTCCATGACTGTGGTTACAAAGCCGCTCAGGATCATGGCGACGGTGATTGCTGCCAAGGCAGTAATCGTCAGTGGCCTGCGACCCCATCTGTCTGCAAGCGGCGCAACGAAGAAGCAGCCGATCACCATGCCCGCAAGACTTGCGGAGAACACGACACCAAGCCGCTCCGGTGACAGCGCCCAGTCTGCCGAAAGCGCAGGCGCGATATAGGAAAGAATAACAACATCCATGCCATCGATGGCGTTCAATAAAAAGCAAATCGCCAGAATGATGACTCTCAACGAAGACCAGTTTTGCGAAGCGCCAATGGCTTCTAACGCAATATTGTCCTGCTTCGTTTGATCAATGGCTTTTCCATGCACACCCTTGCGGGCTGCAAGCGTCAGTTTTGCGCCATCGGACCCGACGGCATCTATGCTGTTCATCTGTTCCTCCACTCGATCGCATGCGTTCCACGTTGCATTTGCAGCGCGGTTCCACCGTCATGATGCGACATTCTTGTCCTCGTGCGCCGAGGACTCACGATCCTCACTCCCCAGCGTGAAGATCGTTATGCAGAAAGTTGAATATCATTCCATAAAATAATTTGATTTTAATTTTTGAGGGAATTCACCAAGCTCAGTGTCGCGGCCAGCGCCTGAGCCGCTCTTTCACGCGGCGCCAGCCGCGCGTGCAATTCTTCGGAGGCGATTTCCACACTGATCGGCACATTCGCAGGCAAAGCCGCCAGAAATGCGCGCAGATCAATACCGCCCTGTCCCGGAAACAGCCGCCCGCCGCGGGCAACGCGGATCAGTTCGCTATCGGTGTCGATGAATTCCTTTGGCGCATCGCATATTTGAAAATAATGAATACGCTCGGTCGGAATACATGTGAGATCATCGACCTTGCCGCCAGTGCGGTCCCAATGCAGAGCGTCGGCAAGCACACCACCATTGGCTTGGCCGGCCTTTTTCACGATGGCCAAAGCCGCTTGTGCGTCCCGCACGCCAGTCCACGGCATGAATTCGAGATCAGCGGTCAAACCATAGCGGCCCGCAAGCTCGGCGAAACGCGCAAAAGTCTGGGTGAGCCGCGCTGGATCTGGATCGTCACCAGCAACCAGAATATTTGCAGCGCCGAGCACTGCCGCACATTCCAGAAACGGCAGAAATTCCTCGACCTTTGTCTGGGCTTTCAAACGCACGATCTCGACATCCCCAATGCGAATGCCGGTATCGGACAAAGCTGACCGGGCCTCTCTCAGAACTGCCGTGTCGGTCAAAATGGGATAGGGTCCCTCACCACTGGCGGCGGCTGGAAGCAAGCGCAGACCAACGCTGTCATAGCCAGTTTCCGCTGCGATGCGGATCGCTTCTGCAGGAGCGAGATCGGGAACGGTGAGGAATGCGAGTGCGAAATGCCTGTTCATGTCGTTCACACCGCGCAGAGAAAATCGACCATCAGATCGCGTACTTCGACGAACATGTCGGCACCGGTGATTGTGCCGCAGCCGATTTTGCGCGCACGCGCCACAAGCGGGGAAATGGCCGGTTTGGTGATCACTTCTCCCACAAACATGTCGGATCTCAGCTTGTCGCCGTCAAAGGGAAGAGCATCGCCTTCCTTCATGCCCGCAGGCGTCGCATTGACAATAACATCAAATCCGGACGGGTCTGATGTGCCCACGTCAATTTTCGCCAGACCCAGAGAAGAAAGCCGTTCGATCAGGCTATCGCGGCGTGCCGCATCCATTTCGTGGACCGCCAGTTCCGCGATGCCCGACTGAACGAGCGCATAGGCGATAGCCCCACCTGCACCCCCAGCGCCTGCCAGCAAAACCTTTTTGCCTTCCAGCTGGCAGCCAGCCTTACGTAACGCCGCAACATGGCCCATTCCGTCAAACATCGCGCCTTCCCAGCCTGTTGGGGTCCGTCGCAACGTGTTGACAGAGCCCAGAAACGCCGCCGTTTCGGAAAGACGATCCGCCATGCGCGTGGCTGCGATCTTGTGGGGAACGGTGACAATAACACCATCCAGATTCTGAAGCGCGCGGGCGCCTTGCCAGAAACTGGCCAGATCTTCGGGCTTCACGTGGCCCGGTATGCAGATGGCATTATGCCCCCGGGATTGAAGCATCTCGGTTACACCTTGTGGCGATTTCACCTGTGCGATGGGATCACCGATGACGAAGTGGAGACGCAGCGCGCCATTCAGCTCGGGGGCCATATTTCCTCCAATAATTGAATATAATTCAATTTTCGAATATCATGCCAGAAACAAGCGGTCGAGCGAAAAGCGCCGCTCCAGGTCATTATAAGATCGCTGGAAACGAGCTGTTCCAAAGAAATTGGAAAGGCCGAACGCCGTCACTTCCGCAAAACAATGATTGAAAAACAGAATGTGACATGTCAGTTTTAAATTGACATGTCAGTTTTGCAAATGCTACGTTCACATTATAGACTTTCTGTCCATAATGTGAACACAGGAGGAGCCGTGGTCACGCAACCGCCCCGGGATATCGACCCCGAAACATTGCGTCGGATGCCCTATCAAAAGCCGCAGCCAGTAGAAATGCTGCCTGATTTGGTGGTGCCCAACGCCATTCCAACCGACGAACGTATCTGGGTTCCACAGTCCGAAAATGTCTGGTTCCGGCCATTGTGCCTCAACCGGTCAGCCGGTTACTGGATGAACCTGTTGAAGGTTCGCAAGTCTGGCGTGCTCAGCCGCCATCGTCATCCTGGCCCTGTCCACGCGCTGGTGCTTAAAGGCAGCTGGCGCTATCTGGAGCACGACTGGATCGCCACCGAGGGGTCCTATGCTTTCGAACCACCAGGCGAAATCCACACGCTGGTTGTCGATGAAGGTGTGGAAGAAATGATCACCTATTTCCAGGTTAATGGTTGCATGTATTACGTCGACCCCTGGGGCAACAATAACGGCTATGAAGATGTCTTCACGAAGATAGACATGTGTCGGAAACATTATGAAGAAATCGGCCTCGGCGCCGACTATGTCGATCAGTTTATCCGCTGATCGCAATCGGTTGCCGGATACAAAATAAGTCAAAAAGGCAGGTTTGAATCCTGCCTTTTTGCAGCACCAGTTGCACGCTCCCATTCTCCCAACCCCTCAAAGAGTTTTCACCATGACCTATGCCCCCGATCTGTTTTCAGGGAAACTGGCGCTCGTCACCGGAGCCACAACCGGCATTGGAGCCGGAATTGCGACCGGCCTTGCCAGACTTGGCGCGCGTGTCGTCGCCGTTGGCCTCGGTAGCGACCAGTCAAAGCCGGAAGCAGGTCTCGATATCAGCTATCATGAACTGGATGTTTGCGATGCAAATGGCGTTCAGGCGCTGATTGACGGTCTCGACCGGCTCGACATGGTGGTCAATTGCGCAGGCGTCATCCGGCGGCATGAGGAACATGAACTCGACGTGTTTGAAAAAGTGCTCGCCATCAATCTTACCGGCACGATGCGCGTCTGCACGGCAGCGCGCAGCAAACTCGCGGAAGGCAAAGGCGCCATCGTCAACACCGCTTCCATGCTGTCCTTCTTCGGCGGCGGGCTTGTCCCCGCCTATAGCGCCAGCAAGGGCGGCGTGGCTCAGCTCACCAAATCGCTGGCTATCGCCTATGCTCCCGACGGCATCCGGGTGAATGCTGTTGCACCCGGCTGGATCGCCACGCCGTTGACACAGGCTTTACAGGACGACCCCACGCGTTCCGGGCCCATCCTCGACCGCACCCCGATGAAGCGCTGGGGCAAGCCGGAGGATATTGCTGGCGTTGTCGCGTTTCTTTGCAGCCCTGCGTCAGCCTTTGTCACCGGTATTGTCATGCCCGTCGATGGCGGCTACCTAATAGCCTAACCAAAGGCCGAAGGACCGCTGAAACAGGGAGAATAGATCCTGACAATGCAGGAAAAAGTACCCGGCACCGCCGCGTTCTCCCGTTTCATGCAGGTCTTGCAGGCTGTCAGCGATCAGGAACAACCGCTGACGACTGCCAGGCTTGCCACGGCGGTCGATTTGCCTCGCCCTACGGTTTATCGCATCGTTGCGGCGCTCAAGGCCGAAGGTATGCTGACGGAAGTTCGGGGATCGGGCTTGTTGTTGCTAGGCCCGCGGCTTATCAGCCTTGCCGCACGCAGCTGGGAGCGTTCGGATTTGAGACAAGCGGCGGAATTGCCGCTGGCGCGGCTGCGCGACGCCATCGATGAGACAATCCATCTGGCGATCCGCAGCGGCAATGAAATGATCTATATCGACAAGCTGGAAAGCAACCGAACCGTCAGAATGATGTCCCGGGTGGGCACAAGGGTGCCGCTTCACTCCAGCGCGGTCGGGAAAGCCTGGCTTGCGGCGCTTGATCAGGCTGAAATTCAGGCAACACTCGACACGCTGCCCCTTCCCCAAAGAACGCGCCAAACGATTACCGGTCGCGACGATTTCGCCCGTGAAATCGAGGCAACCCGTGAGCGCGGTTATTCGCACGATCTGCAAGAAAACGAGGACGATATCTGCTGTTACGGTCGCGCTATCGTGGATCGCAACGGGCAGGTTCTCGGCTGTATCAGTGTCAGCATGCCGCGATATCGGTTCGAGGAAACCCCAGCGGAAGCAATCCTCAGAGCGATGGCGGATTGTGTCCGCGACATCGCCCGTCAGTTTAATGAGTTTAACGGCTGACCCTCACGCAAACACGACGGAGACCGGGCTGCCGATCTCATAAGTTTCGCCAAGTGGCGAAAGCGCCCCGCTTGTCTGATCAATCTTGTAGACCGCGAGCGAATGACCGTCCTGATTGGCCGCAACCAGATAGCGCCCACTCGGGTCGATAGCGAAATCGCGCGGGGTTTCACCCCGGGTCGTGTACCAGCCAACAGCCTCCATTTCTCCACTTTCAGCATGAACCTTGAAAGCGACGATAGTATCGTGACCGCGATTGGATGCGTAGACGAACCGTCCGTTCGGGTGGACGCGGATTGCCGCGCAAGCCGATTCACCGGTAAAGACCGCGGGCAAGGTGGAGATTTCCTGGATCAGCCGGATTGCATCGTCGCCAAGGGCATATGCGCTGACCGAGCATCCCAGTTCATGCACAACGAAGAGCTTCGACCCATCGGTCGAAAGCGCCATATGCCGGGGCAGATACCCGCCTCTGGTTTTCACCACGCGATCGGGAGTTGTTGCTATCAAGCCTTCAGCAAGTGAATAACGCGCAATCTCATCCGTTCCTGCATCGCAGATCAGAACGTGGTTGCCATCGGGAGTGACCGCTGCGCAGTGAACATGCGGTCCTTCCTGCCTGCTCTCGTTGGGACCCGTCCCACTGCGCTGAACATTGACAACCACTCCGGTCGGAACACCGGCGGCGTCGAGTTCGCAGGTTATGAAATTTCCGCTCAGATAGTTGGAAACAAAAAGCCTGTCTTCGGCTTTGTCCAGCGCAACGTGGCAAGGCCAGTCGCCCATCGCATCGACGCGACCGAGCAAGCGTATATCGCCCGAGGCTTTATCGAAGCTGAGCGCTGCCGCCGCCGCGCCATCCTTGGCAGAAAGTTCCTCGACGGCATAAAGCGTCTTCTTATCGGCAGATAGCGTCAGATAAGTCGGGTTGCGAAGCCCCGCGAATTGCGAAACCGGTGTGATCCGACCGCTTTCGCTCGAAAGCCGAAGAACGCTGATCCCCTGCCCGCGCGCCTGCACATGGGGTAGCGAATCCGTATAGCTGCCAAGGATCAGGGTGATTTCGTCCGGATTGATATTCTGTTCGGTCATGATTGGGGTCTCCTCCATTCATTGGGCGATGCGGGCGTAAAGATCGTCCTGCGGATGATAGCCGAGGAAGCGTTTGCCATTGTCGAGGCTCCAGTCTGAACCGGCATTCGCCGATACACCGTTAACCACAATGCCTGGCTCGGGCCAAGTGTCGCTCGATGCGGTGACGCTGGCGAAGACAAGCTGTTCGAAATCGCCGTTGGATAACCACATATTGCGGAACCATCGTAATGTGCGCGCTTCCTCTGCGTCGGCGGCGCTAGTCGCGCTCTGCCCGCTGGGCGAGCCGGAGGTGCTGATATCGGCAGGGTCGTTGTCGCCGGGCAACGCCCAACCGACGCGCAACGACACAGCGCTCAGACGTCCCTTGGAACCAGCGGCAAGACCGGCGACGAAACGCTCACCCATGATCTTGGAGGAACCATACGCCGTCGAGTCGATATCCTTCGTGCCATCGTTCCAGCGGGTGCCCGGCGCTGGCGCCAGTTCCTCGCGGAGGGCACCCGGAGCCATGGTGGCGGCCAATTCGCCATCCTTGTAGCCGCCCATCGCGTGATTGGACGAGCAGAAGACATAACGGGCGACGCCATGCTCAAGACAAGCGAGTCCGAGATTGACGGTCATGTCGAATGACGCAGCCGCTTCGGACCATGTGGAGTCCGGCACGGGGTTTTTTGCGGCAAAATGAACAACGGCATCCACGCCTTCAAGGTGCTGACGCCAGCTTCCGTTCGCATCGGTCAGATCAGCCACCACGATTTCGATCTTGTCGTTCTCCGGTTTCGGTGGCGTGCGATTGGGCGAATAGAAACCAATGACTTTCTCGCACCAGGGTGCTGCGGCCAGTGCTGCGACTGCCTTCGCGCCCAGATTTCCACCAGCGCCCGTCACAATCACCGTTTTTGTCGTGCGCAATTTGGCATCCTTCTCCATATGTCTCACTCCCTTTCGGTATCTTTGCGCCTTCAGCGCTTGAATTCTTCGAACAGGCTAAACGCAGTGTCTCGTCTCTTGCCGCACAGAATAGTCGTGCAGCGGACGAAACCTCAGCGCATCCTTGTTGAGGGTGGCAATATCGGGGCATCCAAGAAGTCCCAGCCCGCGATCGACCTCCGACGACAGGATGCCGATGGCATGCTGCGCGCCAGCCTCACCGCCTGCGGCCAGACCATAAATCCCAGCGCGGCCGATCAGCACAAGATCAGCTCCCAGAGCCTTCGCCTTGAGAATATCGGTGCCGCGTCGGAAGCCACCATCCAGCATGATGGCAAGCTTGCCTTTCAGCTCGGCGGCAATTTCCGGAAGCACTTCCAGAGCCGACACCGCACCGTCAAGCTGACGTCCGCCGTGGTTGGAAATCACGATCCCATCGGCGCCGCAATCGAGCGCCAGCCTTGCATCCGCTGCCGTCGAGACACCTTTCACGATGAGTTTTCCCGGCCACAGATCGCGCAGCCAACGAATGTCGTTCCAGTTGAGAGATGGATCAAGCTCGCGACCCAAAACCGCCGATGCGCCCTTGGCAGAGTCCTGTCCCGGTGGCAGAAGATCGCCAAGGTTCTTGAAACGCGGCAAACCATGCGGGATCGGCACATCCAGCAACCAGCGCGGATGCAGAGCCGTGTCGATAAGGTTGCGCAGATTGAGCTTCATGGGGCGGCGAAAATTGCGAAGGTCCCATTCGCGATTGCCATAGACCGGAATATCCGTCGTGACCACAAGGCCTTGAAACCCGGCGGCCTTGGCGCGTTCAGCGACTTTGCGGACGAATTCGCGTGTCCGGTACATATAGACCTGCATCCACAACATACCGCCTGCATGTTCGGCGATATCTTCCATCGAGGTATTCGAGACATTGCTGAGCGTGAACGGAATGTCAGCTTTCGCAGCGGCGCGCGCAAGCTTCAGGTCGCCCTGATGCGTGAGCATTCCGTTAAAGCCGGTCGGCCCGATAGCAAACGGGCTCGCCACTCGTTGGCCGAAGAGCTCGACCGACTGGTTTCGACTGGTCACATCGACCAGCGTGCGCGGCAAAAAGCCGATCTGTTCGAAGACGTCCCGGTTGCGGCGCAACGTCACCTCGTCATCCGCTCCGCCTTCGACATATTCGAAGCAGAAATTCGGGGTTCGGCGGCGCGCGATCAAACGCAGTTCCTCGATGTTGCGGGCGCGTCTGAAATCCCAACCGGCGTAATATCGTCTTTTCATCAAATGCTCGCTGTCCGTTGCCGAATATGCCCATGCAAACAGAAATGTAACATGTCATTAATTGGATTAATGGCTTCGCACCTTCTGCCTGCGGAGCCACAATCTGGAAAATGCGTCAGCCGCTGTGATAGCCACCATCAACCGGCAATACGGCGCCGGTGACGAAAGCTGCCGCAGGTGACGCAAGGAAAAGCGTCGGCCCGACCAGATCGTCCACCGTGCCCCACCGCTTCAGCGCCGAGCGCTGGGCGATCTTGTCCGCACTGCCCTCGACCTGCCAGAGGTCTTTCGTCATGTCGGTCTTGTGATAGCCCGGCGCGACCGCATTGACGCGCACGCCGTCACGACCATATTTATGCGCCATGGCGCGGGTCAGACCGACGATACCCGCCTTGCTCGCGGTGTAGGCGGGCACGGTTTCATCGGCAAGATAGCTCAGCATCGACGCCACATTGATGATATTGCCGCCGCTCGCCTTCAAGAGAGGATAAGCGCTGCGGGCAAGGCGCATGGCGCTCGACAGGTTGATATCGATCACATTCAGGAATGTATCTTCATCCCATTCCTTGTCCGGGCGGGAAATGCCCTGACAATTCACCAGAACATCCAGACGTTCCAATTTGGCAAAAAATGCATCAGCGGCTGGCGCATCGCGCACATCCAGACGCTGGAACGACAGCCGGTCAGTCGCAAACTGTGCGGCCTCTGCGATACGCTGTTCGGAACTGCCCGTCGCGATGACGGTCGCACCGGCTTCGGCAAAACCGCGCGCCATGGCAAGACCGATGCCGCTGGTGCCGCCGGAAACGATCACAACTTTGCCGTCAAATACCGGCTTTGCGAATGTGCTTACATCCATTTTGATTAACCTCCTCATTTGTCCTTGAAATCACGAAGCCAGTGCCCTGAGCGCCGAAACCACCATGTTGGCTGTAACGGGCATCGGCTCGTTGTGAATAATCTCGCCTTCGCGGGTGGCGCGCCTTGCGACGATACCGAGTTTTTCTTCCGTCACCTCAGTTATGCCGATGTCGGACAGGCGGGTGGGAAGGCGCACCGTTTGACAAAAGCTGCGTACGCGCTCGAATTCTTCTGTTTCGCCAGCAATGAGCAGTCCCGCCAGCACGCCGATCGCGACCTTTTCGCCATGCAGATGATGGTGCACGTCATCCAGTTCGCAAAGGCCATGGTGAATGGCGTGGGCGGCTGCAACGCCGCCGGATTCAAAGCCAATGCCCGACAAAAGAATGTTGGCTTCAACGATGCGTTCCAGCGCCGGGCCCGTCTCGTTGCGGTCGCATTGCGCAAGTGCTTCTTCACCGAAGGCAAAGATTTCATCCCGGCATCTGGAGGCAATGGCAAAAGCCAGATCGGCGCCGGGCAGACCCATGCAGTTCGCCGCACCACTTCGGCGGCAGGCCTCGGCCTCATAGAAGGTGGCAAGTGCATCGCCAATCCCCGCCGCCAGATAGCGGGAGGGAGCGCGCGCGATCAGCAGCGTATCGACGAGGACGAGATCGGGATTGCGCGGCAGGAACAGATCATAGGCAACCGTACCATCATCGCGATAAACCACGGCAAGCGCACTGCACGGCGCGTCGGACGCGGCAATTGTCGGCACGACGACAACCGGAAGGCCGAGCCGGTGAGCGACAGCCTTGGCCGTATCGAGCACCTTGCCACCGCCGATCCCGACGATCAGGTCTGAGGACGATGTGGCGGCCAGTTTCTGGACATGCTCCACTTCCGTTTCCGAACACTCGCCGCCGTGTCTGACAGCCACTGGCTGCATAGCCTCGCCGAAGGCGGAACGCAGGCGCGGTTCCAGTTCCGCGAAAAGAAACCCGTCCAGAAGCGCCAAAGGTTCGACGCCAAGTTCGCGACTGTGCTGCCCCAGTTGCGCGAAGACATTGGGCCCCTGGATATAGCGGCCCGGAAAACGAATGCCATGGACGGAAGACAGGTTGCTCATGAAGCCTCTCCGATCCGCACCACGATTTTCCCCAATACGTTACGTTCGCGCATGTTCTTGAGTGCATCGACCGCCTCGTCCAGCGCAATGACCTGCTCGATCATCGGGTCGATTTTCTTTTGCTGCAAAAGCGCCAGCATGGCGTCGCCCATCACGGCGAAGTCTCGCTGGGTGGGAACATGCCCGGCGGCATAGGCGCCGCCCAGCGCCACCTCATGGATGGAAGCGGCATAGGTATAGGGCGGAACGTCACGCAAAACCGGCATGGGATCGATGCAGAGCAGATGCCCGTTATAGCGGATCAGATCAAGTGACTGCCGCGCATCGCCGGGATTGGCGACCTCCAGCATGATATCGGCTCCGTAACCATCGGTGAGGGCGTGCACTTGTTGCTTCAGATCTTTTGCATGGCGGTCCATAACATGATCCGCGCCAAGCGATCTTACGCGCGGTTCCTGATCCTTACGCGCCAGAGCGATGACCGTCGCGCCTTTGGATTTGGCGATCTGCATGGCAAAGCCGCCCACGGCGCCGCTCGCGCCCTGAACAAGTACGGTCTGCCCTGCTTCCACGTGCGCCTTGCGCACCAATGCCTGATAGGCCGTCAGGCCGGCACAGGGTAGCGCCGCCGCAGACGTCGCCGCTATGTCGTCTGGCAATAGGGACAGGACGTGGCTGTCAGCCAGTGCAAATTCGGCCAAAACGCCCTGCCGGTTAAGGTCGCTGTGCCATAGGACTCGATCCCCCACGTTCCAGCCCGTCACGTCCGGTCCCAGACTGTCGATCACGCCTGCGCCATCAAGGCCAACCACATGCGCGCCGGTTCCTTGCCACCATGGCGCAAAGCCGGTCGCAAGTTTCCAGTCCACGGGATTGAGCGATGCCGCCTCAACGCGGACGCGGACCTGCCCTTTAGAAGGTTGTGGACGCGGAATCCGGCGCAGGCTGACACCCTCCATCTTCTCGTCCGGCGCATCGCAAACGACGGCCCACATCAATGGCTCGCCTGAAACATGTAACATGTTAGAAATTTCTGCACTGCGGTCGGGATTTGTCATGCCGTCACTCGTCCATCAGACCGGCGTAATAGACTTCAGAATAGCCGATGTGCTGGCGCAGGAGTTTGCGCACCGCTTCCACATCATTGGCTTCGATTGCATCGCGCAATCCCTTATGCTCGCTGAGCGAATGTTCGACATGCTGCGGCTGTTGGCTGAAACGCGTGCGGAGCGCGGCAAAGCGGCTATTAACCTTGCTGGTGAATGTTTCCTCCAGGAAAGGCGAACATGCACTTTCCACGAACAGAAGATGCAACCGCGTATCGAGCTTTTGATATTCATCAATTGCCCCGCGTTGGGCGCAATCGACCATCTCGTCATAAATCTCGCTGACGCTGCGCTGCAACACACGCAGGCTGCGCTGCATGGCAAGAGAAATTGCCTCAAGTTCCAGCGCCGTGCGCAGCTCGGACAGAGCCTGAAGCTCCTGCGGCGTCGGCTTGAAAACAAAAGTTCCAGACTGCGCCCGGATTTCAATCAGCCCTTCTGCTTCGAGGCGGATATAAGCGGACCGGATCGGCGCCTTCGTGACCTGATAAAGTTCCGAAAGCTGGCCCTCCGAAATCTTCTCGCCCAGCGCAAATTCGTTGTTGACGATATCGGCGCGCAGTCGTTCCAGCACGATCTCGGATACCGGTTTCGGTCGGACGATTTTGGCAATCGTTTTCTTGGATCTCATATCATCCTGCCCGCTTGCTACCCATGGCGCCGGTCACAGTACCGGCCATGGCTTCAACTGCCTTTGCCGCGATCACAAGTGTCGTCGAGTTGGTATTGCCACTGATGATATTTGGCATTGCGGAAGTATCGCCGATTCGCAAGCCCTCGACACCCATCACTTTGAGATCGCTGGTGACAACCGCATTCGGATCGTCCTCGCGCCCCATTCGCGCTGTACCGACCGGATGATAAACGGTTTTGACGAATGCCCTTGCATGTTTGGCCAGCTCTTCATCCGTATCCTTGCCGGTGCCCGGAAAGATTTCGCGGTCGACCATATGCTTGAGCGGCGCCGAATTCAGCACCCTGCGCGCCTGACGCAAGCCCGCGACAGACAGGCGCAGATCTTCCGAATCGGACAGATAATTCGGGTTCACCAGGGGCTGTTCGTCAGCCCTTCCAGAATTCAGCCGTACCGTTCCCCTGGACGCCGGACGCAACACACAGGAATTGATGGTGACGCCATAGCTCGGCTTCAGATCGGTTGTGCCCCGGTCGAGATAAACCGACGGAATACAGAACTGCTGTATCTTCGCGTCGTTGGAGAAATCATCCGGGTCGAAGAACGAACCGGCTTCCACCCCGTTCGATGTGACAGGACCGCTTTTGAACAGAAGATATTGCAGGCCATTGCGGATCTGGTTCCAGCCCCTATCCTGCCCGAAATAGCCGTATTTGCCGTTGCAGAAGGCAAGCACCGGCACCTCGGTGTGATCCTGAAGGTTTTCACCGACGCCCGCTCGATCTAGCACAACATCGATGCCGTGCGCCTTCAGATGCTGTTGCGGACCGATGCCCGACAGCATCAGGATTTTCGGCGTGGCGATGGCCCCGGCGCAAAGCACCACTTCCTTTTGCGCCTCGATCTCGGTTACGGCATTGCCACGCGAGAATATTACGCTCTTTGCACGTCCGTTTTCGATGCGCACGCGATGAACGAGGCTGCCGCTTGATATATCGATGAGCCCCGTTTTCGTCGCCGGATAGAGGAAAGCATCGGCTGCCGAACAGCGTCGACCATTATGCGTGTTGAGCTGGAAAAAACCCGCTCCGGTCTGCTGACCGCGATTGAAGTCAGCCTTGAAGGGCAGGCCTGTGGCCTGCGCTGCCTGCACATAAGCCCGCGACAACTCATTGACATGCAACGGGTCGGAGACTTTCATCGGTCCTTCGCTGCCATGCAGATCGTCGTTGAAACGGTTATTGCCTTCAATGGCGCGAAAAAGTGGCAGCAGTCGCTCGTAACGCCAGCTCTCGTCGCCGGTCGCCTCCACCCAGCGGTCGTAATCGGTGGACTGGCCACGGATATAAACCATCGCATTGACCGAAGACCCGCCGCCGATGACGCGGCCGGACGGAATGACCGGTGTGCGTCCATTGAGCTGTTCCTGTCGTACCGACTGGAAAAACCACATATAGCGCGCAGCATTCAGCAACTTCACATAACCTGCCGGCATCTGGATCAGCGGATTGCGATCCGATCCGCCCGCTTCGAGAACCAGAACACTTGCGCCCTGCTCGGCCATTTTAGCCGCGATATAGGAACCGGACGTGCCGCCACCGACGACGATATAATCATAAGCCTTGCGCGTCATTTGAACTGGTCTTCCTTTGCCGCATGAAACAGAAGCAGTTGCGACGGATCGATGGAAATCGTGATCGCCTCACCGCGTTCCACACGAATATCCGGCGCTGTAACGATGGATATGCGGGTCGCGCCGACATCGGCAAAGACAATGCTGTGATCCTGCAATTCCTCGGTAATGAAGGCTTTGGCTTTCAACTGGATCGGACCATGCGCGCCGAGTTTCAGGAAATGCGGTCGCACGGCGATCTGTCCCTGCGGCCCGACCTCTTGCAGACGCGGCAGCAGATGGTCCGGCAGATCGATATGATTGCCCTCCACATCCAGTGCACGGTTAGAGGCTGCCTTATAGGGGAGAAAATTGATCGGCGGCTCGCCGACAAATCCCGCCACAAAGGCATTTTTCGGGCGTTGATAAATCTCCGATGGGACGTCGAATTGCTGGATATTGCCGTTGCTCATCACCATGATGCGGTCGGCGAGCGCAAGAGCCTCTTCCTGATCATGGGTCACATAGATCATCGTATGGGCGAATTCCTGATGGATCGCCTTGATGAACCGCCGCATGCGATAACGCTGACGCGTATCGAGATGGCTGATAGGCTCGTCCAGCAAAAAGACCGACGGCTTTCTGACCAAGGCGCGCGCCAGTGAAACACGCTGCGCCTGCCCCGACGACAGACCGCCCGGACGCAACGAGAGCAAAGACTCCAGCTCCATCTTGGATGCGATGTCGCGCACACGCTTTTTTACCTCCGCATCGCTCATGCCGGATGCGCGCAGGGGAAAGGCGATGTTTTCGAAAACGGTAATCGGCGCATAGAGTGCGTAATTCTCAAAGCTCATGGCGACGTTGCGATCGCGAGCGCGCACATCGTTGACCTTTTTACCGTCGAAATAAATGGCGCCATCCGAGACAGTTTCAAGGCCAGCGATCATGCGCATGGTCGAGGACTTGCCGCAGCCGGAAGGCCCCAAAATAGCAACGAATTCACCGTCATTAATCTCAAAATTCAGCGGGTGCACGGCTTCCACGGTGCCGTATCGCTTGACGAGGTTTTCCGCTCTTATCGATGCCATGTGTCAGGCCCTTCCTTCCAGAGCCTTTTCGCCCTGGAACAACTGAAACTTGCCGGGATCGATTGCAACGCCGACCCTGTCACCAGCGCGCACAGAGGTCGTTGTCGGCAGCGATATCGACACCTGATCCCCACCCACATTGACGACGGCAATATTCGCATAACCAAGATGCTCGACGACGCTGACCTGCCCTGCAATCGTGCCGGACTTACCTGCTTCGCCAAGCGAAACCGCTTCCGCCCGGAAGCCGGCCTTGAGATCATCCAGCTTGCTGAAGCGGCTGAAATGTTCATCGGAGACAATCTTTTCACCGGCCAGGCTTGTCAGTCCGACGCTCTTGCCTTCGCCTGTCACACGCACGGAAACGAAACTCATTGGGGGATCGCCAATGAAGGAGGCAACAAAAGCGTTTTCGGGCCTGTGGTAAAGCTCCGCAGGGGTTCCAACCTGTTCCAGCTTGCCCAGATTGAGCACCGCGATGCGGTCGCCGAGCGCCAATGCCTCACGACTGGAGGTGGTGGTGAACACCACGGTCGCATTGAGGTCTTGCGCAAGCGCCTTGAGTTCAGCCCGCATCTGGTGACGCAGCTTTGCGTCAAGGTGGCCGATGGGTTCGTCCAGAAGATAAATGTCGGCCGGGCGGATGATAGCGCGTCCCAAAGCCACGCGCTGACGCTGCCCGCCAGACAGGAAGCCCGGACGGCGATCGAGCAGATGGCCGATGCCGAGCATCACCGAGACCCGCTTCACCCTGTCTTCGACTTCCGCACGCGACATCTTGCGCGCCTTGAGCGGAAAGGCGAGGTTTTCGCCGACGCTCAGATGCGAATAAAGCGCGTAATTTTCAAACGCCATCGCAGCATCGCGCCGTTCGGGCGGCAGCGGCAACAGGGAAACGCCGTCGCGCTGAATATCGCCCGATGTCGGCCTGGTGATGCCGCCCAAAAGGTTGAGCATCGTTGACTTTCCGGCACCTGCTGGACCGTAGAGAACGAAGAAGCTACGCTTTTGAATATCCAGATTGATCTTGCGCAGCGCAACCGTTCGCAAGCCGTAACGTTTATGGACGTTGACAAAACTATACATGGTCAGTCCACCTCTTTCATGAGGGCGGCGATTTCAGCTTCGGCCAGCGCACGCTCCTTGCGGCAGCTTTGACGGGCGAAAATGAAGAAG
The DNA here is from genome assembly GCF_022627935.1 of Ochrobactrum sp. C6C9. Taxonomy (NCBI): domain Bacteria; kingdom Pseudomonadati; phylum Pseudomonadota; class Alphaproteobacteria; order Hyphomicrobiales; family Brucellaceae; genus Ochrobactrum; species Ochrobactrum sp. C6C9. The sequence continues at coordinate 33,763 of NZ_JABXGB010000004.1, read as the reverse complement.
CCAATGGCGAGTATGGCGGCGACGATATTCATGATCGTGACCGAAAACCCACGGTCAGGAAAATGTGCTTCAAGAAAGCAGAGCCAGAAGAAGACAACGCCGATGTAGATCATCACGGACTTGAAGCCCGCATCCCAGATTTGTGAGAAAGACATCGTTACCCCCTCACCGCGCCGAAAGTCAGTCCGCGGACCATATAGCGCTGCATCAAAAGGACGAAGAGAAGCATCGGCGCGACCGAGATCGTTGCCGCTGCTGCGACGGGACCCCAGAGAATGCCTTGCAGGGTGAAGAAGCTTTCAACGCCGACCGTCACCGTCGAGGCAAATTTGCGGGTGAGAATGTAGGCGAAGAGGAACTCGTTCCAGCAAAAAATCAGGGTGAAAACCGTGGTCACGGCAATGCCGGGTGCAGCCAGCGGTAACGTCACCTTGCGCAGTACTTTCATGCGACTGAGACCGTCCATACGCGCCGACTGTTCCAGTTCACGCGGAATGTCCTGAAAGAAGCTGACCAGAAGCCAGATGGCGAACGGCAGATTGAACATCACATAGGACACGATCAATGCGCCATGCTGGTCGAGCCCCAAATGCATGAACTTGCCAAATCCGGTGCGCCCGATATCGCGAAAGATCAGAAAATAAGGCAGGATCACCGCAATGGCTGGCATCATCTTGGTGGACAGGATGAAGAACAGCACATGACCATCGCCAACATTATAACGGGCGAAACTGTAAGCCGCGAGCGAGCCGACAACGATCACGATTGCAGTCGAGATCACCGAAATGATGAGCGTATTGCGCACATAGAAAAGGAACCCCTTGTCAAAGAGCGCATGCTGGTAGTTTTCCAGTGTCGGCGTGAAGAAAAACTGGGGTGGCGACACCATGATCGCCGATTCCGGCTTGAAGCTCGTCAGCAGCATCCAGAAAATCGGAAAGAAAAAGAACAGAAGTACGACAAAGATCGCCGCATAGCGCAGAATTTCTTTCAGTGGTGATGTCTTGTGTTGCAACATCTCATGCCTCCCCTGCACGATCGGTGAACTGCTTGAGCAAAGGCTTGAGCGCGAAGATTGACGCCACAAGCATCACGTAAAGGAAAAAGACAGCCATGGTCGAAGCATAGTCCATGCGGAAAAGCTTCAAGCCTGTGCGATAGAGATAGAAGGTCATGGTTTCCGTCGAGGTGCCAGGACCACCCTGCGTCAGCACCGCGACCGCATCATAGAGACGAACGCAATCAATGGTCCGCAGCACGAGAATCAGGAACAGAACCGGCTTGAGCAATGGAAAGGTCAACGTGCGCAGGACGCGCCATGTGGATGCGCCGTCCAGTTCGGCAGCCTCGAAAGGTTCCTTGGGCAGCGCCTGAAGCCCGGCCAGCACGATCAGGGCCACAAAGGGCGTCCACTGCCAGACGTCAAAAATAATGACGGACCAGAGCGCGATATTGAAATCGCCGAGCCAGTTGGGCTCCGGCAGACCGAAGGCGCCCAGCACCCAGTTTACGACGCCGAACTGCGTATCATAGAGGTAGCGCCAGAACAGCCCCGTCACGGCAGCCGAAGTCGCCAGAGGCAGGATCATGATCGATCGGATGAGGCCCTTGCCATAGCTCGCCCCGTGGATGAGAAACGCAATCGCTATGCCGAACGACATTTGCAGGCCGACCGATACGATGGTGAATTTCAGCGTGATCCAAGCCGCAGCCCAGAAGGCCTGGTCGGCAAATATCGTGCGGAAATTGTCGAGTCCGACATAGTCTCCCAGCTTGCCGCGTGAGAGGTCGGCAAAACGGAAAGATACGTCCACCGCATAATAAAGCGGCAACAGCGCGAAGATAACGATGACAAGCATCGCGGGAACGATAAGCAGGACCGAGAATGCGCGGTCGGACGCCACCTTTGCAGGTGGAGCATGATAACTGTTCATGACAGGAACCCGGACTGTTTCTGAGTAGGGGTACCGGAGCGGCCTGCGGGTGCCCTCAAGGCAAAAGCCGCTCCGATGTATATCAGACATTTCCGACGGGGCGCTCAACGCTTCCGCGAAATATGCCAACTGATCGGTCGGTCGGAACATGTCCCGACCCCGACCATATTTACTTGCCGATGGGGCAAGGACCACCGCAAATCTTCTCGACTTCAGTCGCAAGGCTTTCAGCCGCCTGCCGCGCGGTCAACTGACCGGCCGCCGCTGACTGCAACGGAATTTGCATCGTGTTGTAGATCTTGGCGCCAAATGGCGAGGAGACGAGATTGGACGTGAAACCGTTCATGCTCTCGAAGACCTTGGCCAGCGTTGCATATTCGCCATTGGTCTTGCGCGCTTCCGGCGTCTGGAATTTCGGATCGGTCAGGATCGACATGAGGGTGGTCGCACCGCCATAGGATGCAAACTTCGCCTGCGCTTCCGGTCCTCCGATATGGGCAATGAACTTCATTGCCATATCTGGATTTGCCGAACTCGACGAAACCGCCAGAAGGAAGCCGCCGACATAAGACATTTTACCCGGTGCCTCCGCGACGGCCATTTTCGCTCCGGGCACGCTTTCCTCGGTTTTGACCGCATTTGGCCATTGGTCGAGGAAGAAGTCATGCGTCATCGCAATCTGGCCGTCGCGCATCTGGTTCATGACACCGTCATAGGTGACGGTCAAAGCCGCGGGAGGCGCGAATTTCAGAAGTTCGATATAATCGGACAGGACCTTCTCGACGTCATCGACAGGAACCTTGCCCTCACTGTTCAGCCAGTCGGACTTCATGTCCCACAAAGGCGCCGATAACTCGTCCTGAATGTCGGGAAAACGACCGGCCATCAGACCGACACCGTAGAAGTCTTTTTTCAGAACTTCACCTTTCAGTTTTTCGCCCGCTTTGCGCGTGAAAAACTCGGCCATGTCGCGATGCTGCTTCCAGTCGGCGGGCTTCGCCAGCTCGTAGCCATATTTGGCTTTAAAGGCGGCCTGCTCCGCTGGATCTTCCCAAAGGTCGGCGCGATAGAAGAAGCCCGAGGAATAGGTATAATAAGGCAATCCCCACAGATCGTCCTTATAACGGATCGTCATATTGGCGAGAGTGGGGTGAATATCGTCAATGATGCTTTGCTTGTCTTTCAGAAAATCCGTCATCGGCAGAATGAAGCCGTTATCTGCAAACTCCGCATATTCCGCGTTGTTGAGCGTCACGACATCATAAGCGCCGGTCTGCCCCACCATCTCGATAACCTGTTTGTTATAGAGCTGGGAATTATCAATGTTGATGACATTGACCTTGGCGCATTCCTTTTCCTGAAAGTCATTGACGAGTTGCGCCATGGCGTCGGTGTAAAAGCCTGCAATGGTAGACCAGGTGATCTCGACGCGATCCGCGTCGGAACAGGCAGCTGAAGCCGGACTGGACAAGGCAATAAGACAAAGCGCGCTCGCGCCCAGAAGATAATTTTGCATGATTTCCTCCCATTTCTTAATTAGACATGTAACATGTCAGATTGAGAGTCAAGACGGTATTTTCGTGCTATTACGGATTTGAAATCCTGCCCTGCATGGCGATCGCTTCAAAGTCAGGCGGCATGAAATCCCATGTCGCAGCTGGGGCCTGGCAGAACTGCCGCGCCTCCTCCGCAGAATGAGGTGCACCTTTGCCGTCGGGAGATTAGCCGGCAAATTGATAATCACGGCGTTCTGCGCGCCGTAATTTGTTCACCACGGCGACTGGGTGCCGTTTCAAGGGCCTGTAAGTTGTCGACGGCACTTATGAAATGACAGACCGAAGGCATCTTCGCCGCGTCGAGTCATTGACTTTTTTCAATTGTGACAGTTAAAAACGCTCAAAATTCCTTCAATGGACCATTCACAAGCGGCTATTTCGACCGCTACATCGCGTTAGTAATCAAGAGTAAATCATGGCAAACGAAGATCTCGAAGCTCGGCACTTAGAGACCTTGGATCGAGATTTGGGCCGTTTCGCCAACCTCGAAACGGCAGCGAGTTACGTTTCACGTCCGCTCGTGGCACCGGGCGTGGCGCTGGTATTTATCATCCTTGCAGGGCTTGGCGCGGCCATGCTGCTCGGTCAGACCAGCCAGACGCTGATTGTCGTCGCCGCGGCCGTTTTTGGCGCCTATATGGCCTTGAACATCGGCGCTAATGATGTGGCCAACAATATGGGCCCTGCCGTCGGTGCCAATGCGTTGAGCATGGGCGGCGCGATTGCGATTGCCGCGGTGTTTGAAAGTGCGGGTGCGCTCATCGCGGGGACTGACGTCGTGTCCACCGTGGCGACGGGCATCATCGCGCCAGATACGCTCGCCACCCCGATGATGTTCATCTGGGCAATGATGGCGGCGTTGCTTGCCTCTGCCCTCTGGGTTAACCTCGCGACATGGATCGGTGCGCCTGTCTCGACCACTCATGCGGTTGTCGGCGGGGTCGTCGGAGCGGGTGTCGTCGCGGCAGGCCTCGGCGCAGTCAATTGGTCCCAGATGGCGGCCATCGCGGCAAGCTGGGTTATTTCGCCCGTGTTGGGCGCTATCATAGCGGCTGGTTTTCTTTGGCTGATCAAGGCCCGTATCGTCTATCGCGCGGATAAAATTGCTGCGGCTCGCGTCTGGGTGCCCATCCTTGTGGGGCTCATGGCGGGGACCTTTGCAACCTATCTGATCATGAAAGGACTGAAGCAGCTGATCGACGTGTCGATCGGGGTAGCCTTGATTATCGGATTGGCATTTGGCATCGGAAGCTGGATTGCCTTGATCCCGGTCATTCGCCGCCAGTCCCGGGGCCTCGAAAACCGTAACAAGTCGCTTAAAGTCCTGTTCAGCATTCCGTTGGTCGTTTCGGCTGCTTTGCTCAGCTTTGCCCACGGCGCGAATGATGTCGCCAATGCTGTCGGGCCACTCGCGGCAATTGTCCAGACATCACAGACCGGTACGCTAACTGAAGGCGTTGTAATACCACTCTGGGTCATGCTGATTGGAGCCTGCGGCATTTCCTTCGGCTTGTGTCTATTTGGTCCCAAACTCATTCGCATGGTTGGCAATCAGATCACAAAGCTGAACCCGATGAGGGCCTATTGCGTCTCACTCTCAGCCGCAATCACGGTCATTCTCGCCAGCTGGCTGGGGTTGCCCGTCAGCTCGACCCACATTGCCATCGGTGCGATCTTTGGGGTCGGCTTTTTCCGCGAATGGGACACAGAACGGCGGTTGAAGAAAGCACGCCAGGCTCTACCACTGAATTCTGTTCCCGTAGAAGAGCGTCGCCGTCGCAAGCTGGTTCGCCGTTCGCATGCACTGACCATTGCTGCCGCCTGGGTAGTGACTGTCCCCGCCGCCGCGATCCTCTCCGCCATCCTGTTTGCGCTGCTGAACCAAATCTCCGCTGGAGTCTCCTGACCAGACCAAAAAACTCTGTCTCCTTGACCCGCCGAGGACAGTAATCGCCGCTTAGCTCCAACACATGGAACCTCAGCTGGTCTGGCCGGTTATCCTTGATGCGTGCGAGGAGGAGAGTGGCAATTGAGCGATTTCGATCTTTACTACTGGCCAGTACCATTCCGCGGCCAGTTCATTCGAGGAATTCTGGCTTATGCTGAATGTTCCTGGGATGAACATGATTTCGGCGAGATTGAAGAAGTCATGCGCCTTGATGTCGAGGAGCAGCCGATCGCATTTATGGGCCCACCGGTGCTGATTGATCGTCCGCGCAATTTTGCGGTGTCACAAATGCCCGCGATCGCCATGTACCTCGGAGAAAGGCTGGAACTCCTGCCAACAACAATCGAAAAACGAGCACTGACAGCCAAGATTGTAAACGATGCGAACGACGTCATCGATGAACTGACGCTCGACGGCGGGCGTGAAATGTGGACGCGTGAAAAATGGACCGAATTCGTTCCCCGACTACGCCAATGGCTCCGCATTTTTCAAGATACTGGCAAGCGAAACGGGCTTAAAGTCGATACAGGATTTATGCTTGGAACTGAAAAGCCCGGCATCGCCGACATCGTGACTTCTATCGTTTGGTCTACGATGGCCGACAGGTTCGCTACAATTGAGACCATAATCAAAGATACCTCACCGATGATATGGGGTCTTTCCAAGCGGATGCAGGAGATACCGTCGCTGGCTGCGCTGGATACCAAAAGCTTCAATGATTATGGCGATGCCTATTGCGGCGGAGAAATCGAGAAGTCGCTTCGGAAAGTCGCGACCTAGAGCGGTTCCGGTTCAAACGAAATCGGGGAATCGCTCTATCTATTTGTTTTTACGCATTATCCCACATGCAGGCCCGGTGCTTCCTGTCCTGTGCTTTCGACATATTCGGTATAGCCGCCACCATATTGCTGAATGCCATCCGGCGTGAGTTCCAGCACGCGATTGGAAAGCGCCGCCAGAAAACGACGATCATGCGATACGAAAAGCATCGTCCCTTCATAAGATGAAAGCGCTTTGATAAGCATTTCCTTGGTGTCGAGATCCAGATGGTTCGTCGGCTCATCGAGTACGAGGAAGTTCGGCGGATCGAACAGCATCGCGGCCATGACCAGCCGCGCTTTTTCACCACCGGACAGCACCCGGCATTTCTTCTCGATATCATCCCCGGAGAAGCCGAAGCAGCCAGCTAGCGCGCGCAATGGAGCCTGCCCTGCCTTTGGAAAACGCTGCTCCAGCCATTCGAGAATAGTGCTATCGCCGTCCAGAATATCCATCGCGTGCTGCGCAAAATAGCCAAGTTTCACGCTGGCGCCGAGATTCACAATCCCCTGATCGGGTTCCGCTGCACCTGCGACAAGCTTCAGCAGCGTCGATTTACCGGCGCCATTGACGCCCATAATGCACCAACGCTCACGGCGGCGAACCATGAAATCCAGTCCGTCATAGATCGTGCGGCTACCATAGGTTTTGTTGACGCCCTTGAGACTGACCACGTCTTCTCCCGAACGCGGAGCGGGCGCGAAGTCGAAAGCAACCGTCTGGCGCCGACGCGGTGGCTCCACACGGTCAATTTTTTCAAGCTTCTTCACACGGCTCTGCACCTGCGATGCATGAGATGCGCGCGCCTTGAAACGCTCAATGAACTTTATTTCTTTGGCCAGCATTGCTTGCTGACGCTCGAACTGGGCCTGTTGCTGCTTTTCGTTCAGCGCACGCTGGCCTTCATAAAAGGCATAATCACCCGAATAGGAATTAAGCGAGCCGCCATCGATTTCGATAATCTTGGTGACGATGCGGTTCATGAATTCGCGATCATGCGATGTCATCAACAGCGCGCCATCGTAGTTCTTGAGGAAAGCTTCGAGCCAGATCAGGCTTTCAAGATCAAGATGGTTGCTTGGTTCGTCGAGCAGCATCACATCAGGACGCATCAGCAAAATACGGGCAAGCGCAACGCGCATTTTCCAGCCGCCGGATAATTTGCCGACATCGCCATCCATCATTTCCTGACTGAAACTCAAGCCAGCCAGAACTTCACGCGCCCGGCCGTCCAGACCGTACCCGTCGAGTTCCTCATAGCGGGCCTGAACCTCGCCATAGCGCTCGATGATCGCATCCATCTCATCGAGCCGATCGGGATCGCACATGGCCGCTTCAAGTTCGCGCAGTTCCCCAGCAACAATGCTGACTGGCCCGGCGCCATCCATGACTTCGGCAACCGCCGAACGTCCACCCATTTCGCCGACATTCTGGTTGAAATAACCAATTGTCACGCCTTTTTCGACCGTGACCTGACCTTCATCCGGCAGTTCTTCACCGGTGATCATACGGAAAAGCGTTGTTTTGCCAGCGCCATTTGGCCCGACAAGACCAATCTTTTCACCACGGTTCAATGCGGCGGAGGTTTCGATAAACAGAATGCGATGGCTATTCGACTTGCTGATATTGTCGATACGGATCATGAGTGTGGGAGGCCTTGTGATAACTTGGCCTTCCTATGGCATGCCTTGCTCGCGCTGTCACGGGGCACCGCGCAACCCGCGTCGCTAATTTCTTTCTTAATACAGGAACGGGCAAATTGGCCATTGTTCGACCGGCAAGGCACAAGCAACGCCGAACTACGCCGCTCGATCCCTCTCAACGCGATTTCGTCCGTGTTGCTTGGCACGATAGAGATAGCTGTCGGCGCGGGCGATTGCCGATTTAAACGGCTCGCCCTGTTCCAGCACTGTTACGCCAAAGCTCACGGTCAGCTGCAGATCGGCAGATATATGGCGCCATCGTCTGGCTGCAAATGTCTGGCGCAAATCCTCGGCCAGAGTGGTTGCAACCGACGCAGAAGTTCCGGGCAGGAGTGCCACAAATTCCTCACCCCCCAAGCGCGCCACGCAGCTTCCCGGGCCCGCCCGTTCCTGTAACAATTGAGCAAAATCAGTCAAAACCATATCGCCGGCATGATGGCCAAACCGATCATTCACCGTTTTGAAGTGATCAATATCCGCAAGAATGATTGTCGTTGGCTCGACCGACCCATTGGCCAGCTGAAACGAGCGCAGGAACGCCTGCAGACCTCTGCGGTTTGGAACACGTGTGAGCGAGTCCGTGTGAGCCATATCGCGATAGCCGTTGATCAGATCGATACTCACCGCAAGGACAATCGAAAACGTTAAGATAACGCCGCCGAAAAGCCCCGTATATTGCAGCATAACGCCCCAGAACGAACGGCTCCAAAAGCCGACCTCAGGCGCGGCGTCGCTCAAAAACAGATAGACGACACTCTGAACCAAAAGAAACGCGAAGATGGCAATAAAGGTCACAAAAAGTACATTCTCGGAAGAGGATTTCTTCTTTGCTCTCACCTGCCAGAGAGACGCCAATGTCAGTGATGCGCTGCCACTGAGTATCGACAGCGTCTCAAGCCTCACGCTTTGAAAAAGCGCCAGCGATAGTGCCGCTGCGCCAAGGAAAATCACGACAAGAGCGATTTCTAAAACCGGCTTCTTTGGCATTTTGAAATGGTAAACCAGCGCGCGGCAGCATAGGGCCACGCCCGCCAGAATGAGCAAGTCCTCTCCCAAAGGTTTAACCGCCGAGAATGTGGCCGTGCGAAAGAGCATCAGGCCATAGCCAGCTCCAAGCAGGCATAATCCGCGACCCCATAGAATTGTTGGAAAACCGAACCGGGCAGCAACAATCAGGCCAAAACCGCAAACAAGGATCAATAGTGGAACGGACCATTCCAAAGCGGAATTGATTATACGGCGGCCTTTACAATCATTTAGTTGAATACAGACTTAACTGATGTCAGAAGGTCGAGTATGCCACGCAAAAACGTGGATTGCTTACGCCGTCCTGTCCGCTGATCGACTAACACTTAAGGGCGCATTCAACAACCCACGGTTTACTTAAAATCAATCAAAACAATGTGTTAATCATACATGATTGGTGAGAACAGTGACTACATTATCTATAACGACCTGCTATCAGGGCGTACCTTTCCCAACGACGGCTGATATTCCATTCGTTGGCTTTGGGCACCACACTAACTGAGTGAATTCCTGCCTACCTGCAGAGGATCGAGCTACTGACAATAGGACGGCTTCTTACCGCTTACCATGCCGCAACCGCGCTTGATTTCATCCCTGATCAAATCGCATGAATTTCCCGAATTGCACGGCGGGTTGGTGGCGGGCGAAATTTCCTTGCATTGGTTGACGAGAATATTGGCCGCTTTCGCACCAATCTCTTGTTTACAATCCATGGCTGCATCGGAATCGTCCTGCTGTCCGATTTTTTTCAGCCAACCCAACTGCTGGCTCAAGAGACCTATTCTTTGGCGCGTCAGGACTTCCTTGCAATCCGCTTCAGACACCATGATCGCGTAGTTTACTTGCTGATAGCGGCATTCACTGTCGCGGTACTTGATCCAGTTGCGCTGGCTTTCCTTGAGCTGCGCTTGACTTCCATCCGGCAAGGCATTGATGACCTGACCATAAAGGTCATTCAGCCGGCGATCCGCCGCCTTCAAATCGGCATAGGCAAGAGAAGACTGGAGCACAGCAAACACAACCAAACCGAACATCATCAATCGCTGCATCGTCTCGCTCCTCTATCGCCTAAAATCTGAACGGGCACCGGCGGACCGAGCGTACTCGATCCGCCGTTACTGGTCTACTTGGTTGTATAACCGCCATTGACGAGAATTGTCTGCCCCGTCATCCACCAGCCTTCCGAGACCAGCAAGCGGATCCACGGAACAATATCGCCAATATCCGTCAGGCCTGTCTTCGAGAAGCTCGAAAGTGCTGCGGCTGTCTTGTGATAGGCCACCGCGTCCGCACCTTCAGCGGGGTAGAAGAACGGCGTATCCATGGGACCGGGTCCGATAGCGGTCACTGAAATCCCGCGCTCACCGAACTCTTTTGAAGCGGCGCGCGTGAAATGTTCGACGGGAGCCTTCGTACCGGCATAGCTCGAATAAAACGGCGTATAAGCGCCGAGCAGCGAAGTGACCAGCGTGCAGATTTTGCCGTTATCGTTCAGTTGCTTGCCTGCTTCCTTGATGAAAAAGAATGCGGCTTTCGCATTGACTGCGGACATCTCGTCATATTCAGCCTCGGAGATCTCGGTCATTGGCTTCTTCAAGACCTTGCCGACGGTATTGATGGCAATATCCGGCTTGCCAAGGGCTGCAATCGCGTCAGCGAAAAGCTTCTCCGTCGCGCCAGCCGTGATCAGATTGGCCTGAAATGCAACGGCTTCCGCACCTGCCGCCTTGACAGCGGCAACGGTGGCATCGGCATCCGCTTTGCTTGCTGCGCTGTTATAGTGGATCGCGATTGCCTTGGCGCCATGAGAGGCGAGATCACGCGCGATAAGCCCCCCCAGATTTTTCGCACCGCCAGCAATAATGACGGTTTTGCCTTTGATGGAATGATCGGTCATGGAAAGGGCCTCCTTTGAAAATTACCGAATTCATCAGCTATCCCTCCAGGAAGGGGCTGATACTCGCTATATGAGCATGCATATCTGAGTTATCGCTACTAAATCAGATGCTGTTATTCCTTTCTGATTGAATTCAGATATGACAGTCGTTTTCGAACAATGGCGGCTCTTTGGAACGCGGCAGGTTAAGAGACAACCTGCCTGCGTTCTTATATTTCGCCACGCCTTATCTTTGTGGGCGTTGTATGCAACCGTTCCCTTATAAGGGAAGTCATATGGCTTTGGCTTCCAAACCCGCAAATCCGCCAGATTTCGGCAAGCGGCAGATCGTCGGCGCGAATGAGAAGTTCTGCGCGCTCGACACGCAGATCAATGAGATACTGATGCGGGCTTTTGCCGGTAGTTTGACGAAAGGCGCGGGAAAAATGGCTGACGGATAAGCGCGCCAAACTCGCAAGGGTTTCGATAGGAATGGTATCTGCGAGATGCGAGCGCATATAATCGTCCACCGTGCGCCAGGCCCTTGCCGAGAAACCACCTGCGAGACCGTTATATGTAGTTTTCCTAATGGAAGAATGATTTCGCAGGAGATGCAGCCATAACGCGACATTCAGGGAATCCAGATACAGCAAATTGGAGCTGTCGTTTCCGCGTAAAATCTCCTCCCGCATGAGCCGCGCAAGCGCCAATGCGGTCTTATCTATCCGCCCAGGGCTCAACGGCCTTAACTCAAACTCATCCGTCTCAAATTCTACACCGGCCAGATTGCGCAACCGATCGCTTCCGAAACAGGACAGGATGTTTTCCTTTGGCGTGCGCCAGCGCGCGAAGAGATCAGCCTGATCCGGAATAAGCTCCAGCGATCCAACCGGGACATTCGCAGTGGTGCTTCGGTCGGAGCCTATTCTCGCCTCCCGTTTTATCTGCGGCGTGAGCAGGATAAGCGCGAAGGGATCTGGGGCCACAATCTGGATTTGATTTGGCCCGGTCCGGGTAAGGGTGACCGCGCTCTTATCGCTCTTGTGCAACTTACCCCATTCTTCGGGAATACTGTCGAGCCACTTCATCCGACCGCCGAGCTCAAAACCGTACTAAACCGTTCGTTTTGCGCAACAAAAGGGCGACCGCTGCCAGTTAACTGGGGGCGAACTGACAGCGGTCTGTCACAGTGCCTGCGTTGGAGAGTGCGGACAACCAACGAGGATCTGTGGACTTCGATTACCCACTCACGCGAAGGTAGAACTTCTTTTCTATCGAGAAAGGGCTGTGTTCGAGCAGAGGGATATTCGCGACCAAAAATGGCGCTCTGCAATTTTAGTCGCCAGGCGGCACGTCTGAAATCCATCCGCAGTTCGCCGATTATTAAAGATTCGCTTCTCAAACCAGCCGCTGACAGCCAGTATATCCGATCAACCATGCGCACCCCTTAAACGCAGTATTTAACACGCTCGTATTGACCAACACTCGATCAGAATACGCTACTTTGAATAGTCCTTAAATGAGCAACAGGTTTTGGGGAGGTTACGTAACCGTCACATCCACCGCGAAACGTCAGACGGGGTTGATATCGGACGGAATGTTACGGAAAAACTTTGGTATATAGCTTCCCTTGGGGATCGCGATATGGATGGGTTCCAGCTTTCCCTTCCCGTTATTGTAGACGTCCAGTGATTGTCGGAGCCTCTTGGCACTTGTTCTGACGAGTGAATCGCCTGCGAGATCGTGCCCGCTTTTCCGGTCAAATACATCCAAGGCGATTGTATATTCTTTTATTCTGTCCGCCCGCCCTGAAAGGGTTTCTTCGACAATATAGATAAGAAATTTCCGCGCACGCGGCGATCTGGAGAATTCGGCTGCGCTTGTCAATTTGGCAAGACATGCACGTATAGCTTCATCCATATCCGGAAATTCATTCTGTTCCACTTCCCGCTGATTTACGCCATTCATCGAAATAGTGGACGTCTTCGAAAAATCGGCAGACGTGCTGGAAGAATGCTGTATTTCCGCTCCGCTGTGCAGCACAGAGGCTTCGACCGTAACGGACGACTGATCCAACGCACGCGATTTCGATAAGGGAAGCGTATCGGGAACTCGGCTTATCCTATCTCGATAGGCAGCAATGATATCCAAATTTATTGTCAGGAGCACTGACAGCGCGAGTATAAGACCGCCGAAAAGACCTGTATATTGCAGAAAGACGCCCCATATGGAATTACTCCATAGACCAACTGTGGGATCGACGTCTTGAACAAATATATATGCAGCCGCTTGCATCAACAAACAAACCAGTGCAAAAGAAAAAACTGATATTAATATCCATTCACTAGCGGTTCTCATTCCAAATTTTACGCGCGATAAATATGAAATCAAAAGAACAGCGCATCCGGTTAGAACAGATAGACTTTCCAGTCTAACGCTTTGAAAATAGAACAATGAAAAAGCAGCCGCTGCTAAAGCGAGAAAAACAATCAGCGCATCAAAAACAGATAGTACTCGAAGCTTAAACTTGCTCGCAAACGCATGGCAGCAAATCGCAATCCCCGATATTATCAGGAGATCTTCACCAAGCGGTTTAATAGCGGAAAAGCTTTCAGTACGAATAAGCATCAACGAATAACCGACGCCCAAAAGACACAAACCGACGCCCCATTTTATGGTCGTCGCGTTCAACTTTGCCGCGACGATAAGTGCGATCCCGCAAAGGAAAAGCAGTATCGGAACGGACCACTCCAGGGCAGCAGTTAACATAGTTCAGGGCCTTTTCTTTAAACCGCGATAACGAGGGCAATAAAGGGGGGAACCCGCGCTATGCAATTTGGAGGGTTGATAGCCGCTCCTTTTAAAAATCGACTAACACCAGGTCTTTGGCCCTACAATAAATTTAATCGCTTATGCATTTCAAATGAGTATTTATTTCGTATATTTTCAGTGAACGCGCATATAACGGGGGACACTAAAAAGAATTCAGTATCCCGCTCGCGAGAACGGCACGAAAGCTTTCGATTGTTGATCCAGCCGTCCGTTTAGTTGTCGGTATCCGGATTATCGACTTCGCATCCCACGCCATGGCAACCGGTATAATTGCCTTGTGTATCGAAGTTCGGATTGCCGTCCCTATCGAACTGAGGCCGTGTATCTATCTGGCTTTCTTCACGGCGGCGGCGCTCCCGCTTGCGTTCACGATCACGCTCTTCCTGTGCCTGAATGCGATCCTGAGCGCGCTGCTCATCTTGTTCATGAAGCGCACTTTGTTGCATCATGCAGTTCGCGAAGGCATCGGTGCCCGGGCGAAAGCCGAAGGACGAACATTTGTCTTGGAAGACTTCATCTGCGGTGACACAGCCAGTGATTACCAAAGGCACAGCTGCAAGTATGAGGTACTTTAACTTCAATCGTGGCATTCGATACTCCTCATAAGGGGGGAACAGATGGCCGCGTGCGAGGCTATGCTGGATCAAGCCCGTCTCGAAAGAACACGGCACCAGAGCAACATTTAAACTTGGAAACACGACGACGACTGCATTTTTAGAGGCCTTTGTTAGCTGACTTCCTGTAGTTCACGATCTGCAATGTCATCCTGACTTAGAAAAGGGCGACCACGTCATTTCGTGGCAGCGACGCATCCGGCCAGAGATTAATCCACCCGACGGCCAATATTAACAGCCGCCGCGCCCCTGCCCATTAAGAGCTTCTTTTCTATGGCAGATTCGAAGTAAATACGAAATCTTATTTTGACGACGCATAACAACATTGCCATTTGCTTTGCGTTTTAAAGATAAGGGCGGCGCGTTTGCGCGCCCTCATCTATGCAACCTGCTAATCAGGGCTGTCCACCAAACATCCGACACCGTGACAGCCGATATAATTGCCATGCGTATCGTAGTTGGGTTCGCCGTTTCTATCGAACTGCGGTGTGTTATCGATACGCTCAGAGCTATCCGGCCTGTCGACAGTGCACCCAATGCCGTGGCAGCCATTATAGTCACCGGAGTCACGGTAGTTGCTTGTTGCATGGCTGTGTTTGTGCTTGTTATCGGCAACCATTCCCTCGACGATTGCACCGAGAACTGCACCTGCGACAACACCGCCAATATCATGACCATGATGATCATACTGGCGCGCACCCGGATCGAACCCATCGCCCCGGCCATGGTGATAGCCACCGACATCTGCAAATACGCCGGAACACCCTTGCGCAACCCATATATAGCGGCTCTTTGGATTGTATCCCCACGTGCGGTTCAGTATGCAAGCAGAGCTTGACGTTTGATGGATAAGTTGTGGCCTGGACAGCGGCCCGGCGTAGCATTCATCGTATTTGTAGTCTCTTGAGCGGCACTCGACAGTCGTTTGAGCTTTTGCTTCGAGAGTGAACGGCGGCGCAATTGTTGCACCAACCGCGATAGCCCCCACCATGGTCAGATATCTTAGCATTCTTCCCTCCGAATCCGTTGACATTCCGTCGTGCTGGTCAGAGTGCGCCTAGAACACGTGACCAATGCAACACAAACCCACGAGATATACTTATACAATTTCGTGATGACTTGTTTAGTGTAATCTGAATTAATGTTAACATAGAGAAAATTAGTAACTTATAATATACATCTATTTATGAGATAATGGGCGCGAGTTGGCTGCTGCACTTAAGTGCTGATCGCGACGCTACTGAAATGGAGTTCTGCAAGGAAAGTGGCTTCGGCGAAGGTAATCGGCTGGAGAGGTATTTCTAAAAGCAATTAGAACGCGAAGACAGAGTGATAATTCGTCGCGCGACTATTCAATCGCCATTCTGTTGGTTCTTCTCAATCTGATAGGTAAGCCAGCGGCAGAACATGCCGATAATGGATGTTGCCGCGCCGGATATCAAACATATCGTCGGCAAAATACTTTTATGCGCGCCGTCCCAACTAACGACTGCCAACAGCAAAACGCTTAGCGTGGAAACGAGATAGCCAGCACCCTTCAGTTTGTGCAAGGAATTCGGGCTCATCCTCGACCCCATCTCGCTAATCGTTTTTAACGCGCTCAACAAGCTGAGCGAATGGCCCGTCAATATATGCCTGTAGCGTCGGGAGTGCCTCGGCCTTGATGCCCTTCTGACCGAGAAAATACTTGATCAGTGCATCGGAGCCTTTCATGAACTTGCCCCGCTCAACCTCTGCAGCGGGGAAGCTCAAATCCTCCAGCACCGGGGACAATTTTTCCCTGATCTGAGCCTGCTCAGTTGTTCCTTCGGCAAACTCGATAAGCTCAATACAATCAAGCATTCCGGCTTCCAGCAATGCGAGCCGCAGTTTGAAACAGAAAGGGCAGCCTTTCTTCAAATAGACCACAGGCTTGCTTAAAGCGGGTTCAGGCGCATCGGATGCCGATAGCCCTTCTCCCAGGGCGCCGGTGACGCCTCCGGTTTCCTCGTCTGGTCCAGGCTTGCTATAGCGATCATCGTCTGCGGTGCGAACTGATTTGGGCTGATTGTTCATGTCTCCCTCACTGGCATTAGCGGACAAACGGGCAAGGCACTTGGTTACAGTTTTACGGCCTCTTCGCGTGGCCAGAACCTGAGCTTGCGGCAAGCTTCGACAAAAGTCGGAATCGAAGTCGCACTGTCGATGGAAAGAAGGCCCTTATCGGCATCCGGCGCTATGCCCGCCTTTGCAAGGAGCGGAAGGGCCCCGGAATTGAACCCGATGAACTTGCAATGCGCAAAAGCATCGGCCACGAAATCACGCGCTGCAGCTTCTCCGGTCAATCTATTGGCCGCCTCTTCTGCCAGGACAAGGGCAACGGCGTCAAACACAACAGAGGGGCCACCATCAATCATATGATGGGCCACGATCCATTCGCCAGCAGAGGTCTCAAAACCGCCAACTGTTGGAGAGACAAGTTCTATCACCGCTCCTTCTGTCACAGCCGCTTCACGGATCGCTTCAATCAGTTCCATATCCGTCCCATTCGCCACAAGAACGCCGATCTTGCGGCCCTTGAAGCTTGAGGGACCATTTTCAATAATGCTGAGCGCTGGCGACAGAGGGAGATCCTGGCGAACGGGTGCAAGAGCATCGGCAGGCTTTGGCATTGTGCGGATGCCAAGCCTCTCCGCGACCTCGTTTGCCAGCCCCTCTTCAATATTCATCAAATGCGAGACCATCCGTTCGCGGATAATGGGCGTTTCTACTTTCGACAGTTCGAAGGTCAACGCCATCGCAATATGTCTTTGCTCAACCGATGTCTGGCTCAGATAGAATTGGCGAGCCTGGCTATAATGATCGTTAAAACTCTCCGGGCGCAAACGTACTTTTTCACCGCTTTCCTGCGCCTCAAAAGACCGGAAGCCGTTGACTGGATCGGGCCGCGGCCCCTTCCCCCAGGAATTGGGCTGATAATTGGCCCGGCTGTCTGGATTGCGCATCGCCATATGCCCGTCCTGCTGAAAATGCGCAAACGGACATTTGGGCGCGTTGATGGGAAGCTGGGTGAAATTCGGTCCACCGAGCCGCTTTAACTGCGTATCTAGATAGGAAAAATTGCGCCCCTGAAGCAAAGGATCGTTTGAGAAATCAATGCCGGGCGGCACATTCTGCGTCATGAAGGCAACCTGCTCGGTCTCCGCGAAAAAGTTCTCCGGCATGCGGTCAAGGACCAGCCGACCGACCGAAATCGGCTGGAGAATTTCTTCGGGTATCAGCTTGGTCGGATCCAGCACGTCGAAATCGAAGCTGTCGGCAAATTCCTGATCGAAGAGTTGCACGCACAATTCCCATTCCGGGAAGTTACCGGTTTGAATGGCAGTCCAGAGATCGCGCCGGTGAAAATCCGGATCGGCCCCATTGATCTTCACAGCCTCGTTCCAGACGACCGATTGCAGTCCGAGCTTCGGTTTCCAGAGAAATTTGACGAATGTCGATTGATTGTCCTCGTTCACGAAGCGGAACGTATGGACACCGAACCCTTCCATGAAGCGAAACGAGCGTGGGATTGCGCGGTCCGACATGATCCACATGATCATGTGCATGGATTCCGGCGTCAGGCTGATGAAATCCCAGAAATTATCGTGAGCGGATTGTGCCTGCGGAAAAGCGCGATCCGGCTCTTCCTTCACGGCATGAATGATGTCAGGGAAGCGTATCGCATCCTGAATGAAGAAGACTGGAATATTGTTGCCGACGAGATCCCAATTGCCTTCCTTGGTGTAAAACTTGACCGCAAAACCGCGCACGTCACGGGCGAGATCGAACGAGCCTTTTGAACCCGCAACCGTGGAAAAGCGGACGAAGACCGGTGTTTTCTCGCCAACGCGCTGGAATATATCGGCGCGCGTATATTCGGAGATCGACCGGGTGGTCTCAAAATACCCGTGCGCGCCATAACCTCTCGCATGGACGACACGTTCCGGTATGCGTTCATGGTCAAAATGAAAAATCTTTTCCCGAAAATGGAAATCCTCGATCAGCGTTGGGCCGGATTCGCCGATTTTAAGCGTATTCAGATCGTCTGATACCGGCCCGCCCTGAGATGTCGTCATGACCGGAACATCGTCAGTCGCAATCTGGTGAAGATCGCCACTGTTGCCGGGAAAAAGCTTCTGGTCGTGGATTGTAATCGGCTTGTCTTCGGCGCTCGGCCTTTTGCTCGCGGGCATGGTTCGCTTCCCCTTTTTCAACGGTTGTGAGCCACTTGGAGTGACAGGAGCTTGCGTCCTAACCTTGCGAATTGGGGTTTGTTCCAAACTGCCGCCTGCGCTTGTCTTTTAAATCAGGCGCGCCAAGACAACTTTGCTAAGTTTCCGGGACCGTTACGGCGAGACTTTCGGGGCATTCAAACGCGATTTTGGCCCGCTGACAAAACCGGACCCTCGCAACCAGAAGCGCCAGGGCTTCTCAACTGCTCGACTGATACCGATGCGCGGACCGCAATCCACAGTGCATGGCTGTTCAGGCGCCGAAAGCAAAAACGGGGCGGCATCGAGCGCAGCCCCATCCAACTCGCCGGAAATTGCCAAAGCCTGGGCAAGCTTCGCCGGCCCCGAACAAAGCTGCTTAAGGTCCGTCATACCTCGCCGTTCCTGCATGAGCGGTATGCCCTGTCGCGGCTCAATTGCCCGCAGGAGTACGGCAGATGCATCAGCGCAGACAATGTTCATGCACCAATGCAGGCCATATATCCGATAAACATAGGCGCTGCCCGGACGTCCAAACATGGAGGCGTTTCGGCGCGTCGGACCAGAGAAACTGTGAGAGGCCGGGTCAGTTCTGCAATAGGCTTCAGTTTCGACAATCAGACCGCCGACTTCGCCGACGCGAAACGTCCAGCCAATCAGTTGCGGAGCGATCTCTACAGCGCTGCGGTTCAGAAACATGCGCACAGCATCATTATTGTTCATGAAGGCCTTTAGCGCCGGTGTTTTCAAGCCGAAAGCGGTTCCTTTGAAAACAAGCACAGTTAGGTGTCATCCGCAATGACCCCTTGGCGTGCATTAGAATTTGCTACCCCAGTGTTCGGCTGATGACGATCTGCGTACTTCTTGTGCGAGAGCCGGGCAGAAAGCTCTACAATATAGTTCTGGTCCCGCAGCCCGCTATCATAGAGAAGCAGGATGGATGACGCCAAATCCCGGCCCGAATATTCATGATCACTCTCTTCGAGGATGATCGCCGCCAATGTATAACAACTGCGCATGAAGTCGACCTCGACCTGACTGTAAATGCGGCTTGCTTCGTGGAATAATGGCATGTCTGCCTCCATTAAAAAACCATTATGCGCCTACTTCTCAGCCGCGTATTAAAGGGTCTGCTAACGTACAGACCATATAGCTTTCCCGCGGTCTCCGTTCTTCAGGCCGCCTGTTGCCACTATCGGACTCCCCTTCTAAGTCCCATTTCTGCAAAGCTGCTCGTTTTGAAGTACATCTCAACAAAGCGGCTTTCCCGAAAGTGGCTCCTGATTGGCTGGCTTTGCCGGAATTGTCCGCTAGCGTACCAAAAATCATTTGCCGGATCAAAGTGTTATAGACTTAAAACCGTCAAAGAGGATTGGGAGCGTGACGGCGAGGCGCTCGTACTCTGCCCGAAGAAAAACAAGATGTACGACAGAAATACAGTGAAAAACCGCCTGTTAAAAAGCCTTCCGCCAGACATCTACAATCAAATTCAAACTTTATTGGAGCCTGTTACCCTGGAACGTGGACAGGTACTCGTTAAAGCTGACCAACCTATCGATTATATTTACTTTCTCTGCGAAGGCATCGGATCGGTCATCACCGTGTCTGATAAAGGTCCAATGGTGGAAGCGGGCATGTTCGGTCGCGAGGGATTTTCGCCCACATCGGCGGCCGTTGGCGCAACGACCAGTATCCATGAGGTCGTCATGCAGGTCAGTGGTTCTGGCCATCGGATCGAAATCGGCTCGGCGCGGGCGGAAATCAACCGCAACAGCTTGTTCGCCAATTTGCTGGCTCGTTACATTCAGACCTTCGCCTCGCAATTATCCTACACAGTCTGGGCGAATGTGAATCTGCATATTCACGAACGTCTGGCTCGCTGGCTTTTGATGTCTCACGACCGGACCGACGGGGATGAAATCGTGCTCACCCACGATTTCATCGCGTTGATGCTCGGCGTCAGACGTCCCAGCATCACGACCGGCCTGCACGTGCTGGAAGGGAAAAAGCTGATCATATCCGAAAGAGGCCGTATTACGGTTCGTGATCGAAAGGGTTTGGAGGATTTTGCCGGTGAAGCCTACGGCAAACCGGAAGAGGAATATCGTCGTCTTTTTGGTCTGAGCGGTTAGACCGGATCGGAACGGGCGCGGTCAAAACTGCCCATCAGACGTGAATACTCTTTTTCCGGCCAGCCGTAAGCATCCCGCGCATATTGCTCCAATTCTCGGCGGCTGCGAATGATAACCGCTCCGCGCACGGATTTGATCAGCCCCAGCCCCTCCAATATATGGAGCGAAGTGGTCACGCTTGGTCGCCGGACCGCAAGCATGATAGACATGAATTCATGGGTCAGGGCGATTTCGCTGCCAGATATCCGATCGTCACACATCAATAACCAGCGCGCGAGGCGTTGAGGAACATCGTGAATGGCGTTGGAAGCCGCAGTGTGGGCCAGTTGAACCGAAAAGGCTTCTATTGACCGGATCATGATATTGGAAAAATTGCAGCTACTGGCCATCCAATGACGAAACCGGTCATAGGGTATTTCGTACGCTTCGCCTGCGACCTGTATGAAGACATCGTAAGAGCTTGTTTCAACACCGGCAATTGCCGAGGTCGGCACATAACCGTCAAATCCAAACAGCCCCGCCTCGGCCCGGTGACCTTCGGCGGTCGTCACCACAATGGAGCCGATGCCGGATGTCATAAAATAGACTTTTGTGATTGACCGGCCTTTTTCCGCAATAATGACACCTCGCGGAAGATCGACATGCACGGTTTCACGGATGATCGCAGCATAATCGTCAGGCGGGAGCAAAGCCAAAAGCTTGTTCGCCATGGCGTCTTGGCTGGGAAATGACATACATGCACCTCTTCTGGGTCCCTCACCCAGGGACAACAACCAGAAGAACGCTTGGTTCCGAAATAGCCGCCATCCCAACTTCGTGGAGGCGCTTTGATGAAGAAGCAGAACCCGGCCCATCGAGCAGGCAAGTTCTTATTCAATGCTTGCCGGCGGAACTCAAATCGCCTTCAAGCTGTGTTCTTGCTCTGTTGAGCCGGCTTTTGATGGTGCCGATGGTGCAGCCCGCTTTTGTGGCGGCGTGCTCATAGCTCAAACCATTAAAAATCACCAGTTCGATGACGTTCCGGTGAAGTGGCGATAACCTGTCATAGGCGCGCCCGACATCCTGCAATTCCATGGCCCAGTCTTGCGACGGACCGATGGTGGGCCCGTCCCACTCCTGCATGACATCCTCGCGCTGCGCTCGCTTGATTTTGCTGCAGAAAGTGTTCTTCATGATGGTGAAGAGCCAGGACTTCAGCGGCCCAAACGGCACATATTTATCCTGGTTCTTGAGCGCCTTCACCACTGTCTCCTGAACCAGATCGTCCACATCGGTGGATTGGCGACACATGGTTCGCGCAAACTGATGGAGCGCGGGTAAAAGTTTCAGCAACTCATCTTCGAAATCGGGATTGGATGACATGGTAACTCCTCCTGCCCACCCGGTGAGATAAGGCCTCTCGAAGCTATTGGTTCCGACGCAACTGCAATTGGTACGTTACCGTACATTTTTTCGGCAGGCATGGAACAACGCGGAGCGCGGCGGGTTAGGACCAACCAATTCGAGGAGCGTGACATGAATATTCTGACGATCAATGTTCGCAGCGATGAAACGCCAGTAGTCGTGGAATTTGTCGGCGAAGCGGAAGAGAAAATTACAGTTCAACTTACGCCCAGCGGTTCGTCAGAACGAAATGAACAACTCGAGCAGGCGGCAAACTGTCTGTCGCAGGCGATAAAGACGGTCGAGATAGAATTGGGGCGGGCAACCACGCCCCCGCAACGAGATGATGAAAATCAGCGCCTTGAAAAAGGTTTGAAGGACAGTTTTCCGGCAAGCGATCCGGTTGCCGTGACAACGCCATCGACACCGGCCTCAGCCGATCCAAAATCCTGAGGTTTGTCTTTTCGAAACGCAGATGGGGATTTCGATGAAAAGCGATCTTGTCGTCCCGCCGCCCTCATTGCATCGCATCTCATGCCTGTAGAAACGGGTCTTTTGCGGGGTAAGCTCCAGCCCGGCTCCGTGCATCTTTGTATCGACATGCAGAATCTGTTTGGACCAAACTCGCCATGGTTCGTTCCGTGGGTAGAACAGATTTTGCCACGGATCATCGATATCTGCACCGTCCAGCGTGACAACACCATATTCACGCGCTTTATCCCGCCAAAGCGCCCCGAGAATGCGGTAGGTATCTGGGTCGATTACTACCGAAAATGGGAAGCGCTCACGCTGACCCATATCGATCCTGCGCTAATTCAGCTTGTGGACCCGTTGAAGGATTTTGTGCCCCCCGCTGCCGTACTCGACAAGACAGTCTATTCGCCATGGACAGAAGGCCATCTCCAAACCTATCTGGTCAATAAGCGCATTCATACACTCGTTATCACCGGTGCGGAAACGGACCTTTGCGTACTCGCTACTCTGCTGGGTGCCGTGGATCGTGGATATCGCGTCATTATGGTTCATGATGCAATCTGCAGCGTTTCCGACCAAACGCATGACGCGATCATGTCGCTTTGCCACCAGCGCTTCAGTGAACAACTGGAACTGGTTTCCACAGAGGAACTGATAGACGCCTGGCGTTGAGGTTGGAGGTGTAGCCTTGCCGATCAGCGGCCCCAAATCAGGATAAGCGCCACTATAATCACTAGCAGGATCACCAGCGCCACTAAGAATGGCTGCACAGTTCGCTTTCTATCCTTCTCCCACTGACTCAGGGCCGAAGCGTGACTGGAGGCATTGCTGTCGTGCTTCATACTGTCTGGTGATTGTTCATGATCGCGCCCCGGAGAGGAACTGCCGCCCGCTTCGGAATCCGTTTCGAAAGGCGCTGCAGCCGGATCAAATCCAGGCGCCTTGTCACCGGTTTGTCCCTTCTGGATAGCACCGCGTATGCGGGATCCTTCGCTCGTTTTGTGTCCGTCCTTGTCCATTTTTGATCTACCTCGGCAACCAAACCCCACGTTGGCCCAGATGTTCCCGGTGCGCCGTCAGTGTTATTTGCCCCGGCGGCGTCTCCCAACATCGCCGGGGCAGGCGCTTAGCGTTCGAACACTCCAAGTGTTGCTTCGCGCCATCCATCCGATGAACCGTACCCTCGGATGTTCACGCTGGCAGTGCTGGAGGACGTGCAGACTCATCCGCAGCCTTGATAGCGGCAATGAAGCACTCTCTGGCTGTGTTGGGCTTGTTCTCAAGGTCGGCAAGACAGTTCTCGATGGCGCGCCAGAATTCCGCACCGCGGGCCTCATGCGGCCATTCTTCAAGAAGATATTCCGCAGCCATCGCCGTGTTCGTGACCGCGCAGTGTTTGCCCGTTCCGAACAATTCAACGTCAACAGGTTCACCCCAAGCCATGGCAGCCTCCCAAAAAGATGCCCTGCCTCGGCGGGGGCGAAAGGCAAGGCTGGTGACAGCCTGGCAAGCAATGTTCGAGCGGGACTGACACCAATTCTAGATCGGTGAGCCTAACCGCCTGCGCTTGAGTTTGTTCCCTGAAGATTTGAATTTGCCGCCATCGATTTCTGACGGCGATCCATGAATTTCTTGTTGGCGAGCCGGGCGGCCAGTTCGGTAATATAATTATGATCGCGAAGGCCGCTGTCATAAAGCAACAGTGTCAACGACGCCAAATCGCGCCCCGAATATCCCCGGTCACTTTCTTCTAGCATTATAGCCGCGTGAGTATAACAACTTCTCAGGAAGTCGACTTCAATTTGATTATAGATGCGGCTCGCTTCATTAAAAAATGGCATGTCTGGCTCCCGGCTTCGACATAACCAGCAAACCATATTCATTCTAATAAAGATATCATTCCCTGATCACTTAATATGTGAGTCAAGAAAAGCTCATCCGTACAAAAGGATGCGGTTATTCATTATTTTTCCGCGCCGCTTTCTTTGCACCCGTAGATAGAATTCAAAAATTCTTCAACTTACTATTACGTCAACTATTCGGACTTTTACAAGCTGCACGGACGGATAAGGGCGACCAGATGGTCGCCCCTACCAACTTTGGAACATTAACGCCTGCGACGATCATCATATTCGTAATCGCGGCGATCATCCCAACCGCGCCGCGACGCTTCGGAATGACCTTCTGGATCGCCGAACCACCCGCCATGGCCCCGACCAGTGGAACGCTGGTCATCGTCACGGCTTGCGTAACGGCGGTCATCATCGCGACTGGAATAGCTGCGTCGGCCGTCATCACGGTCATCGCGCCGTTCGTCCCAGCCCCGGCGGGCGGCTTCTGCATGCCCGCGAGAGTCACCGTACCAGCCACGACCACGATCATCGTCGTCATAGCGACTGGAACGACGGTCGTCGAAATCATCATTGCGGCTGGAATAGCGGCGACGATCGTCATAATCCCTGTCGTCGCGGCGTTCGTCCCAGCCACGGCGGGCGGCTTCAGCGTGTCCTTGCGGATCGCCAAACCAGCCGCCGTGGCTGCGTCCCCTGTCGTCATCGTCGTAATGACTGGACCTGCGATAATCGTCATCACGGCGGCTTTCGGCATAGTGGCGACGACCGCCGCCTCTGCTGCGGTCATCGTCACTGACAAGGCGGCCCTGATCGTCACGTTCTGGCATATTACGTGGCATTTTATCCTCCTGATTGTATGAATTTTGCGCGCAGTGGCGCATTGAGCTGCAAGAGCTCTTCTCCAGCTGCATTCCCGCAGCCGCGAGTCTTCCGGTTTCGATTATGCTGTACCCTTGGCGGATGGCGCCGTGGCCGAGCGGACCTTGATGTTGTTTTGAACATCCGCCACGCCCGCACATGCTTCGGCGCAATCCTCAGCGCGGCGTTTATCCTGTCGGGTTGCGACTTGTCCCTGCAAGATGACTTCGCCCTTCTTGACGCTGACCTCAATGTCGGAGGCATCAAGATCTGCATCTTCCATCAAGGCGTCAGAGACATCTTCCTTGATGCGCTCGTCCGTGCGGGTGTAACCCTTCGGTCCCTTTCCGCGATGCATTCCTGTGCCGCTTGAGGACTTCATCGGCTCATTGCGTGCGCCGTGACGCTCATAGCGGCTATCGCGCGCAAAAGATTCTCTTTGCGGAGAATTATATGCGAAGCGTTCCTCGTCATCGCTATAGCCGCGCGAACGATAATCACCCGGATAGCGTTCGTCATAGTCGCGGTAGTTTCCGCCACGGCTTTCATAATCACGGTCCCGGTAGGGTTCGTTATAATAGTCGTCGCGATCTTCGTTTTGGTATCGACCTGGCATATCACGTGCTCCTTTGGTCATTGGCAAATGACAGCCAACCCAACCGCAAGCGATTGCCTTTGTTCCTGCATGTTCAAATTTTCTGAGACCCGACCGTCGCTATCAATGAAATCGAACAAACAGCCGAGTATCAGCGGCTGAACACGTCCAGCCGCGCATGGTACATGCCTTCTCCAGTCAGCCGGAGGGCAGGCTATTCAACAGGTGTGTTAGGCAAGGCGATTGATATTTCGAGCGTGTTGTCCGTCCACGCCCGATCAAGTTGGGCCGCAAGGGCTGAGACCAGCGCCTTTTCAAGTCGCGTTCCGAATCCTTCGCTTGGTTGATCGTTATGATGTTCATTGCCCGTTTCCAGCCAATGAACGACGACAGCTTCCTGTGTTTCTTCTACGCTGACCAAAAGCTGGCCCCCTGTTACCGCCAGTGCGCCATGCTTGGCGGCGTTCGTCGCCAGTTCATGCAAAAGCAGCGACAGATTTGTCAGCGACTTGCCCGAGATTGCAGGATCAGCCCCGGAAATGCGAATACTCTGCTCATCATAGGGTTCTAGAATGGTGCGTAACAGAGTCTGAAGCGGCACCGAAGAAACCGTCATTTCGGCCTCTTCCCATGCCGGCATTGTCAGTTCATGCGCCCGCGCAAGCGCGGCTAGGCGCGCCTGGACGGTCTCGCGGAGTTCATCAACCTGCGTGGTCGATCTTGCGCTCAGCGAAACGATTCCGTTCGCCAGTGCGAAAAGGTTTTTCACACGATGCTGCATCTCGCCCATCAGGAGCAGCTGCTGCTTTTGTGCCTGCAGACGTTCTGTAATGTCGCGCGCGATCTTCGAAGCCCCAACAATCACGCCATTCGCATTGCGAATGGGTGAAATCGTCAACGAAATATCGATCAGCGTTCCGTCTTTTCGCTTCCGGATTGTTTCAAAATGGTCGACCCGGTTGCCATTGCGTATCGCGGCCAGAATAGCCGGCTCTTCACCCAACCGGTCGTCTGGAATGAGAATTGTCACCGGTTTGCCAATGACTTCTTCCGCCTGATAGCCGAAAAGGCGCTGTGCGCCCCTGTTCCAGCTCTTGATGATTCCTTCCAAGTTCTTGCTGATGATGGCGTCATCAGAACCGTCGACAATCGCAGCCAGCCAATCGCGGATGTCGAGTTCCGTATCGCTAAATTGCGGCCGGGCTGCTGCTGTGACGGACAACGTGAATCGACGTATACCGCCGGTCGAACCAACGAGCCGCTCATCGCCAGTTTGATCTTGATGACTTTCCATCTTATCCGCCCATTCCAAAAAGATTAATTCATATTAGTCGATCATGACGCGATATCAATTGTCTGAAATAAACCAACCGGATTCCAGGTGCAGGCGTTGTCCGCCCCTTCTCGTTCGCGCCGCAATTCCGTTCTTGCGAAAGGGTGTTTCGATCCCAAAGCTTGCAAGCGCAGCGACACAAGGAACAAAAATGTACGCGCCAGGTTAGGGAGCCCGAACTTGTATTGGCGCCAGCTGCCGTTCGAACGACACTTGCCAAGCTGACGTCAGCCCTACCTTACCACCTCAAGGCAGGGCATCTTTTACTGGGAGACCGCGATGGCTTGGGGAGAACCCGTTGATATTCAGCTCTACGGCTTCGGGAAGTATCAGGTCGTGACGAATACGCCGATGGCGTCGGAATGCCTTTTAAACTATTGGCCGGAAGGCGCCCAGGGCGAGGAATATCAGGACGCATTGCAGGCTGCCTCGCGGATATGGAGGGGCTGCCAAATACTGCCCGGGCGTCATTTATCAAAGCCGCAGAAGCGGCGGGACTGAAGGTCCGCCATAATCAAAAGCCCACGCTTAACTAAGCGGCGACGCCTTTTCCCAACTGTCTCTGCTTTTCCAACCGCTGAAGGGTTTCGCTCGTACGTTCTGACAGACACTGCAATGAAGTGGGCCTGCCAAAACATCTGTTTGGCGGCCATGTAACCGTATCATTACCAGATAAGCACTGTCTTAAGTATTCCCAGCCTGCATAAGCTTACGATAAGATCGAGAGTCCCGGTGCCGTTTCGAAAGATAGGAAAACGGTCACGTCTATATTGATGGTAACCAGGAATGGGACTGCTCGCCTCGCGTATCTCTCCTTTTCAGCCAGATTTGATTTGTCGCACCGCAGCCCGTACGCGCCCAGAGGGTGATTTTCACGGCGCAGCTTATGCCGATCAGTGTGAGTGTAAGCGGGGCCAATACTTCATTACGGAGGTCAGCAGATAATCCTTTCATCGTCCCCCCGCACCAGCCAAGTTTTTGGCGCCTACTATCTGATGCTCGACACACCAAGGAATAATCCATGAGCGAATCAGTTCATCCTCTTTTGCGCCTGCGAGACGGTCATCATGCGCATGTCACCTATGAAGAGCTTTTCTTCGATCTCGTTTACGTCTTCGCGGTCACTCAACTCAGCCACGCGCTGCTTCATCATCTGACCGCGTGGAGCGCGCTTGAAACGCTGGTGCTTTGGTTCGCGGTCTGGCTCGGCTGGCAATATACGTGCTGGGTCACCAACTGGTTTAACCCCGAACAGCTGAAAATTCGCCTTGTTCTGTTCGGCTGCATGGCGCTGGCGCTGGTCATGGCCGCCTCAATCCCGGACGCTTTTGGCGCAGGCGGCCTGATATTCGCCGGGTGCTATGTCGCGATGCAGCTTGGACGAACCAGCTTTATCGTCTGGCAATTGGGGCGGGGTCATCCGCTGGCAGCCAATTACCGGCGCATGCTGGGTTGGCTTACCCTTTCAGCCTGCTTCTGGATCGGTGGAGCCGTTGCGGAAGGGGAAGCCCGGCTGGCGCTTTGGATCGTGGCAGCGCTTTGCGAATATGTTTCGCCAATGATCGGCTTTGCCTTGCTGGGAATGGGCCGCTCACACGTCAGCGATTGGACGATCGAAGGTGGGCACCTCGCCGAGCGTTGCCAGCTCTTTGTCATCGTGGCGCTGGGCGAAAGTCTTCTAGCAACGGGCGCCACCCTTGCAGGCGCGGAAAACTGGAACATTGCCGAACTGTCCGCCATGCTTGCGACCTTTCTCGGCACCATCGCCATGTGGTGGCTCTATTTCGGGACGTCGAGCAAGGATGCGACCGCCCGCATTACGCAGGCCCGTGATCCGGGAAAGATCGGTGCCTATTTCCACTACATCCACGCCATATTGATTTTCGGCATCATCGTGAGCGCTGTGGGCAACGATCTTGCCATGGAGCATCCCGCAGGTCATGCCAGCGTGGCGCAAATTGTCGTCATCGCAGTCGGTCCTGCTATCTACCTGATTGGCAGCGCGATCTACAAATATGTCGTTTACGGTCGCCTCCCCCTGTCCCATATCGGAGGGGTCGTTTTGTTGGCTCTCATTGCGCCGTTCGCACAGAGCGCCGATCTTCTCACGCTGGGATGGCTTACAACCGCCGTGCTTTTTGGTATCGGCTTATGGGAAAGCCGGACCAGGAGCGAAGTTTCCTTAAATGAAGGCGGCGTCCACCAATAAGGTGACGCCAGGTCTTTCTTTCACGGCGGCGCATCAATGGATGCGCCGCAGCAATCTTTCGCGATAGGTATCGACAATCACAGCAAGTATGATCACCGCGCCAATGATGATTGGCTTGTAATTATCGCCGATGCCGAGCAATTGCAGGCCGGTCGCCAGAACTTGCAGAATACAGGCGCCCGCCAGTGTGCCGACGATCGAGCCTTTTCCCCCAAAGAGACTGGTCCCGCCGATAATGACTGCCGCAATCGCGTTCAGTTCATAGCCGATACCGGCGATCGGGCTGCCAATATTCAAGCGCAGCAAATAGACGATCGCGGCGATACCTGCGGTGACACCCGAGATGACAAACGCAGCAATCTTATACGTGTCGGGATTATGCCCCGACAGACGGACCGCCTCATCATTGGCCCCAACGGCGTAGATCATGCGACCGAAAACAGTAAACCGCAGTATGAACCAGCCTGCAAAAATGACCGCCACTGCCACCAGAAAGATTGAGGGCAGAAAGCCGCCGATGATCAGATTACCGAAATCGACGAAGCCTTGCGGCAGTCCCGTAATGGTGGAGTTGTTGGACACCACGCGCGCTGCACCAGCGGCTATATTCAACATACCGAGCGTCACAATGAAGGACGGAATCTTCCAGAAGGTCGACACCTTACCGTTGATGTAGCCACAAAACCCACCAACTGCGATGCAAGCCAGCACGGCAAGCGGTATCGATAATCCGGGTTCCAGACCTGATGTCATGATGAGCGCACCTATGACCGTGCAAAGCGCGAGCACCGAGCCAACGGAGAGATCAATGCCGCCGGTCAGGATGACGAAAGTCATCCCCGCCGCGAGAACCGTATTAATGGCGATCTGGACGAAAATCTTCAACGCGTTGCCGGGCGTGGCGAAATAAGGCGCGGTGAAAGAAAACACCAGCGTGATCAGTAAAAGAGCTAGAAAAACGCCAGCGTCACGCAGCAAGAAGCGTTTCAACTTCTGTCGGTCCGCTGCTGCGGATCTCTCGGGCACAGAGGGCTTAGCTGTCATTGAACATGCTCCTGATAGGCAAGCGAGAGAATACGCTCCTGATCAAATTGCGACCGACGCAGTTCTCCTACCAGCTTGCCATTGGAGAACACGATAATGCGGTGACACATGCCAATGAGTTCAGGCAAATCCGAAGAGACCATAATGATTGCTTTTTGATTTGCGGCCAGCATCCAGAGTAATTGATAGATTTCGCGTCTGGCACCGACATCGACGCCCCGCGTCGGTTCATCCAGGATCAATGTTGAGGAACCGCGAAACAGCCATTTTGCAAGCACCACCTTTTGCTGGTTACCACCAGACAAATTGCGCACCGATGTGCCTATGGAGGCCGTTTTGATCCGCAATTGCTCAACCAGTTCCATAACGGATTTCTTTTCTTCGCCTTTGTCCAGCAATCCGCCATGGGAGATTTTCTTCAAATCGGTGATCGTCGCATTTATGTCTACAGGCATATCCAGCATCAGCCCCTGCCCCTTACGATCTTCGGTCAGGAAACCCAGTCCATTTCTGACAGCATCTTTGGGATTGCGAATATTTACCGGCTTGCCGTCCACACGGATTTGTCCCCCGCCTTTGGGATCAGCACCGAAGATCGCGCGCATGATCTCCGTGCGGCCCGATCCTACCAGACCTGCCACACCCAGAATTTCGCCCTCGCGCACCGAAAAGGAGACCGCAGGGTCTGTTGTCGATCGTGTAACGCTTTCGACCTCGAGGGCAACCGAACCTGGCACGATGGTGGAGTCGAAGCTATATTCGTCTGCAATATCCCGCCCAATCATCATGCGGACCAGATGGGGCACGCTCAGCCCCTCAAAGGCGCGCGTTTCAACCAGACGACCGTTGCGCAAAACGGTGACCCGGTCACCAATTTCAAAGACTTCATGCAGGCGGTGCGAGATATAAATGATAGTTACACCCCTGACCTTCATTCTCCCGATAATGGCAAAGAGCCGTTCAATTTCAGGCGGTGTCAGTGTCGCCGTCGGCTCATCCAGGACCAGAAGCTTGCTATCATAGCCAAGCGCCTTTGCAATTTCGACCAATTGCATTTGCGCGACGCCCAATTCGGAGACAAGTGTGCGAGGATCTAACGCCAGCCCAACCTCGTCCAGCAATTCAGCGGCACGCCTGTTGAGCGAAGCCCGATCCAAGATGCCGCAACGTCGCGGGAGCCTTTCCAACATCAGGTTTTCCGCTATGGAAAGGTGTGGAAGTAAATTGAGTTCCTGATGAACAATACGAATGCCCTGAACTTGCGCATCATGCGGCGTCTTGGGCCGATAGGGCTGATCATTCAGAACAATCTCGCCAGCGTCCGGCTGATAGATACCGGCAAGCAGTTTGATGAGCGTTGACTTGCCAGCGCCGTTTTCACCCAGAATAATATGCGTTTCGCCGCGCAACAGTTGTAGATTGATACCCTCCAGAGCAGTTACGCCCGGAAAGACTTTGCCGACGTTTTCAAGCTTCAAGATCGCGTCGGCTGACTGCATACTATTCCTGCCTGTTGGAGTGACGGAAGGCCGCAACGGAGTGCATCCGATGCGGCCTCGCTATCTTGCGAGTTCCTAAAGGTCCTTGGCGGTAATCAGCTTGATATCCGTCTTGACCCAGCCTGAGAATTTTTCTCCCGCCAGTTCCTTAAGGCCATAATCGATGCCCATTGCCGCCATCTGCGCGCCGAACTGGTCGATCGTGGCCAGCATCTTGCCGTCCTTGATCAGTGGCTGTACGGCGGCAATATTGTCGAAACCAACGACTTTGATCTGGCCTGACTTGCCTGCTGCATCAAGCGCCTTCACAACGCCCAGCGCCATTGAGTCATTGGCTGCCATAACGCCCTGAATATCCTGATATTGTGTAAGGAAATTCGTCATGAGTGTGTTGGCTTCTTCTGTCTCCCAATGCGCGGTCTTGGAATCCAACAGTGTCAAGCCGCCTTCGGCCACAGCATCATCGAAACCCTTCTTGCGCTCCTTGGCATTGTCGGCCTCGGGATTACCTTCGAGGATAACCACCTTACCGCCCTTGCCGAGTTCCTTGGCAAGTGCCATGCCGGACAGCTTTGCGCCTTCGCGATTGTCGGGTCCGAAAAATGCCAGATCGACACCGGCCTGCTTCTTCGCCTCTTCATCAAGCGCCACGTCGATATTGATGACCTTGATGCCAGCTTCCAGCGCCTTCTTCACCGGTGTGACCATAGCCTTGGAATCGGCCGGCGCCAGAACGATCACATTGAACTGCTGCGTGATGAAGTTTTCAACCGCATCAACCTGGGCGGCGAAATCTCGTTCGTCTTTCATGCCAACAGCGGCAAAGGTAAACTTGTCCGTATTCTTGGCCGCATAATCTTCAGCACCGGCCTGCATTTGCTTGAAAAACTCGTTTGCAAGCGACTTCATGACAAGCCCGATTTTGGGTTTGTCCGCTGCAAAAGACGGTAAGGACGGCAAAAGCAGAGCGCCTGCTCCAGCCGCGCTGGTCGTTAGAAACTGGCGTCGCGAAATTGAACCTAGACCCAGCCCATTAATAATTGAACCTTTAGTCATGAATTCCTCCCCTCGCTTCAGCATTAAGCTTGAGCGTGAATTCAAGGTAGAGCCGGAAATGGAAAACTGTCAAGACTACAGAAAGTGGGAGATTATAAGTAACCCGCTAGGGCGAATACATTCGATAAAATTGAATGGCAGATAGTATTTTCCCAGTTTCTTGGGTCTAAGTGCCCGACTCAAAATTCGAGCCTTGCGATACGCCGTGTCATTCGCCTGATTGACGAGATGAACATCCATGCCTCTGCGGATGCAATTGAAGCCTCCCAATCTTTTGCCAGACGGCGGCAGCGGTTGAGCCAGGCGAAGGTTCGCTCGACGATCCACCGTTTGGGCAAAACTACAAAACCTTTGGCCTGATCGGATCGCTTGACGATTTCAATTGCCAGCGCTTTGAGATGTGCCACAGCAGTTGTCAGCTTTTCGCCAGCATATCCGCCATCGGCAAAGAGTTTCGCCACGGTGGGATAGTTGTCACAGGTGCGATTGATCAGATCAGGTGCACCGTCCCGGTCCTGAACGTCGGCACCATGCACGATGCCTTCCAGCATATTGCCCGTCATATCGGTCACGATATGGCGCTTGCGCCCTTTGATCTTTTTGCCAGCATCATAGCCTCGTGGACCGCCAGATTCCGTCGTCTTGACCGACTGGCTATCGATAATAGCGGCTGTCGGCTCCGCCTTGCGGCCTTCCGCCAGCCGTGTCACCGCAACCAGCATTTCATTGATAAGATCAAGCAAGCCGTTGTCGCGCATCCGGTAGAAATGGTACTGCACCGTCGTAA